>CALMTT010000181.1 GCA_937872615.1 uncultured Verrucomicrobiaceae bacterium | reverse complement strand
AGCCAGCTTTCCGTGATTTCCATGGCGGGTTGGTTGTCGCGAAAAGGGGCGGACTTCAACCAAGGAATCGGGGCGTGAGGGGAGCGGGAGGGAGGAAAGTGGAACAGGTTTGTAACCTGTTCTGGCTTGGGATTGATTGGCCGTGAAACTTGCCAAGGGCCTGATCTGGAGATGTTTCGAACGGTTCTTGAGCGCTCGGTGGCGTTTCCCTTCGTCGAGCACAGGTTGAAAACCTGTGCCACTTTCTTTGCCGGACTCAAGGCAGCACGAGACGCAGGCGGAGGAAGCGGTTCAAGGCCATGCTCTCCTCGACAGCCACCCGGGTCTCGATGCGACCATCCACGAGGGCTACCTCATCCACGCTCACGCCCGCGACAGGGAAGGTCCAGGCGGCGTTCTCGATCTTTTCGGCCACCGTTCCCCAGTTCAGCAAATCGTCCGACTGCTCGATGAGTACGGTGGTTCCGGGCGGCAGCACGGCGAGGCGTTTGAAGGTGAAAACAGCCCGGCGCTGCCCCGGAGAAGGCGTCGTGGAGGTGAGCGACCAGCCGGCCTCCCCTTCCCTTTGGTGTGGCAGACGGCCAAAGAGGAATTCGAGCGCGTTGCCCACGCCGTCCCCATCCGCATCTGCCTCCGGGCCGCTGACGAGTGGATCGGCGAGCTGAGTGGGAGTAAAGTGCAGCCGCGTCCATTCATCGTGCGGGGTTTCGACGCGGATGAATACGGGCGTCTCGGTGATGGACCAGGGATCTCGGTGAATGAGATGGACCACCGGAACATTGCCGATCTGATCCGCGGGCGGCATCCACTCAAAAGCATCCCCGGGCAGGATGGGGATTTCTGCGGTGACGACTGCTCCGTTGCGTTTCAACGTGCCAACGGTGGGAGGGCTGATCGCTGGAGACGAAACCGTATCGCCCTCCGCATCGCTGGCCGTGCCGGTGATGAGTTGAGCGTAGGTGAAGGAGAATGGCTGCTCCTTTCTCGCCCCTTGGAGCGTGGGCGGCATGGGCACATCGGGCGGCGTGTTCACGATGCAGGGTTCGGTGCCGTAATTGCCCCACTCAGGCCTTGCCGGCAGGCACAAGTGCCCACGATAGCTCCCCGCGGCATTCATGACCGTCGCGTGACGGGTGGAGAGCATGAGAGGCTGATCGGAAACCGTGAGCCCATCCGAAGACCTCAACTCGGTGGCATCGGGCGGGTTTCCCGGCACGAATCGGGAGAACCACATGCGCCCACCATGCTGAAACATCGGGCCGGGGTGCCGGGCCTGAACAGGGCCGAGCAAAAAATCTTGGGCGGCACCTGCCCAGCGGTGGGTAAACCAAGCCCCCTGATTCCGCTGGAGTGAATGAAATAAAAGCTGGCCGCCGATCACACTGAGGTGTTCAGGCAGTACCTGGGCGTCATTGGTGAAATTGAAAGCGCCGTATTGGTCGGAGGTGTTGAACCAGACAAGCCTGCCGAGCCGATCACAGAAGTAGAAACGGCCCTCGTTTTCGATGCCCGAAGGTCTCCGCCAGTCACGGCTGGGCACAGGCTGCTCTTGAATCGAACCTTGAAATCTCTCCACCGGGGCTTCGGCGCTGGATCCGGACCACGTCCATTCCCGAAAACTCGATCCATCCGGGGTCCAGAACACGATCTGGGTACCCAACAGGCCGAGCAGGCGGGCACCGGGAAGTAAGGGGGGGGGCTGCGTGGCAAGTACTCCTGCTGCGCCTGCGGTGCTCCAAACCGTGCGCTGCCCTGCTGAGGGCCCGCTCGTAGCGACAGCCGAAAAAAACAGCAGGCCAGGCGAGCCAACAAGATCAGAGATACCTTCGCCGAGGCTGTCCTTGGCGAAGACGCCGACCGTGACAAGGTTCAACGAGGCATCGACACATCGCAGGGTCTCCGTCGTCGCGCCCGAGGTCACAAAAAACACCTTTCCAGCCGCCACGACCAGTCTTTGAGCCTCCACGGGCAGGCCCGACTCCGACACCGCCTCCGAAATCACACCGCCATTCGATGCCTCCAATGGAGCGTATCGCACCCGGAAAAGCCGACGTGCCCCGCCCGTCTGCCCTGGGGCCATGCCGGTGAAAAACAAATGCGAACCAAGCTTCACCACCTGATCCACCTCGTAGGCCCCTGGAAGGTTCAGGTCCCCACCGAGGTTGCCGACTACTTGAAAGCTCTCATTTTCGCCCGTGTGGGAAAAATACAGCACCCGCCTGCCACCATTCGGGATGGCGCTGAAAACCAACTGGCCGTCGATCTCGAAAAAGTCCGCCGGATGGCTGGAAGCAGAACTCGGGTAAGTACTGGTAGGAATCAGCGGCAGTAGCTCAGTGGAACTCATGCCGGTGCCATCGAGCTGCCAAAGCCGTCGTTGAGGATCATGATCCTCTCCGACCACATAGACCCGACTGGCCGGTGCCCCCTGAAAAACCACCGGCACATGCCCACCGGAGGCTGGTTTTTCCATGCTCAGCAGTGTGGGCGTCTGTAAACCACTGCCCAAGATTCCGATTCGATATTGCGTGCTCGTTTCCGTCAGCCAGTTCAAACGCCGGTTGGATGAGTCGAAGGAGACTGGACGCCACAGGCGGTGGATGGCCGATCCGGCATCCAACCGGTTTAGCGAGCCTGAACTGCCATCTCCCAGCCAAAGCTGGCTCCCGGCTCCACCAGGTGCTGTAAAGGCCATTTCATAGTTGGAGACAATGGTGAAGTTGCTTCCGAGGTGCGCCTGGCTGGAGAGCAGGCGAAAGGTCGGGAGGTCAGACGTTGGCGAGATGTAGTAAAGGCTGCGATTGCCACCTTCCGCACCCGTTTGGAAGAAAACACCCAGCCCACCCGGCACCATTTGGATGCGGCTGGGATAGCTGCTCGCCGCGCCTGCCGCGAGATCACTCACGCGCTGCGTGGTGGCCGGTGTGCCCTGCGTCGTCCACAGTTCGATGCCATTGGCGGAATCATAACCCGCGAAACATACACGGTCCGTGCCATTCGAGGCCAGCCACGGTGTGACCGAGGGACCAAGCGCCTGGAGCGTGGAAATCTGATGGTTGGCAAAATGGAAGGCTGTCAGGGAGGCATTCCCGTAAACCTGCCGGAAGCACACAAATGAGCTCGTCGCGGCATACGCGGGCTGTGGCAGTGGTTCTGCCTCGGCGGCGGTGCCCATGGACCCGCATCTCAACGCCTCCTGCTGGATGCCATCCACCGTGAAGAGACTCAGATCACCCTCAGAATGCCTGCGCGCGATGAAGCACAAGCGGGATGTCCCAGGAACCACGGAGGCCTGCTGCACCGTGCCACGCTGATAGCTCCCCACTCGCTGCGACGGCTCGTTCGCCGAAAAGGCCCACACCGACTGTGATGCGCTGCCCCCCGCATCCAACTCATCCATCGCATACCACACGATTCCATTGCCTGTGCCCAGAAGTACCGGGGCCGTGTGATGGGCACCTGGACGCAGGTCGGTCTGCGCCCAGCTATCGCTTTCCAGGTACCCATCCATATTAAACACCCGTACCTCAGGCCCCGTCACGCCATCATCCGCCACGCAGGTAAAATACTCCGTGCCCAGCGGCGCGAAACTGCCTGGATCACTCGATTCCGGCCCTGGTCGAACATCCCGGGCCAGCCGTGCCGCCCCGCCCCGCACGATCCACACCTCATCCCCGTGCTCACCGTCTGTTCCGCGAAATAGAACGACAGGGCCTGTTTGCCCCGCACCGCCCGCCACGGCCTCCAGCACCACTTGACTCGTATTTAGGTCGCCGAGGCGCACGACCTGCGGCGTCTGCTGCGCGAATAGCGTGGCTACACTGCCAATAGACAGCACCAGAGCAGGTAAACTGTGATGGAAGCTCATTTTTCTCTTTTAACGAAAATGGCGGACTTTGTCAGTCTCAAACTCACGTCATGATCCTTTACCGGCTGCATTTCTTTTCTGGCGCGGGGACAGGTTCCTCGCCAAACTCCGCATTCTCTCGAACGGAATCATTCTCATCATGCGGATCGTAGCCATCACCAATCAGAAAGGCGGAGTCGGAAAAACGACCACGGCCGTCAATCTCTCCGCCTGCCTCGCCCAGCGCGGCGTGCGGGTGCTGCTCGTCGATCTCGATCCGCAGGCGAATGCCACCAGCGGCCTCGGCCTGGCTCAGGAAGAGCGTGGCAGTCTTTACCCGGCCCTCGTCGAAGGTGAGGACCCGCGGCAGTTCATCCGCAGCACCCGGCTTCCGAATCTGAGCATCATCCGCTCGCATCAAGAACTCGCTGGTTGCGAGATCGAACTCGCCCAGAGTGGCAACCACCTCGCCCGCCTGCGGGACGTGCTGGAGCCCATCCGCCAGAGCGGCCATTTTGATTACGCCATCATCGACACGCCTCCAAGCCTCGGCGTGCTCATGACCAGCTCGCTCGCCTGTGCCGATGAGCTTCTCGTGCCGATCCAGTGCGAGTACTTCGGCCTCGAAGGCCTCTCGAAGATCGTCAACGTCGTCCAGCAGATCCGCGATTGCGGGGCCAATCCCAATCTACAGCTCGAAGGTATCGTCATGACCATGTTCGACAGCCGGGCAAACCTCGCGAATCAAGTCGTCAACGATGTGCGGAACTACTTCGCCGAGGTCGTCTATAACACCGTCATCCCGAGAACCGTCCGCCTCGGTGAGGCGCCCAGCTTTGGCAAAAGCATCATCGAGTATGAGCCGAGTGGTCGTGGTGCCGTCTCCTACCGCTCGCTTGCCGAGGAATTCATGATCCGCCGTGGGCTGCTGCAGCCTCAACCGGCTGCCGCTTGACGCGTTTTCAAACCGGTTTGTTCGCTGGCTTAGTCCACGTCCATCACGAAGCCGGACGGAACGAGGCTTGCTCATTTCATTGTGGCGTGACAATCTGGCTGCATGACTGATCAAACGATTGTCCTCGTGGTGAGCCTGATGTGGATCGCCTTTTGCATGCGCTTCTGGTATGTGATCGACTGCTCAAACGTGTGGCAGCGTCGTCTGATCGCCATCGCCGCGGGCCTTGGAGGCGGCTTGATCTACATTTTTGGCTCGATGACCCTCGAAGTGATCCACGCGACGCAAGCCCAGCAGGCTCCCGTGGAGCAAGAGCCGCCCTCGGCCACGATTCGGGTCCAAAGCTCCGGCAGCGAGAAGTAATGCCGATCAGGGCTTCAGCGGGAACTGAGCCCGAAGGAGCTTCTCCGCCTCTTTAAAGGCTGTTTTGTCCGGTGGATTGGCGATGACGTTTTCGAGTTCCGGCTGGTCGGAAGTGTGATCGTAGAGTTCACGTGCCTCGACGGCGCCTGTTTTCCAATTTCGCCACTCGGTGTAGCGCCAGCGGGCGGTGCGGACGCTGTAGCCCATGTGCGTGGGTTGCTTGTCAGGAGTGCGGTCGGGATAGGGCGGGCGGGGATGCTGGGTAAAGGCGGCCGGTTTGACCGAGGCGGCGGGATTTTCGAGCACGGGCACGAGGCTGGAGCCTTCGAGGCCCGGCGCAGTCGGGAGGGCGCAGAGGGCGCTGAGCGTGGGGAAGAGATCGAGCATCTCGACGAGGGCCTGGGTCTGCACGCCACGCTGTTTCGCCTGCGGCGGGGCAATGATAAGCGGCACACGGGCGTCGAGCTCGAAGTTGCTCGTTTTGGCCCACAAACCATGTTCACCGAGGTGGTAGCCGTGATCGCCCCAAAACACGATGACAGTGTTTTCGAGCATGCCCTGCTTATTCATAGCCGCGATGACCTTGCCGATCTGCGCGTCCATGTAGCTGATGCCGGCAAAGTAGCCGTGACGCATCTCGGCGACCTGTTCGGGTGTCGGTTTCTTTTGCTGATCGGGTGGCCCGAGAATCTCCGTGCTCGGGTGGAAGGCGATCTCCGGAGCGTCGGAGGGCCGGGCGGGGTTCAGTGCGGGGATCTTGGAGCGGTCGTAGAGGTCCCAGTATTTTTTGGGGGCGTTGAAGGGAGCGTGCGGCTTCCAAAAACCGAGCGCGAGAAAGAAGGGGCCGCCCTTTTTGAGCTCCGGCAGGATGCGGATGGCCTCGGCGGCCACTCGACCGTCATAGTAGGCCTCGTCAGGCACGTCGTAGCACTCGCACATGCCGACGGAGCCGTATTTGCGCAGGCCTTCGGTGTGTTTGGCGTGGTTCTCCGGCAGCGCTCCGCTGACCTGCGGGGTGTCGTCGCCATGGTTGGCGTAGTGGAGGAATTCGGGGGCGGACCAGGAGCGGGGATCGCCCTTCTCCTTGGTGTGCCAGTTGTGGAAGAGCTTGCCGGTGCAGCGGGTGGTGTACCCGTGGTCTTTGAACCAAAGCGGCAGCGTCATCACGTCCGGCTTCAATTCGCGAAAGTGGGTGCCGTTGGTGTAAAGCCCGAGCGTGCCCGGACGGAGGCCGGTGAGCATGCTGGAGCGGGAGGGATTGCACACCGCCTGCTGGCAGTAGGCCCGGGTGAACATGGTCCCGCGTGCGGCGATGGCGTCGAGGTGAGGGGTGATGGCCGGGGAACCATAGCAGCCCAGTTCCGGACGCAGATCATCGGCTGTGATGAGCAGCACATTCGGCGGCTGCGCGGCGGAAAGGACGGAAACGAGCGATACGAGCCCCCAAAGCAGACGTTTCATGACAGGGAAGATGCCAGAGGATTACGGATTTGATTGCGGATGTGCCGCCAGGCGGAGCGGTGGTTGGTGGCCCAGTCATTGAGGGCTTTTTCGAAGCCTACGTCCACGCCCTCGCGCTCGCTCAGATGCCATTTGTGCCGGTCAATTTCATCAAGTTCAGCGAGGAACTCGGCGTAGGGGTTGGGGGTGTTCGTGGAGGCTGCCATGCGCGCTGTGGAAAACGTCCTGCCCATCGTCTTCTGGCACAGAAACGCACGGGCTGTTTTTGCGCTGAAAGAGGAAAAAGGGAATGACAAGGCGGGGGCACCTTCTATAATCACCTGCTCATCGCCTTGAACAAAGCCGAAGTAGCTCAGCGGTAGAGCAGCGCATTCGTAATGCGCGGGTCGCGGGTTCGATTCCCGCCTTCGGCTCCAGTTTGAGCTCCATTTTCATCCTCATGTCCCAACCTAGCCAAACTGAGAATGAATCGCCACGTCGCAGCCGGTTTCGGCGGCGCGAGACGGTCATCAACACACTGGCGTGTGTGCTGGGATGTCTGGCTCTGGTGATCATGATTGCCACCGTCTTCCGGGTGGCTACCGCCAAGCTCTGGGAGTCCACGCAGATCAACCCAGAGTATGTGGACTCGGTTTATGAGGATGTACAGGGACGTGGGTGGTCCGGCAACACCAAGGAAAACAAGGCACTCATCGCCTCAGCTGACGATGTGAAGCACGATGGCACGAAACCCTCGGTGAAGGATGCCCAGCAGGTTGCCAACCGGGTGGCCCGCGAAATGAATCCCCCCAAGGCCGCCCTCGAGGCACCGCCCGTCGGTCTGGCTCCGGTTCCTGTCTCCAACGTGAATGGCATTCAGAACATTGAAAGCAAGCGGCTGGAGATTGAATCCGTCATCCGAGGGTTCTTCGAAGCCAACACCATCGACCTGAAGCTTGTTTTTGCCCGCGACTCCATGCGTGTGCGGCCAATGATGGAGAATTTTTACCGTTCCCATCCGCTCACGCCCCCGCGTTGGAAGAATCTCGGCTGGCTGATGAGCGTGGACGAGAAAGGGTATCGGTTTGGCTATGCCCAGGCCATTTTTGACGACGCAGAGCCGGTTAGCGTGGTGTTTGAGGAGACAGCAGAGGGCAAATACCGGGTGGATTGGGAAAGCTCCGTCAGTTACGGCGAAATCGATTGGAAGGAATTCCTCAAAGTCCGGCCGGCCGAACCCACCCTGCTGCGAGTGATCGCCTCTAAACCCGCCACGGCACCAGGAGGAGAATCGCCTCAGGGAACCGAGTTCATCGAAATCAAGCACCCGGCCCAAGAAGGCAGTGTGCTGGCCTTTTTTGACCGCAACGACCCGAAATTCCAGCCCCTGATCGACCAATTGCAGAGCGGAAACTGGAAGGATGTGCCGTTGACGCTGCGTCTTTGTTTCCCCGGCACACCCAGCACCGGCGGAAGCAACATGGGGGCGAAGATCGCCAACATCGAAGGCAAAGGCTGGCTTATATTGCAAGGAAACAGGAGCTAAATCGTGAGCAAAAAGAAAACTCCCTCGAAAAAGGCCGCCCCCTCCAAGGGCAGCGCCAAAGCCAAGAGCGTGGCCAAAAAGCCCGTGAAAGCCGCTTCCAAGCCTGCCTCAAAAAAGCTACAGCCGAAAAAGGCAGCCCCCAAGCCTGCCGCGAAACCCGCCAAGAAGGCCCCCAAGCCAGCCAAACCTGCTCCCAAGGCCGCGAAGAAGCCTGTGCCCGCTAAAAAGGCTCCTGCCCCGGTGAAAAAAGCAGCGCCGCCCGCAAAGAAAGCCGCCACTCCCGCCGCGAAAGCCCCGCCCCCGGCGAAAAAGGAAGCGAAGCCTGCACCGCAACCCGCAGCCAAGTCTCTTCCGAAGCCAGTTCCCACGGCGAAGGTACCTGCTCCGAAGCCCGTGGTCGCAGCCGCTGCTCCGGCACCGCAAACTGCCCCGGCTCCAGTGGCCGAGGCTCCCGCTCCGGCCCCAGCGCCGCCACCCAAGCCTGAACCGGTGAAAAGCGCCGCGAAATCCAGCGCACCTGCCCCCGGCCCGACGAAGTCCGGCGCCTTGTTTTACGATTCCCACATGCACACGCCGCTGTGCAAGCATGCGTGGGGTGAACCCGAGGAATATGCCCAGCAGGCCATCAAGGCCGGGCTGAAGGGCATTATCTTCACCTGCCATGCTCCGATGCCGAATGGCTTTTGGCCCACCGTGCGCATGTCCGAAAGCGAGTTCGACACTTATGTGGCCCTCGTTCAGCGAGCAGCCGCAGCTTACAAAGGCAAGCTTCATGTCTGCCTTGGGATCGAAAGTGAATGGTTCCCCGGCTACGAGGACTATATCCGCCAGTTGCACGAGCGCGTCGAATTCGATTACGTCCTCGGCGCTGTCCACTGGCAGGCCAAGGAATACCTCGCCAAATTCGAGAGCGGCACCATCGAGAACTTCCGCCGCATCTACTTCGACCACCTCGCCAAATCAGCCGAGACGGGTCTCTACGACTGCCTCGCACATCCGGACCTCGTCAAAAACTATCATCCGGACTCGTGGTGCTTTGCCATCATCAAAAACAGCGTCGCCGCCTCCTTGGACCGCATTGCCGCCACCGGCGTGGCGATGGAATTGAACACCTCCGGCCTCAACAAGAGCTACTCCGAGATGAATCCCGGCAATGAAATGCTGCGCATGATGGCCGACCGGAAGATCCCGATCGTCATCGGCAGCGACGCCCACCGCGCCCAGCGTGTCGGCGAGCACTTTGTCACCGCGTTGAACAACCTCACCGAGGCCGGCTACGAGCAAGTCAGCTACTTCCAGAAGCGCCAGCGCATCGATTTGAAGATCAGCGATGTCCTCGCCAGCCTGAAGAAGGCGGCTGATCACAACGCGTAATCCCCCAAAATCTCTGTGCCACGCGTAGGAATCGGTTACGACGTTCACCCCTTCCAGGAAGGCCGCCCGCTCGTGCTTGGCGGAGTCACCATCCCGCACACCCGCGGTTTGAAGGGGCACAGCGATGCTGACGTGCTTTGCCATGCCATCGCGGATGCCGTTCTCGGTGCGCTCGGTGAGCCGGACATAGGCTACTGGTTCCCTCCGAGCGATGCGAGCATCGAAGGTATCTCCAGCCTCAAAATCCTCGAAAAGTGCGCCCAGATCGCATCGGATCGTGGCTTCATAATCGAGAACGTGGATGCCTCTCTCATCGCCGAAGCCCCGAAAGTGATGAAGCATGCTCCAGCGATGAAGCAGCACATCGCCACGGCTCTCGACATCCAACCAGATCAAGTCGGCGTCAAAGCAACGACGAATGAGCGTTTGGGCTTCGTGGGCCGCGAGGAAGGCATCGCCGCCATGGCGGTCGCTTGTGTCACGAAGGCTCCCATTCCGTAACGAACTCGTTTCGGCACAAAAAAGGCCATGCTCGACGCATGGCCTTTTCGTGGATCAAATCGACAAACGGTATCAAACGGTGCCGAAGATGGTCTTGCCGGTGCTGAGGAGGTCGTTGCAGGCTTCCTTCATGCGATCGCAAAGGCCCTGTTCGCCCTTCTTGAGGTAAGAACGAGGATCATAGGCCTTCTTGTCGCCGATCTCGCCGTCGACCTTGAGCACACCGTCGTAGTTTTTCATGATGTGGCCGACGATCGGACGCGTGAAGGCATACTGCGTGTCGGTGTCGATGTTCATCTTGATGACACC
>CALMTT010000180.1 GCA_937872615.1 uncultured Verrucomicrobiaceae bacterium | reverse complement strand
ACGCGCGCAAAGCGCCGCATGATCTGACGGTTAAGCCCGAGGACATCTACTCCACGCAGAAATAGGTTGAAGGTACGGCCATGTTGCGCGGCGTCCCGACCATAAACGATGCCCTCGTGAATCTCACCATAAGTGATAATGCTGATTGCCAGGCCTTCGTCAGCCATCGCACTCAACAACTCCACGGTAGGCTGGCGACCTTTCAGGTAGTCAGCCACCCAATCGGTATCAACGAGATACCTCATAGATCCACGGGAGGTCGCGACGACCCTCGGCTCTCGTAGAGAAACTCAATGAGCGCGTCAGTATCAACGTCCGCCCAGCCCCCGGCGGCGGCCCGGAACGCGGCCAGGTCCGCCGCTGTCTTGCGGCGACCCCAGCGGCGCGTCCGCACCGGCCTGACAATAGCGACATCTTTCCCTGCGGTGTCTATGACGACTAGCGTCTCACCTTGTGCCACACGGTCGAAGATGCTCTCTGCATCAGAAGCCAACTCTTGGATTGGCACGCGGGCCAAATCGCTGTTCAAGGCACGGTACTCCTCTTAAACCAGGGCGCGATGGCCCAACCTTCTGTCTCACAGCGTCCAGGCGATACTCTGCTTGGCTTGCGCGGCCGCCTCGTCCGTGTGAATCTCCCGCAGCGCCGCCTTGACATCCGGCACCGCCGCCGGGTTCACGCTCAGCGTGTCCACGCCCAAGCCCACCAGCAGCGCCGTCGCCCGCGTGTCCGACCCCATCTCGCCGCACACGCTCACCGGCCGCCCGCATGCGTGCGCCGCCCGCACCACCCCGTCAATCTGGCGCAGGATGGCCGGCGACAGGTGGCTGCCAATGTCGGCGACGCGCGGGTTCGTGCGGTCCACCGCGAACGTATACTGCACCAGGTCGTTCGTGCCGAGGCTGAAGAAATCCACCTCCGCAGCTATTTGATCCGCAGACAGCGCCGCACTGGGGATCTCGATCATGGCTCCGACCTCGATCTCCTCCGGCACCGTGTGCCCTTCACGCTCCAGTTCCGCGGCGCATTCGGCCAGCAGCGCCTTCGCATCCAGCACCTCCTGCAAACCGGAGACCATCGGGAACATGATGCCCACCCGGCCGTGCATCGCGGCTCGAATCAGCGCCCGCAATTGCGTGCGGAACATGTCCGGCCGTCCTAGCGAGAGACGGATGCCGCGCCAGCCGAGGAAAGGATTCGGCTCCGGCTCGGCGGCGAGACGCTCGTCCACCTTGTCACCGCCGAGGTCCAGCGTGCGGAAAACGACACGCTTCGGCGCAAGCGACCTCACCACCGTGCTGTAGGCCGTCGCCAGCTCATCTTCTGTGGAATCGGGATTTTCGAGGTGCAGCATTTCCGTGCGGAAAAGGCCCACTTCCTCGGCACCGCTGTCTTTGACGATCTCCGCCTCCTCCACGAATTCAGCATTCGCGCCCACGCAGATCACGCAGCCGCAGGTCGTCACCGCCTCGCCATGGCGATCCACTTGGAAGACATCTTCGCGCTTCTCCGCCTGCTCTTCGCGGGCGCGGTAACGGGCCAGCGTCTCGGGCAGCGGATTGAGGATGAGATGCCCTTCCTCGCCATCCAGAAAGACCGCATCACCGCTGTGCAGCGTCTCGCAGATGCCATGCAGCTTCACCACGGCCGGAATCGCCAGCGATTTGGCAATGATCGCCGCGTGCGAGACCGCGCTGCCGGTTTCCAGGGCAAAGCCCAGCACCTTCGAGCGGTCCAGCTGCACCGTGTCCGAGGGCGTCAGGTCATGCGCCACAATGATGACAGGCTCGTCAAACATCGGCGTCTCGAGCAATTCACCGCGCAGATGCCGCATCACACGCTGCGTCACGTCCTTGATGTCCAGGAAACGCTCCCGCAGATAGGCATCCTGGAGCCCGCGTAGCTTCTCCATGTGCTTCGTCATCAGCCGGTAGTAGGCGTAGTCCACGCTCACCAGTTGCTCGCGCACCGTTTTCTCCACCTGGCGCAGGATCGAGCCGTCCTGGATGATCAGCAGATGCGTCTCAAAGATCTCGCTCTCCGCGCTGCCCTCCTCCGCGCCCATTTCATGCTGGAGCGCCTCGATCTCTTTGCGGGTCACCGCCAGCGCCGCATGAAGGCGCTGCATCTCATGATCGGCACTGTCCGGCACGATGGAGTCCTCGTCCGGCTCGTCGAAGTGATCCTTTAAAACATGAACCACCGCATGTGCCACACCCGCCGACACGGCGGTTCCTGTCCAAAGACGTTCGATAGTGGGTTGCGGCGCATGATCTGCCATTCGTAAGCATCTTTCATGCAGGCCATCGGATTTGGCAATGGATGACTTCAGCCCCCTTCCCTGCCCATGCGTCCTTCTCATGCTCCGCATGAACAAAATCCCCTTTGCGCAGGCCCGGCGGGCAGGTATGGACCCCGCCCCAAACTATGAGCAAAAAAAGTGACTTCGGACTCATCGGCCTCGCCGTGATGGGCCAAAACCTCGTTCTCAACGTCGAAAGCCGCGGCTTCCAGGTCAGCGTCTATAACCGCACCACCAGCGTCACCGACGAATTCGTCGCCAAGCACCCTGGCAAGGCCCTCGTCGGCACCAAGACCCTCGAAGAATTCGTCCAGAGCCTCGCCCTGCCGCGCAAAATTCACATCATGGTGAAATCCACCGCCGTGAAGGACAGCGACCGCGACGCGGTGGACGCCGTGATCGAGCAGCTCATCCCGCTTTTGGACAAAGGCGACATCGTCATCGACGGCGGCAACAGCTTCTACCAGACCACCGAGCGCCGCGACGCCTACATGGCTGAAAAAGGCCTCCGCTTCATCGGCGCAGGCGTCTCCGGCGGTGAAGAAGGCGCCCGCAAAGGCCCGAGCATCATGCCCGGCGGCCCTGCCAGCACCTGGGAAGTGATGAAGCCCATCTTTGAATCCATCGCCGCGAAGGTCGATGGCGAGCCCTGCGTCATCCACATCGGCCCCGGCGGTGCCGGTCACTACGTGAAGATGATCCACAACGGCATCGAATACGGCGACATGCAGCTCATCTGCGAAGCCTACAACATCTTCAAGCACGCCGGCTTCACCACCGACGAGATGGCCGCCATCTTCAACGAGTGGAACGAGGGCGACCTCCTCAGCTACCTCATCCAGATCTCCGGCAAGGCTTTGGAGCAAAAAGACCCCGAAACCGGCAAGCCCGTCGTCGAACTCATCGTCGATAAAGCCGGCCAGAAAGGCACCGGCCAGTGGACCCTGCTCAACGCCGCCGAAAACGCCGTCGTCATCAGCACCATCAACGCCGCCGTCGAGGCCCGCATCCTCTCCAGCCAGAAGAAGCAACGCGTCGCCGCCAGCACCCAGCTCACCGGCCCGACCGTCAACATCACCACCGACAAGAAGGAACTGGTCAAAAAGGTTCACGACGCCCTCTACGCCTCCAAGATCATCAGCTACGCCCAGGGTCTCGATTTGATCAAAACCATGGGCGAGAAGAAGCAATGGGGCCTCGACCTCGGCCGCATCGCCGCCATCTGGCGCGGCGGTTGCATCATCCGCGCCCGCTTCCTCAATCGCATCACCGATGCCTACCGCACCAATGCCAGCCTCGCGAATCTCATGCTCGACCCGTTCTTCAAAGACGTGCTCAGCCAGACTCAGCAGAACTGGCGCGAAGTCGTCAGCATCGCCACCCTCAACGGTATCCCGGTTCCTGCCTTCTCCGCCTCCCTCGGCTACTACGACAGCTACCGCGCCGCCCGTCTCCCTGCGAACCTCCTCCAAGCCCAGCGCGACTTCTTCGGTGCCCACACCTACGAACGCACCGACAAGCCCGAAGGCCAGATGTTCCATACGGAATGGCCTGAGGTGATTGGGTAAAACTCATCCATCATGGCCTTCCAGCTCGAATTCAAACCCAAGGCTGTGAAGGATCTGGACAAGCTGCCGACCGAAATGGCCGGCAGAGTGATCCAGAAGCTGGAATCATTGCGATCCGGGCTGAAAGGCGGTGACGTCAAGCGTCTCACCAACTTCAGCCCGGAATACCGCCTCCGAGTGGGAGACTACCGTGCGCTCTTCGAGGTGGAAGGAGCCAGCATTGTCGTGTATCGAGTCATCCATCGCCGGGAAGCCTACCGCTAACGCCATGATCAAACTCAAGCCCGAAATCCTCCATCAAAACGGCAAACCTCAGTTTGCCGTTATTCCGTATGCCGATTTCCTCGTCATTCAGGAGGAGCTCGAGGACGCCGCTTGCCTGCGTATTCTGCGCAAGGCCAAGGCGAGCGAAGGTAGAAGCCCAAGCATGTCGCTGAGCGACGTCAAAGCCCGCCTCGGGCTTGCCACGAGACGAGCACGACAGGCGGTCGCCTAGAACTGCTCTTCGGTGCCCCCACCTACGAGCGCACCGACAAGCCCGAAGGCCAGTTCTTCCATACTGAGTGGCCGGAAGTGATCGGCTAAAGTGGTTCAGCCCTCCGGGCTGATCAGATGAGTCCAGAGGACTCAACCACACTCCAAAAACATCGCAAAGGCGGCTGGCATTCCCAGCCGCCTTTTTTATCTTCGCTTATGCAACCTGTTGAGTTCCGCGCCAGCATCGTGTCGCCAATTTCCTGGACCTTGATCGTCCTTGTCTTTGGCTGGCCTCTGTCGGCACTGCTTTGTCTTCCGGCTCGTGCCATTTGGACAGACGATGTTTTTATGATCCTCACTTTGGTCGTGACACTCATCTGGCTTGCCTTGGTTTGGATCTATTTCATGACCTTGCGTGTGACTTTCGGCAACGGCCACCTGGTCAAAGCCTCCCTTCTGCGCACGACGACGGTTGTTTTGAACGAAAAGACGCTGATTCGTCACCGCGCAGAACAAACTGTGGTCGAGGGCATAAACGTTTCGAAAGCGTTCGCAGGTGCATTGGGCCAGGAGGCTACCACTCACATTCAGATCACGGTTCGCGACGCAACCAAGCAGATCAAAGTTGGAAGTGCTTTGAAGGGCATCTGCAGGCTTCGTGATAGCCTCATTGCGTTTGAGGCCGAAACCATTTTACCGGCCCTTTTGAAGCGACTTCAACTTGGCGAGAAGGTGGCGCTTGATCCTTTTGAGTTCCAAAACGCCCGCGTCACCTACGGAAGCACCTCCGACACCATTCCTCTAGCTTCGAATGTCGAGGTGAAAGCTGGCTCACTGTGCTTCCAGCTCGCGGGTAAGATAAAGCGCCTTCCTCTGAAAAAAGTCTGGAACCCGGTTACCTGCTTGCGGCTTCTATCCGAAGGAGCCTTGTAGCGCCCAGTTGTTTGTAAAGTTGAACCGCCTGCAAGTCCGCAACGCTCACACTTGCGAATGCGTGGACAAGCCCGAAGGCCAGTTCTTCCACACCGATTGGCCGGAAGTGATTGGCTAAAGAGTGGTCCGCACAGTCCCTTGCGCGGCGCTCCGAACCACCCAAACCGCACAGAGGACTGTGCGGACCACTTTGAAGGCGGCTGAGGCAACTCAGCCGCCTTTTGTCTTCCGACACGCTTGGCTCGTTCACTCTGCACGGAACACAATCGAGCGTTTTGTAGTTTTGCTGAAGGCATATTGATTGGCGACTTCTTCAATCTCCCGGTGATTCGCCTTGCTCCACCGCCTGTGGTAACGATCCACATGATGGCCGATCTCGTGATACAGCAAATGCTCGATGTAGAAGTTCTTCAAACCTGCCAAGTTCCAGGATGAGATCCAGCCATCCGTCCGATGAACGAGCTGTGCTCCATATTGCTCAAGAGTCTTTTGGAGGCTTGGCGGCGGCATTTTCGTTCCATGGTCCCATTCCAGGTTAACAGGCCACGGATATAAGACGATGAGGCGAACACCCGATCCGCAGCAAAACTGTGCCAAGGGCAGCTCGCGATCCTCATACTCCGACTTTTTGGCGCGTCTCAGCCAGATATGTGTGATGCCTTTCCAATCTCTTCGTGGCAGGTGAGAAAGTTCACGTCTGATTTCTTGCTCAGTGATCGGGAAAAAGAATTCCCTCGATGGATTGTCTGTGATGAAGAGCGGGATGTTGGCTCCTGGTGCCGGTCGCTGGAGCGAATGGGCGCGGGCGAATATGTTGTCCGTGATTTTGGGCTGAGTTCTGCCGCCCTTCACATCTCCAAATTTGCGGCTTTTTTTCCAAGCTGTTTGTCGGCGCGTCTGCATGGGATCTGGCTCAACATCCGAATGTCGTCTGGATTTGCATGTGTTTTTAAAGCGGTTTCTAATCTGGAAGACTTTCTTTTGAGGCCAGGCACGGCTGAGTCGCATGGATAAGCCCGATTGACGCCAACACCGACTTGTTAGATACTCCGCCCATCGTGAATCCGAAAAAAAACAGCCCGCAGCCCATCACGAAGGCCATTCGCTTGAAGCCTTCCGTGACCGACTACGCGACCTTTGTGGCCACAACCTCGAAGGTGCTGGGCACGACCGGACCCGCCTCGCGCAAGACCAAGCCAAACAAGCTTGTGCTCTCGGTCGCGAACTTGGGCTCTTAAGCGCTCCCGACGTCTCTTGGGAGCATTTCAAGGCCGCATCGGAGGCCCATCTCGGCACGGAGCATCTCGTGGAATTCGTCGAGGAGATCGACCGCATGGTCAAAATCACTGTTCCACCCAAATTTGGCCTGATGCCGAAAGTGCTTACACATGCGGTGCCGAATCTGCGCGGTGAACCCGGCACGCGGAAGGCCATCGAGTTCGTCCATGCGACACCACTGGAGTATCTGGATCGTTGGATTGCCGCGAACGACGTATTTGGCGATGACGTGAAACTGACCGCGGTGGTGCAATGGGCGGATGAGCAGGTGTCCTTCGCCATCAGCCAGCCGCAGTATCACGGCGAACCAGCCTCAGAACGCGAGATCGAGCAGCACTTCATCGCGTCCGGCTGGACGCGGATCAGCGATCCCACCGGGCAGCACAGTCTCTTTTTCAACTACGCCTTCCAAACGCTCGCCATCGACGCCCTGCCGCGAAACTGCTACCTGAAGGACGGCGATCTGCTGCCCTTCGACGTGATCCTTTGTCAGCCAGATGAGGAGTTGGAGGCGTTCCTGCGTCTTTATGACTGAGACAGAACACAGATGAACTCGCACAGATTCAGGGATGCCGGCAGATTATCTCAGACGCGGGCGCAAAAAGGGTGTGGCAGACATTCTTGTCTGCCTTGGCTGAGCATGCTCTCCTGGGACGCTCGTGCAGACAGGAATGTCTGCATCACACTCCAGCACTTTTGCGCTCGCGTCATCTCAGGAACCCAATCTGTGGGCCTCCCTGAATCTGTGGGAGAACCAAGGTCAGCCACCTTCAGACTGCGATTTCGTGCCGGTGCAATCTGGGCTGAAACGCGTCGTTTGGACCTGTCATGAAACGTTTTGCTCTGCTCTTCCTCCTCGCCGCTGCTGTCATCGGTCACGCGGCCGATGCGAAGCCCTTCACGTTTCCCGGTTTGAAGCAGGATATCGAGTTCGCGAAGGCGGGCGAGGTGTCGCTGACACTCGACGCGTTCGTGCCGGAGGGCAACGGGCCGTTTGCGGCGTGCATTTTGGTGCATGGCGGCGGGTTTACGAAGGGGGACAAGCATTCGTTCATCACGCCGCTGTTTGAGCCGCTGGCGAAGGCGGGCTTCACGTGGTTCACGATTAATTACCGCCTCGCGCCGCAGCATCGCTGGCCGGCTTGCGCGGACGATGTTGCCTCGGCGATCAAATGGGTGAAGGCGCATGCGGCGGAATACAAGGTCGATGTGAACCGCATCGCGATCATTGGTGAATCAGCGGGCGGGCATCTGGTGTCGTGGGCCGGTGTCACGGGCGTGGGAGACACGCGGGTGGCGGCGGTGGTGCCGTTTTATCCGCCGCAGGACCTCGTGGCGCATGTGAAACGCCGCAATGAGCTCCGCGGCCTCGGCGACCTCATCGGCAGCCACGAGATGAGCGAGGCGAACTTCGCGAAACTGGCCGAGATGTCGCCCATCACGCACGTGAAGGCCGGTTTGCCACCCTTTCTCCAAATCCACGGCGATGCCGACACGACCGTGGCGCATGAGCAGAGCGTGATGTTTGAAAAGGCGATGAAAGCCGCTGGCAACACCTGCGAGACAATCACCGTGAAAGGCGGCGGCCACGGCATGGGCGGCTGGGCCAAGCTGAACAGCGATTATGCCGCGCAGATGATCGCGTGGCTGCGTGTGACGCTGAAGTAGTTCCCATCGGCTCATTCCATCCGTCCGCACAGCGGCGAAAGGACGCTTCGTGTCGGAGCTTATCTTCCGGCACATGAACGTGATCCAACAAGAAAACGCCCGCGAAGGTTCCATCGACTGGCAGCTCACGCGGATGCGGCTCGATGGCAGCGGTTACCGCTCGCCCGTGATCGAGGGCTACTGCTCGCGACAATCCGTGAAGGCCGGTGAGGTGGGCGTGATCCGTCACTTGTCCTTCGATGACCTCCGCATGGAGGTACATCTCGGCATCGACCTGGAGGACCGGAAGGTGCTGTTGAAGTTGCCCGTTCGCGTTACCGATGGCCCACGCCTCGGGCATTACAAGGAGTACTTCGAACTGGGCGATTACGTTCCGGTGCCGGGCACGGAGCGCGTGTTCCACGATCCCGCCTCGCGCACCATGATCGTGCCCGCGACACCGTCGGCCATCACTTCCGGCAGCGGCCCCGACTGGTGGTTGCGTGCGCGTGCGCTCGCGGACGATGACCGCATGAAGGAGGCCGAGCAGGAGGTCCTGCGCGCGGTGGACCACATCGGTTGCGCCGCTTCCATAGCCGAGCTCTACGCGGACCGCATGCGCTACTTCCAACGCATGGGCGATGAACCCAAGGCGGTGGAGGCCTTCAAGAAAGCGTTGGATTGGATGGGCAAATACGCCAGCTCGGCCACCAGCGGCGGGGAAGGGGCGGCGCTCTCCTATGAGCGCGACCGTTTCCAGGAAGAGCTCGCGCGTGAATTCGGCTATGATCCCACGATGGCAGGATGAACTACGTTCTGCCCATCGCCGCCATGCTCTGCACGGCCTTCTTCACCTTGAGCGCCCTGGTGTTCTGCGCGGGCATGGGTGCGAACGCCAAACCGGAGGAGATCCGTGCACTGAAGCGATGGATGGCGGGGCTCGGTCTGCTGGGCTCCTTCGGCATCGCGATCAGCGTGGCGCTGTTGCGAAGAGAACTGTTCGGCCCTGCGGCGTGGGTGGCCATCGCGCCATCGGGCATCATCCTCATCATCTTCATCATCGCACTGAACCGCAAGTGAGCGGAGCGAGCGGCAAGCTCGGCGCGACATGTCCAGCTACCGCATCACGAACCTCGTCCCATCGAAGCGCACCGTGCCGTGCACCACCTTGCGCGGGCCCTCCTCCGTGTGCACGGGTGTAAGATCATCGGAGCTGTAGGTGTAGCGCAACAGCTTGTGCTTCGGGTCGTATGCGAAGCGCGTCACATCGCCGCAGCGCGCCGTCAATTCCCAAGTGGGCCCAAGGAGCGGCTCCTCGTTCCTGTCCTTCCCCAACGCGAACGCCGGATAGTCGAAGTGGATGCTATCGCGCGTCAGTTCGATCACCGAGAGCAGCTCGGAACAACAGCTGCTGCAGCCCTTCACGCTGCCCTCGCACACATAGAGCGCCGAGCTGTCCGTGCGTTGCAGCAGGTGTATGGCGCTGTAGCCACCGCCACGGCTCCAGGTGTCGCCTGGCCACGAAGCGTCTTCGTCATTGCAGCCCACGGCATGGCCTGCGCCCTTGGTGTCGCGGAAGAAAACCACGTTCAACTGCCCCAGGAAGGTGCCTCCCGTGCGCTCGTCCCATTGGAAGATGGTGAGGCGGCCATCCGCGGAGCGCACGCGTTGCAGGTCGTCCGGAGGGATCAAGCTGTCTATAGCGCGATCGCTGAGGCCCGGCACCTTCAGCACGCCGGCGAGCGCACGGCCGAGTTGCCCGTTGATGTCCGGTTCGTCGCTGTTCACGTCCTCGATGCTCATCGCGGCCGAGCGCGCGTTCACCGCGTTCCACACGACCATGCGCGCACGCAGGGTGTCGCTGTTGTACTGGGCGGCGGCCCATAGCGGCAGGGCGCAGGCGAGCAGGACCAACGGGCGCATGGTCTTCAAAGAACGCTAACCGAGGCGGTTCATTTCGTGGCGGACAACCTACGCTTCGTGTGTGCTGCTTGGGGCTACCGATCGTTGGATAGCATATACAGGTCCGAAGAAGCTTGGCTTATGGCCGCTGGGCCTTTCGGCTCAGCCGACCCAAGAACCGATACCGGCTGAAGGCCGAATACACCGAATACACTTGGCCTCCGGCCACCT
>CALMTT010000179.1 GCA_937872615.1 uncultured Verrucomicrobiaceae bacterium | reverse complement strand
CCACAAGAGCACTGATTTTGTTTCCGGTACTGAAATCGACGACGTATTGGTTGGCGACACTTCCGCTGTCGGGTCTGTAAAATGCGGCGCCGTTTCCCAAATCTTGGACGGGTGTTTTGTATTGAGTCACATGAGTTGCGGCGATGATGTCACCTGTGGCTGGAGTTACAATGTCGTAGGGCATTTGGTTGAAGCCTTTCATTATTGATTTGAAAACGTTTATCGTTGTTGTTTTCATTAATGAATGCTCTCGTCGGGGGACGGCTCGGACACGGAGCAGAAAAAATCTATTTCAGCCAGACCGAGTTAGTAGACCATAAGGTAGACTGTAAGCGGTGCGCTGAGGACGTCTGGGAATGGGGGCGGTCGACCACTAGAATTGGCATATGAGAAAACAGACACAGATTCAGTCGACGACGGAGCGACTTGCTGGCTGGGCGCCGATTTTCCAAAAATTTGAAACAAGTGGATTGAGTCAGCGGGAATTCTGCCAGCAAGAGCGCCTGAGCTTCGCTACCTTTACGGTAGACTGCGTGCCTCCGCGAATTGCAAACGACGCATGTCACAAGCTGCCCCGCCAAAGTGCGACATGCCCCAATTGTATGGACAATGGCCATACAATTGTGAGATACTCAAACAACCACCACCGGGACAGGAGAAAGACGATGTCAGTCACCTTAAGCATCCGTGCCAAAGAAAAGCAACGGGACCTCATCGACCAGGCCGCCGAGCGTCTGGGTCTATCCCGCACAGACTTCATGCTTGAAGTCGCCTGTCGGGAAGCCGAAAGCGTTCTCCTAGAACAGACCTATTTTGCAGTGAGCCCCGAAGCCTTCGTTCAGTTTACTGAAATCATTGAAAACCCACCACAAGCCAATGCTAAACTCAAGCAGTTAATGCAAAGCGCACCTCCCTGGGGGGAACCCTAGAAATTGCTTTCCGGCCCCTGTCTCCTAAACAAAGACCATCGCGTCAGGGAATTCGACTCTGGAGAGCCCAATCTAGATGACTGGCTCCGTCGACGCGCCTTGAAGAACAATCGTTCTGGAGCATCGCGCACGTTTGTCATTTGCGAAGAACAGATGGTGGTGGGCTACTACTGCCTGTCAGCTGCGGCCGTCGGCATGGCTACTGCTCCCCAACCTCTCCGCACCGGAATGCCAGACCCAATACCGGCGCTTCTCATCGGGCGGCTGGCCGTTGACAAGAAATACCAGGGACAGAAACTGGGGGACTTTCTCGTGCGTGATGCCTTCCTCAAAGCACTCGCAAGTGCTGAAATCTTAGGAATCGCAGTGATACTGGTTCACGCTCTTCACGACCGAGCCCGGGATTTTTGGCTTTCCTACGGCTTCGTTCAATCACCACTGCAAGAATTCACACTGATGCTACCAATGACGACTCTAAAGGAATCGCTTTAGCTTCCGCCCCGCTTGCTACCGCATTCCTACCCAAATCCTACCATATCCTACTGCCCCGAAAGACTTTTGCGCCTCTCTTCGAAAAAAGTGCTCGTGCCCAAACACAGTGACGACAACCACCAACACACCACGCCCATACAGCGCCCCCAAGTCCTCGAATTCATCCAGACCCAAATCCCCGAAACCGCCACCCTCCCTGAAATCATCGAGCGCCTCTGCCAGCTGCGCCTGGAAACCATGCCGCCCTACGACGGCGAATTCCTCAAAGAATTCGGGGAAGAACTCCCCTACGAAACCCTCATCCGCGGTGAACGCCTACCCGCCGTTCCAACCCGCCAAGAAGTCTTCCAACTCATCTCCGCCCCCGACAACCCTCGCGACCGTCTCCTCTTCCGGGTTCTCTACGCCTCCGGCATCCGCATCGCCGAAATGTGCAACCTCCTCTTCGCCGACGTCCACTACACCGAACGCCTTCTCTTCATCCGCTCCGGCAAAGGAGACAAAGACCGCTACGCCCTCATCGACCCAGAAACCGAACTCGAGCTCCAACAATGGCAAGCCGACCAACCGCCCACTGCCAACGTCATGCCCATCTCCGAGCGCCAAGCCCAACGCCTCTTTGAAAAATACGCTGCCCAAACAGGCCTTGCCGACAAATACCAAGCCATCGGCCGCAAAATCACCCCTCACTCCATGAGACACGCCTTCGCCACCCACTGCTACGAAAACGGCATGGACCTCTTCGCCCTCAAAAAACTACTCGGCCACGACTACCTCGACACCACCGAAATGTACATTGAAACCAGCATGAACCGCTGGCGCGACGTCTACCAAGCCCACCACGCCTTTGGTCGTGACCCCCAAATCCTCGACCACCTCCAAACCCACCCAGCCAACCCAACTCAAACTTAAGAGCACCTAGGAGCACCATGGCCAAAATCTCGATCTCCCTCCCCGACGAACTCAAAACGCGTCTCGACGCCTACGCCCAAACCCACGGCCAATCGGTCTCCGAAACCATCCAAGACGCCCTCGAAGCCTTCCTCAACGGAACCACCAATGAACCCGACACCCCGGTCCCAGTTCCCCATCCCACCGACCCCAGCGCCACCGATCGCCAGCTGGCCAAACAACTCCACATCACCCAAGACCACTTCTTACACTTCCTCGCCCACTACGAACAACTGCGCAACTCCGTCGACGCCCTCTGCCAATACGCCCAAATGGCTCACGGCGTCGTCATCCTCCGCCCCCAACAACCCTACCCAACGCCCAACTTCAACAGCCTCGACTAGATGCGGGTCTCTAACTTCACCGTAATCTACGATGCCAACGTGCTTTATCCGAACTTCCTTCGAGATGTTCTGTTGAGGCTTGCCGTAACGGATCTTTTCCGCGCTCGCTGGACGGAAGACATCCATCAAGAATGGATGCGATCTGTTCTTCGTGATCGTCCAGAGCTGGAGTCCAAAATCCTAAGAACTCGCGAACTCATGGACTCCCACGTAAAGGATGCTATCGTCACTGGATACCAAGATCTCATTGGCGGCCTTCAGCTGCCCGACCCAAATGACCGCCATGTGCTAGCAGCAGCTATCAAATCCCACGCGCAACTGATCATTACCTGGAATCACCAAGACTTTCCAGCCGAAGCCTTGGAACCTTATGGCGTCAGAACCCAAAACCCTGATGACTTCATCATCGATCTCTTGGAGTTGGACGCTGCCACTGTTTTTTTGGCAATCGAGCGTCATCGAACCGGTCTGAAGTGTCCTCCGTTTGCACCGGATGACTACATCGCAGCACTTCAGCGACAGCGCCTTACGAAGGCTTCCACCGTCCTTCGAACTCTGTGGCACCCTCATTCATCGTAAAAGCCCATCTCCTGACTCAACTGAGCCAGCTCATCAAGCGCCTCATGTCTGGCCTTCTCTTCCTTGGCCTTATACTCCAACACATCAAGCAGACGAACACGCCGATGGGAATGCGGCTTACGAAATGGGATTTTCCCTTCCTCCAAAAGCTGCACCAAATACGGTCTGGAAACTCCCAAAATATCAGCCGCCTGCTGAGTTGTTAGCTCCATATGCACCGGCGCGATCGTCACTGCATTTCCCTCTGACAGATGAAGCATCAATTGACCCAACGACTCAAGGATGCTCAGAGGAATCGGGACAACTCGAATTTCCTGGCCAACAGTCAAAGAAAGTTCCGCTCTCAGCGTCTCACCGAGAACCGATGAAATGGCGTTGGCGCTATTGGCGGCCAGCACCTGATCATTGGGATTTGGCGTGAGTAAATGATTCATCTTCCCACTATAGCATAAAATCGAAATAAACGAAACGACGCCCAAATGCAAGAGAAAAAGGCCGTCGAATCAGTAAATGGTTGCTATCCCGAACTACTGTGCCAGCTCTGAAATCTCTCGCATGCGCCCCAACACTTCCTTCACCAAGGACTGTCTCGTCG
>CALMTT010000178.1 GCA_937872615.1 uncultured Verrucomicrobiaceae bacterium | reverse complement strand
GTTCCGGAGTTCAAGAACGGGGCATTCGCAAAATGCAAATCCTGACGGGGAATTTGCAGAATGCACGTCAGTGGAAGCCGAAATGCAAATGCAGCAAAGGTCGATGCCCATTTTTGTCCGGAAGCCGGTGTGTAAAATAATCTGACTGTCCCGCCTGGCGTAATGGATGTCCGGCATGCGCTGGCGCAGATGCTTCAGCGCGATGAGCACCTGCCAGTGCCCCTTGTAGCGTTCCGAGAGCGCCAGACGGCTCACCGTCAGCAGCACCGGCTGGTCCGGGCGCAGGCCATACTTTTCCAGCAGATGCGGAGGTTTGGGCCCCGGGATGAAGCGCTCCGCGTCATAGGTGTTGGCAAAGACGGAGATGCGGTCGGGATCAATCCCATACTTCTGCACCACATGGTCGCGGGTGAACTGGCTCACCGCCAGCAGGCGGTCCGCCTGCCGCATGCTGGCAGCTCGCAGACCAGAGCGGATGCGCCAGGCCTCGATGCCATGCAGCACACCCGCGTAGGGTATGCCCGTAACGCCACGCAGCATGCGCAACGCTGGCAGAAAGTGCAGGTGGGTGGAAAGGATGCACGATGGCTTCTCCTCCCAGCCGTGCAGACTGGCAGAGCCTGCCATGACATGCGAGCGCACCGGCACAGGCACATTCGCATACGAGTGAACGACAAGCCTCTCACACTCCCGCAGCGGATCGTCGGCGCTCAGACGCTCGTTGCGCACAAAAACCCGGAACTTGCGCTCCGGGAACTCCTCCAATAGCGCCTTCACGAAGTAACGCGAAAAGGCCTGGATGCCCCCGGTGTCATCGCGGATGCCCGGTGTCCAGACGTGAATGGGTTTCAGTTGCTCGCTCATTCCGGTCAAATCATCACGCCACTCCTGCCTTCAGCCGCGCCACATCCGCTTCCACCATCTGGTGGACCATTTCCTCAAACGTGGTCCGCGGCCGCCAGCCCACCTCACGCTCGATCTTCGCCGAGCATCCGGTCAGCGGCACGGCCTCCTCGTCGCGGTAAAAATCCTTGTTCACCTCCACATGCTCCCGCCAGTCCAGTCCCACATGACTGAAGGCCGCCTCACAGAGCTCCTCCACACTGTGCAGCACGCCGGTGGCCACCACAAAGTCCTCTGGGCGGTCATGGTTCACAATGGCATGCATCGCACGCACATAATCGGGCGCATAGCCCCAGTCCCGCCGCGCCTTCAGATTGCCTAGCTGCAACTTGCCGCCTCCTGCCTGGGAGATGCGGGCCGCCGCGAGACTGATCTTGCGCGTCACAAACTCCGGCCGACGGCGCGGACTCTCATGGTTGTAAAGAATGCCCACACCACAGAACATGCCGTGCGCCTCGCGGTAGTTCCGCACCAGGTGGTAGCCCGCCAGCTTGCTGATGCCGTAGGCACTGCGTGGCATGAAGGGCGTCTCCTCCGTTTGGGGAGCCGTTGCAGGCCGGCCAAACATTTCGCTCGAACCCGCGAAGTAGAACCGGCAGCCCGGCTGGAACTCCAGCAGCGCCGCCAGCAGATAGTGCGTGCTGGCGATGTTGTTCTGAATCGTCTGGTAGCCGTCCGCCAGCCTCTCCCCCACAAAGCTGGAGGCCGCCAAGTGGTAGCACTCGTCAAACTGGGTATGCGATATGAGCCGGTAAAGGCCGGGAAAATTGTCCAGGTTGACCGCATGCAGGCGGCAGCGCTCATACAGCTCCGGCGGCACATCCTGCAGCAGGTTCCCGCGGATGTGCTCCAGGCCCGTCTGCCGTGCCAGCCCATGCACCTCATAGCCCAGCCCCAGCAGGTGCTCCGCCAGGTAAAAGCCATCCTGCCCCGTGATGCCGGTGATCAGTGCTCGTTTCATGCGTGATGCGTTACTGGAACGCGAAAAAGAGGTTGGATGGGGTCGGATCGAGTCGGATCCAGCCGGATTCGTTCAAGGTTTGACTGGCTTTGACTGACCTTGACTGCCCTACGGCTTTCTTGCCTCGATCAGCAGCGTATGCGGTGATTCCGGCGAGCTTTCCCACTCGTGGGACATCACCTGGCTGTCGTAAATGGTCGGATGGCCGGTCTCGGTGATCGGTTTGACCACCCGGATGTCCACAAAGCCCGCCGCGGTGGCGATCTCCTCGAGGATGGGGGCGATCATCTTGCACGGCCCGCACCACTCGGCCCAGTAGTCGACCAGCACCGGCTTGTCGGACTGCAGGACGTCGGCGTCGAACGACGCATCGGAGATGTGTTTGATCAGTTCGGTGCTCATGGGGAATCCTCGGTCGGAAGCGGCACGACCGTGGTGGTCGAGGCCTGATAATTCTGACACAAAGGCCTCAGCGCCGTGGCCGCGCGGCCGCGGCCCTTTCCAATGGCAGCGATAGCGCGCCACCCCCTTGAGATCGACCTGGGGCGCCCCCATGACGGGGCGCTCTGGACCACCTTTGCCGGCCAGGTCCGGCGCTGGCTGGATTCGCGCAGCATCGCGCCGCGCGATGCGATCGTGCTGCTGCCATTCGCGCAGTTGCTGCCCCTCGCCCAACGGGCGCTGGCCGCCGGCGGCGGCTGGCAGCCGCGGGTCGAGACCACCCGCAGCCTGGCCCGTTCGCT
>CALMTT010000177.1 GCA_937872615.1 uncultured Verrucomicrobiaceae bacterium | reverse complement strand
AAAGCGCCTCGTCCTCGGCAGCCGGCTTCAGATTACCCGGCTGCGACGGTCGTGTTGCGCCGGAAATGAGTCCGGCCATCATCGCGGTTGGGGCGTAGGCCGTGATGGCGCTGGCGATGTCTTTGGGCAGCGCGCCGCCCTGTGCGCCACGTGCCAGGAGGCTCGCGACCGCGACGCGTCCCCGCAGCGCCAGATAGTCGGCCTTGCCCAGCGCCTGCTGCAGGACGGTCGCGTGGTCATCGAGTGAAGACAGGCTGGCCAGCGACACCAGCGTCGTCGTCAGTTGCGCACGACGGGAATCGTCAAGACTGAGCGCGCCATCGTCCAGGGCGGTAAGAGCATCGGCGAGCGGCGGCAATGCCACGCCACGCATGCCGCCAGCTGTAAGCGCGGCGCCGAGGTCGAGCGCCGTCTCGGCCGGGCAATCGCCCGCAGGCAGCATCTTGCGGATGTTGACGCCACGTAGCGGGTAGCCAGCAGCAATCTCCTGGTTGATGAGGCTGGCGCAGGCGTCACGGCGCTGCGCCTCGGTCTGCCCACTCGCCAGGACGATGCTTGATGACAAACCACGCCAGGCTCCATAGCACCGCGTAGCCCGCGAAGGCCGGTAAAAACATCGCGTAGAACCTTCGTAGCCGCTTTTCCCCCTTCAACAAACCGCACAAGGCCAGCCCGGAGCCCGTCAGATAGACCAGCGCGATCAGCGCATACATGCCGATCTCACTCCCGGCGACCCGTGGGGCAAAAGCCCAGATGGAATAGGCCAGCAGGCTCACCAGCCCCAGCCCGAGGGCCCCGTGCAATGTGGATCGAAAGAGTGCGTTCATATGCGGCATGCAAAACGCTCTGCGATGCCCGTGTTTGCCAGAATCCGTCGGGGGCACATTTGTCCTTCCCAAACGGATTTTGAACCACTAGCATCGCCCGACACTCCAACAGCCGTCCCCCCACGCCCTGCCTATGAAAATGACACGCGCTGCCTCTTTCTGCCTCCTGCTGGCCTCCACTACTTTTCACTCCGTGCTCGCCGACGAAGGTGCCAGCGTGGCGAAGGCCGAAAAGCCGAAACTGGCCATCTTTGCCGAGGACGTGACCGTCGATGGGGTGCGCCGCCCGGAGCTTGGACGGGCTTTGGCGGATAGTTTGAGCACCGCGCTGCTGCGTCGCGGCCAGGTGCGTGTCTTCAACCTCATGACCGAGGAGACCGAAAGCGGCACGCAGGTCCTCCGCTCACCACGTGACGCCGGAGTAAACCGCTCACACGCCACCGCGCTCGACAAAGGCATCGACTACCTGCTTTCCTTCAATCTGCTCTCCAACGGCCCTGAGCATCGCATGACCGTCAAAAAGACCCGCGTGCCGAATTCCGAGCTCATCGACTCGTGGCAGTTCTTCCACTATGGCCGCGCCAGCGATGTCTTTGGCCTCGTGTCGAAGATCGTCGAGCGTGTGGACCCGAAGCCGATCATTCGCGGCTTCCCCGTGATGCAATCGCCTTCCGAACTCCGCCCGGAGGTCCGCCCGGAAAACAATCCTTACTTTGCCGGCGACTACGCTAACCCCGCCAGCCCCAGCTACGATCCCTTCCGCGTGAATTTTGAAGGCCAGCACGGCCGCGTGGACCTCTCGAAGGTGCCGAAAGCCCTCGTTTATCAGGAACTCGGCTCCATCGCCCACATCAACGACCACTGGAAGTTTGCCATCGTGAAGCCCAACAAGGGCGTGCAGCTCAAAGAGAGTGATCCACTGCATGTCCTCTACGAAGAAGGTGATGTGTATGCGAACCTCCGCGTCGGCACCGTCGAGAAAGCTGGCGTCGTGGCGGACTACGGCGGCCTGACGCCCTCCTACAAGCCGCTTTACAACGGCGACAAGGTCTATGGCTGGGCCACGCCGCGTGACCTGCCTGCCGATCCGCGGCTCAAGGGCACGAAGTAAGCGTTTGCCGCCCGGCGGTGCCGGTTTATCAGCAGCGCCACATGCTGCAGCTCAGCCAGGTTCTCCTTCCCGTCGATCACACCGATGCCAGCCTTCGAAAGGCCGCGCTGGAGATGCTGCGGACACGCGAGGCGGACCTGAAATCCCTTACCATCAAGCAGCGAGCCATCGACGCCCGTCGCGGCCATGTCAGCTTCAGCTACACACTGCTCGCCGAGGTAGCAGACGAGGCCCGTGTGCTGCAAAAGATCGATCGTGCGGCCCGTGTGCAGGTGGCCACTCCGGAGGACTATCAAGTGCCGCATGCCTTGCACGTGGTCTCCGAGCGGCCGGTGATCGTTGGCACCGGACCTTGCGGCTTGTTTTGCGGATTGCTGCTCGCCCGCGCCGGTCTGAAGCCGCTGTTGCTTGAGCGTGGCAAGGCCGCGGGAGATCGCGCACGCGATGTCACAGGCTTTTGGAACCGCGGGTGGGCCTTCAACGCTGAATCGAACGTGCAATACGGCGAAGGCGGCGCGGGCACTTTCTCCGATGGAAAGCTCTACACGCAGATCCGCGACCGCGAGCATCGCATCCCGTGGCTGCTGAAGGAAATGGTGAAGGCAGGCGCCCCCGAGGACATCCTCGTCAAAGCCCGTCCGCACATCGGCACCGATCGTCTCATCAAAGTCGTGCGCCACGTCCGCGAGGAAATCATCTCACTCGGTGGCGAGGTGCGCTTCGAGTCGCGAGTGAGCGATGTCGTGATCGAAAAGAACGTCATGCGTGCCGTCGTGCTCGCCGATGGCACGGTGATTGAAGGCGGCTGCTTCATCTTTGGCATCGGTCACAGCTCGCGGGATACCTTTACCATGCTGAACCGCCATGGCGTGCCGATGGAGCGCAAGCCCTTCTCCATCGGCGTGCGCATCGAGCATCCTCAAAAGCTCATCGACGGCTCGCTGTATGGCCGCTGGGCTGGCGATGCGCGTCTCGGCTCCGCGCCTTACAAGTTTGTCGCTCACTGCGGCACCGGTCGCACGGCTTACAGCTTCTGCATGTGCCCCGGCGGCCTCGTCGTGGCTGCCAATTCGGAGCCCGGCACGGTCGTCACGAATGGCATGAGCAGCTATGCTCGCGCCGAAGCAAACGCGAATGCTGGCTTCATGGTCGATGTGAGCCCCGATGACTATCCCGGCGATGACGTACTCGCCGGTGTCGAATTGCAGCGCCGTATCGAGAAGGCCGCATTTGATCTCGCGGGTGGCACTTACAAGGCACCGGCGCAGCTTTTGGGCGATTTCATCGCTGGTCGTGCCTCGACCGGGCCTGGCAAAGTGCAGCCGAGTTACAAGCCCGGCGTCGTTTGGACCGATCTCACCAGCGTTTTGCCCGACTATATTGTCGAGACGATCATCCAGGCCGTGCCACGCATCGACAAGAACCTCCGTGGCTTCGCGCTCGACGAGGCTGTGCTGACCGGTTTCGAGACGCGAAGCTCCTGCCCCATCCGCATTCCGCGAGACAACGAGACCCTCGAATGCACCGGCGTCCGCCATTTCTATCCCGCCGGTGAAGGCGCAGGCTACGCCGGCGGCATCATCTCCGCCGCCGCCGATGGCATGCGCGTGGCCGAGGCCGTGCTGGCTCGGGCTTAGCGCTTCTCCAGCTTCTCGAAGATCTTTGGCACCACATCCGGAAAAGCATCGCGCCAGGCGGAAAGGCTCGTTTCGTTCATCCGCTCGATCCACAGCTCCGATGGAATCACCGGCTGCCAGAAGTCCCGCCAGCCAAACGCGGCCTCAACATCGCCACGCTTGAGCAGCAATGCCTCGCCATTCTTGCCGCAGAAGTGCGTGGTCATGATGATCGTGCGCCCGGTCGGCGCAGCCTGAAGCAGCGAGATGCCCGGAAGATGCTGCCAGAGCTCTTTTTCGCATCCGAGCGCATCGAAAAGGCTCGGCACCAGGTCGAGATGGGACGCACGCTCATGCGCGGGCTGTTGTTCACGCGACAAGCTCTTCGGCCACTTGATGAGCAATGGCACACGCGTCTGCGGACGGTTCAAGGTGGTGCCGTGGAACCAGCTCCCTTGCTCTTTGAACTCCTCGCCGTGATCACCGGTGATGATGATGATGGCATCGTCATAGCGTCCCTGCTGCTTCAGCCACCCGACAAACTCCGCGAGCTGTGCATCGACCCATGCCACGGAATTCCAAAAGCGATGTTCGATGCGCTTCACCTGTTCGGCGGAGGGTCGCATCGGGAAAATGGGATTCGCCTCGAAGTCGGTAAACGGCGGCTGGAAGCCCGCGCCCCACTTGTAGTTGTAGTGCGTGGAGTCCATCCCCGTGATCGCGAACAGTCCACCTGCCGGGCGACCTTCCACCGTGGCTTTCAAACGCTTCAGCATGCGCACCTCGCGTTCGGGGACCTTGAAAAAGTTCTCCGAGCTGTGCCGCGGGACATGCTCCATCACATCAGCCGCGGTGGGCAGGCCGAAATTCACGGAAACCATGTCCATGTAATCGAAGTCATTCACCATGCGTGCCTCCACTCGATAACCGGAAGCCTTCAAAACCGCCGGCAGCGCCAGCATCTGCTTCTCCTCGCGACCTTCGACAAAGAACAACGGCAGCCTGCCGCTCAGCACGGAGAACCACGATTGATGCGTGACATTCGACGCCGCCCACGTCTCGCCCAGCGGCTGGCATTCCTCATCGCGAAAACGGGTCAAAAAGGGCGCGATCTGCGGCGTGAGCGTGTCATCACGCAACGACTCGACCATGAAGAGAAACACATCCGGCTTCGTGGCGAGCGTTTGAGGCTTCACCGGCACCTTCGGATTACGAAACGCGGCCTGATAATGCTCGAGGCCCGGCGGCGGCTCGATCCACGTCATGCGGCGATGATACGTCTTCCGCTCCCACCAGCACCAGCCGCGGTCTTTGAGCGATGCGCCGGCCAGTTGATCCACCTGCAAGACCGCCCAAGCCACCGCCGCGACGACACCAAGCCTCATCGCGCTCATTCGCCAGTGCATGCGATACGAAAGCCATCGGCAAAGCATGAAAACCGTCGGCGCGATCAGCAATGCGCTCAACGCCATGCTGATCGTCTGCGCATTCAATTCCACACCACCAGCCGCCCAAGCCCGCTCGACCTCAAAACGACCCCCGACCTCCAGCTCGCCAAACATCTCGATCATCCCTTTGCCCCACCACAGTTGCAGCCAGGTATTCACGATGATCAGCAGCGGCATGAAGAGCACGATCACCCACGCGATGACACGTCCGAGAGCCGGTGCCAATCGGTCGTGGATCGCCATGAGCAGCCACACGCCGCTGGCGATGATCGTGTGCGTGAGAAAACGGGCCAGGAGGCAATCTGCCGCCTCGATCCAGCCCGGCGGTGCCTCGCGCAAAAGCGCCGCATCGCACCCGGTGCTCACGATCACCCAAAGCAGGCAGAACCAGCCATTCCACGCGCGGGGCTTTTGAAGCGATTTGACCGCTTTGGGGAGCCATTCGTCCACTCGCGTCACCATGGCCAGCAGCGCCTGTTGCACGATCTCGGCCGGCGCCTTGCGAAAGCGGCCCTTGCCGGCGCGGCGAAAGTAATGCGGCGCCTCGTACAGGCGCAGCAGCGCGCCGGCCTGTTCCACCACGCTGGCCTGGGCGCTGAAGTAGTCGCGCGCCAGATCGGCA
>CALMTT010000176.1 GCA_937872615.1 uncultured Verrucomicrobiaceae bacterium | reverse complement strand
GTTGATCGAGAAGCCCAAAGCATGCATCACGGCAAAAGTGCCCACCAGCGACACCGGAACGGCTGCGAGAGGAATGATCGACGCACGCCAGGTTTGCAGGAAAATGACCACCACGAGCACCACGAGCAGAATCGCCTCGATGAGCGTGTGAATGACCGCGTCGATGGATTTATCGACAAACACGGTCGGGTCGTAGGCGATGGCATAATCGACTCCCTCAGGCATTTTTTGCTTCAACTCGGCCATGCGGGCCCGCACTGCCTGCGACACGGCGAGCGCATTCGAGCCCGGAAGTTGGAACACGCCCATTCCGACAGCCTTTTTGTTATTCAGCAAACTGCGCAGCGCATATTCACCGCTTCCCATCTCCGCACGCGCCACATCGCGCAGACGGAGCTTTTCGCCATGCGGGCCGGTTTTGACGATGATCTGCTCAAACTCCTCTTCCGTGATCAAACGGCCTTTCGCGTTCACCGTGAGCTCAAACGCGACGTCTTGCGTCGGCTGTTGCCCGATGGTGCCCGCCGCGACCTGGATGTTTTGCTCGCGGATGGCGTTCACGATGTCGCTGGCCGTCAAACCGCGTGCCGCGGCCTTGTCGGGATCAATCCAGATGCGCATCGCATACTCGCCACCGCCGAAAATCTGCACCTGGCCCACGCCGGTGAGGCGGGAGAGCTCATCCTTTACATTCAGCGTGGCGTAATTGCGCAGGTAGATCTCGTCGTAGCGGTCATTCGGCGAAAGCAGATGCACCACGAGCGTCATGTCCGGCGAAGACTTCACGGTGGTCACGCCAAAGCGACGCACTTCCTCGGGAAGCTTCGGCAGCACCTGCGAAACGCGGTTTTGCACCTGCACCTGAGCCAGATCGAGGTCCGTGCCGATCTTGAAGGTTACCGTCAAAATCATGACGCCGTTCGCCGTGCTCTGCGACGACATGTAGAGCATGTTTTCGAGTCCATTGACCGTCTGCTCGAGCGGCGAGGCCACCGTCTCGGCAATCGTCTTCGGATTCGCACCCGGATAGTTCGCCGTCACGATCACCGTCGGCGGCACGACCTCCGGATACTCGGAGATCGGCAGTTGAAACAACGAGATCGCGCCGAGGATAAACGTGAGGAGCGACAGCACGCCCGCGAATATCGGGCGAGTGATGAAGAAGGACGAGAAGTTCATGAAGCGCGTGGGTGGGGTTTCGCTTCGCGATTACTTCGCAGCCGCTTGTTTCGCCGCATCGCCCGGCACCGGCGCGACCGGCATTCCGGGCATCGGCAGGCGTGCCTGGCCGTTGATGATGATCTTGTCACCGGCGTTGAGGCCGCTGCGGATGATGCGCTTGCCGTCGATGGACGGTCCAATGCTGACCGGTTTGTAAACGGACACCGCAGGCTGCTTCGACTCATCGACACCGAGCACATACTTGTTGGCCTGGTCGGTGAGGATGCTCTTTTCATCGACGAGCAGCGCTTTGTATTTCGCTGTCATTGGCAGACGGATGCGGGCGAAGAGGCCGGGCGTGAGGCTTCCGTCAGTGTTTTGAAACTCCGCGCGGAGCACCATGCTGCCGGTTCCGGCATCGAGGCGGTTGTCGAAGGACTCTACGTGGCCGTGGTGCGGGAAATCCTTCTCGTTGGAAAGCTGCAACTCCACCGGCATGCGGCCGTCGCCATTGGTGAAGGTCGTTTTGTCGCGTTGGAGAGCTTGCAGCTTGAGAAGGCTGTTTTCGTCAATGTCGGCATACACATAGACCGGATCGACCGTGACGATGGTCGTGAGCAGTGTGGTGCCCGCGGTGACGTAGTTGCCGGTGGTGGTGATGGCACGACTGATGCGGCCGGAGATCGGCGCTTTGACGGTGCTGTGCTCGAACTCGATCTCGGCGCTGTGCTCTGCCGCCTTCGCGGCCTCGAGGGCGGCCTCGCCTTGCTTGTACATCGACTCACGCGTCTCCGCCTGCTCCGGCGCGATGGCTTTGGCAGCCAACAGGGCCGAAACACGATCAAATTCACGCTTCATGGCCTGCGCATTGGCCTCGGCACGCTGCACCTCGGCCTTGGCGGCGCGGAGTTTGGTCTCAAAGGGCCGCTGGTCGATGGTAAACAGCACGTCGCCCTTTTTCACGAGGGCACCAGCCTGAAAATGCACCTGCGTGATGTAACCGGCCACCCGCGGACGCAGCTCGACGGTCTCCACCGCCTCGACGCGCCCCGTGAACTCCTCCCACTCGACGAGTTCTTTCTGCTCAACCGGTGCGAGGGTCACCGGAGCCGGCGGCATCTGCATTCCGCCGTGGGCACCACCCGCAGGCGGTTTGCCACAGGCGGCGAGGAGCAGCACGAGAGGGAGGAGGTTTTGAGGTTTCACGGGGCGCGTTGGTTTTGGGGTGGGAAGTTGACTAGTTGGTTAAATTGAATGCAAAAAAAGGTTCATTCCTCGTCTTTCACGCCGAGGATGCGGCGGGCACCGGCCTCCATCTCATTCAGATGGCTGAGGTCGTTCCAGATGCGGGCGTGCAGCAGCAAACCCTCGCCATAAGCAAACAGGATGCGTGCCAAGGCCGGCGCGTCCGGCGCGTCGATCACACCCTGGAAATGCGCATCGCGCAAAGCACTCTCGTAGTAGCGGATGAACTGGGCGAGGATCTCCTGGAGTTTGTCGCGCAACTTGTCGTCCGTGGTGCTCACTTCCGCGCCCAGCGAGTGAATCGGGCAACCGAGCACTCGACCATGTTTTTCCTGCATAGCCTCCTGTTCCTCGCGGAATTCCCGGAAGCATCTCCAAATGCGCTCCAGCGGCTGAATGACCGGAGAAAACGTCTGGTCGAGCTTCTTGCGATGCTCACCCCACCCATGGTCGATGGCGGTGAGCGCCAACTCGGTCTTCGACTCGAAAAAGTGGTAGAAACTGCCCTTCTTGACCCCGGCTTTCTCACAAATGTGATCCACGGAGGTCGTTCCATAACTCCCCGTCCAGATGAGCTCGCTCATCGCTTCCATTAGTCGTTCTTTGGCGTCGGAGGTTCGTCCCATGTAGGGCCTAAAGCCCACACTAGACGTTTAGTCAACTATTTTGGCGTGTAGTAGCCAACGCAGGTAAAAACGCCGCTTCATCTCCTTGATCACTTTTCGGGACTGCCGGGCTTGTTCGCTCCCCTTTTTGGCTTCTCGGCTACGGCCTGTTGCACGACACTCTCGATCTCCACTGGCGGTTCCGAAGCCTCAACAGCCTCCTTCTCCACGGGCTGCACTTTGATCTCCACGTTCACCGGAACGGCCCGCAGGCCTTCGATGATCGTTTTGAGGCGCTCAATGGTCACATCGCTCAGCGTCGGCTGGCTCACGGCTTCGGTGAGGGCGCTCAGATGGCCGGTGATGCGGTTGATCGGGTCGTTTTCGCCCGCACCGCCAGTGAGGAGGTTGCGTTTGAAGGTGCGCTTGATCTCGTCCCAGCGCGTTTTGTCCTCCGCACTGCTCAAACCGTTGATGTCGCGCCATTTGAGCAGATTCGCCTCTGCCGCGCCGCTGAGTGTCTGCGCTTCGCCGCGATAGTGATCGGCCACGAGCTGCGCCACCTCGGCATCGGTCATCAGCGGGAGGATTTTCTCGCTGATCTTGTTCATGTTGCGGTAGCTGCCTTGCAGCTTGAACGGCGGCTCCACGCGGTAGGCATCCTCCATCGCCGCGCTGGCCACGTATTGCTGATTCACGCGCAAAATGACCTCGCGCACATGCAGCAGCTTCGTCATCACGGCGACGGCATCGTTGATCTCCTCCGCGCTGTAGCTGCCTTCAAACTCCACGCCTTCACGCGTGCCCGTTTGCGCCACTTTCAGCACCGAAAGCGCATCCGCGTGACTGCGCGATGCGATCCGCGCCAGCGTCTTGTTGCTCGTGAGTCCGTTCTCGATGTAGCTGTCTTTAAACACGTCTTGGTGCCCGCCGAGGATGTCGCCGAGGTTGTAAGTGTCCGCACGATTCGCCAGCATGTCCGGCACCTGGAACTTGCCACCGACCTCGGTGTAAGGATTGCCCGCCATCACCACAGCCACCTTGCGGCCGCGCAGGTCATAAGTCTTCGCCTCGCCTTTGAAGACGCCTTCGATCTTGCGCGTGCCATCGCACAGCGGGATGAACTTCTGCAAGAACTCGGGATTTGTGTGCTGGATGTCGTCGAGATAGATCATGACGTTGTCACCCATCTCGAAAGCGAGGTTCAGCTTCTCGATCTCCTCCCGTGCCGACGCATTGCGCGCCTCGCTCGGGTCCAAAGAGGTCACCTGATGCCCCAGCGCAGGCCCGTTGATCTTCACCAACGTGATGCCGAGACGGCTCGCGACATACTCCATGAGCGTCGTCTTGCCGTAACCCGGCGGTGAAATGAGCAACAGCATGCCCATGCGATCCGTGCGTGTGTCCTTGCCCGCCGCACCGAGCTGTTTCGCCAAGTTTGCGCCGATGAGTGGCAGATAAACCTGATCGATCAGGCGATTGCACACAAACGAGCTCAACACGCCCGCCTTGAACTGATCCAGCCGCAGATCCTTCCGGCGTTTGTCACTCAGCTCATGCTTGAGCCGCTGAAACGCCTCAAACTGTGGCACGACCTCGCTTTCATACTTCCGCAGCCGCGCGGTGAACTCATGGTAATCGAGTTCGAGCTTCGCCTCGTTGATTCGGCCATGCGTGCCCGTCAGCCCGGTGATCGTCGTTTTGCAAACCGGCTCCGTCGGCGTCGCCGCAGGCGGTTGGTCATTCGTGACCACCATCGCCGCCGTTTCGATGCGCACGCCCTGATCCACATTCGGATTCAGCGCCGTGATCCACTCCAAAGCGATCTCAAAAGCCAGCAACGGCTGCGCAGCCAAAGCCGAGAGCGTTTCCTCAAAATCCTTCGTCGCCCGTTTCGCCGTCCGTTTCGCCGTCCGTTTCATCGTGACTGTCGGTTTCGGTTTCGCTGTGCGACGGATCGGCATCGCTGGAGGTCGGCGCGTCCGCCGCTGCGGTTTGGTCATCATCGCTTGTGGTGTTTGCGTCGCTGCCGCTCGGGTCGTGTGGCGGCGTGTCCGCAGGCGCGAGTGCCGCATGTTGTGCAGGGGTTCCGCGTCGCAAAACCCAGCCTGCGAGCAGGAGTAAAAACGCGGCGGCACCGGCCACCCCGAACCAAGTCCACATGGCGCGGCAGTATAGCCAGGTGGCAGGTGGACTACACTTTTCGGATGCGATCTTCTGTGCGCAGCGATTCATCGACGACCACTTCTGCCCCGCTTGCCGATCGTTTTTTGGCCATGACCGAGCGTGATCCCGAAAGCGACGAGTCGCTGCCATATCGTCTGCTGACCCCGGCTGCGTCGGATGCGGCGACAGGAAAAGTGCCGCTGGTGGTTTT
>CALMTT010000175.1 GCA_937872615.1 uncultured Verrucomicrobiaceae bacterium | reverse complement strand
GAGGAAGAAGCCTGCCGCCTGCTCGGCGTGGTGGCGGCGGGATGCGTCAAAGACGAGGCGAAGGACCTGCTATGCCTGTTTGTGAGTGTTTCCGATCCTTCGCTCGACGAGGCGAAAATCATCCAGGCGCTCAGCTCGAAGCTCGAACCCGCCAAAGTGCCCAACCGCGTGTTTTTGCTGCCGGAACTGCCGAAGACTGGAAACCAGAAAGTGGATCGGAAAGCGCTTCGCGCGATGCTTTGAACCATGAACGCCGCCTTTGCCCGTCAACTCCTCGAAAAGCACGGCTCGCCGCTGTTCGTGTATGATCTCGACGCGGTGAAGAAGCGTGCGCAGACCTTGCTCGCGGCTTTGCCGGAGGGCTCGCGGCTGTATTACTCGTTCAAAGCCAACCCGCTGCCGGCCATCGCCCGCGAGCTGCGTGCGCAGGGCGTGCGTGCGGAGATCACCTCCGATGGCGAGCTGATGGCGGCGAAGCATGCGGGCTTCGAAAGCGGCATCGTTTTCGGCGGGCCGGGTAAATCGGAGCGCTTGATCGCCACGATGCTCGCGAATGGCGTAACGCATTTTTCCTGCGAGAGCTTCACCGATGCCGCGCGGCTCTCATTGATGGCGGTGAAGGCCGGTGTGGAGATCACCGCGATGCTCCGCGTGAATCCGCAGCAGGCCCCCGATGCTCGTCTGGCGATGAGCGGCGTGGAGAGCCAGTTCGGCTTTGATGAGGCGCTGCTGCTGGCTGAGGGCGCGGCGGAGCGGCTGAAGCTGCCGAACCTCACGCTGAATGGCGTGCATGTGTATTTCGGCACGCAGGTGGCCTCAGTCGAAGCTTTGGCCAAGAACACGCAATGTGCGCTCGACACCGCCGTGCGTGTTTCGACGGCGATCGGCTTTGATTGCTCGGTCATCAATGCGGGCGGCGGTTTTCCATGGCCCTATGCCAGCGATGCCACAGGCAGCGATCTCGCCGGACTTCGCGAGGCTTTGGAGACAGTCTGGCAGGCCTCGCCGCTGCATGGCAAGGCACAGCTTTGCTTTGAGAGCGGCCGCTACCTCTGCGCTGGCAGCGGCACGCTTTTGACGACGGTGCTCGATGTGAAAAAAGCGGGTTCAAAGACCTTTGTGGTGCTCGACACGGGCATTCATCACCTCGGCGGCATGTCCGGCCTCGGCCGCATCCCGCGTTCAGCGATCACTTTGACCAATCTGACCGCTCAACGCGAGGGCGAGATCGTCGCGGATGTCGTCGGCCCGTTGTGCAGCCCGCTCGACAGCCTCGCCCGCGGCCAGAAGATGCCGCCGGTGGAGGTTGGTGACATTTTGGCCGTGCCAAACGTGGGCGCCTACGGCCTCACTGCGAGCCTGCTGGGCTTCCTCAGCCATGCCACGCCGGTCGAGGCGGCCTACCGCGGCAACGAGGTGGTCGAAACATGGAGCTTCCAGTGCTGGCATAATCCCCATCGTGCAGTTTAGTGCCAGCCCCCCAAGATCATGACTGCGACAGACATCACCCCGAAACTCCAGGAAATCCTCCGCCCGAAGCTCCGCTTCCTCACGCCCGGTGCCGCCGTGCCAATGGACGAGGACCTCGGCAAGCTGGGCCTCGACTCGATGGCCTCCATCGACCTGCTGATGGAGATCGAGCAGGAGCTCGGCGTGCAGATTCCTGATGAGCTCATGACCGCGGATACCTTTGCCACCGGCAATCACCTCCTCGCGGTCATCGAGAAGCTCGTCTAAAGCCCCCAATCGCCCTCCGCGAGCACGCTGTGCTTTGGCAGCGCCTTCAGAGCCTCTGGAATGGCAAAGTGATGCGTCACGCGTGCCTCGCGTCTCAGCAAGGCTGGAACGCTATCCCATGTCGTATCGCCCGGGAAGCTCGTGAGGGTCAAATAGAGCCCGCCGCTCAGTCGCGCCCGGTTTCGCACGATCTCGCCGACGAGCGCATGCAGCTCAGTGAGGTCCTCGGAAGTGCTGAAATGATCCACCTCCAGCCAGCCGCTAACGCCACGCACGTCCGCGGGCGTGAGAAAGAGGTAGCTGCTGAGGCAACCGGCCTCATCGAGTACGCCGATGAACTCATGCTGCCGCATCGTGGATGCTGCAAACCACCGAAGATACTCCGGCGTGACCCATTTCTCGATGCGAGCCTCGTTTTGAAAATTCCGCGCGATGCTGCGCACCTCCCCGGGATCACGCGTGATCTTTTTGCCCTCCGCCAGACGCGGCCATTTGGCCCGCCACGGCAGGCCGATGAGCCCCAGCGGCACAAAGTGACGCTGAATCGTCGTCGCGGGTATCCAGCCGCTTTTTTGCAGCATGACCTGCACGTCCGGCGTGGGCGTCGTGTCCGCCATCGGCATGGTGGCGGCCAGGCGGCGCAGCTTCATCAGCATGGGCAGGCTGGCATTGCGATGGGTCTCCGCCACACACCACGTGGAGGCATTCATCGCCGGGGTGAAGGTGCCGCCCACCGCATAAGCAGCGGGGATCAAAGCCATGAATCCGGCCAGCATCCCCTCGTGCCGCAGCACCCAACCACGCTCGGGAGAGGCCGATGAAAAAGGATTCGCATCCCACCAGTAGCCGAGCCGGGCCACCCACTCCGCCGCGTCGAGCGGATACGGCGCGTGGATCACGAGCCATCGCGCCAGTTCTTCCCGGGCTTGCGGGGAGTCCACGTAGGCTTCGATCGAGCAGGCTGGCATCGTGTTTGAGGTATCGCGATTCACCTCGCGTGCAAGCGGCAGAACCACCGGCGCTGTAATTGAAGCGCAACTTGAGGGCTACTTGAAGGTTGAAGCCCACAACCTCCCCCAAACGACCATGAAGGCCTTTTCCCTCCCGCTTGTCCTCATCGCCGCCACACGTCTGCATGCCGCCGACGAGGCTGGAAACGCCCATGCGGGCCTCATGCCGGACCAGTTGAACTTCTTCGAGAAAAACATCCGTCCGGTGCTCGTCGAGCATTGCTACAAGTGCCATTCCAGCCAGGGCGAAAAAGGCGTGAAGGGGGGGCTCGCCCTCGACACGCGCGCGGGCATTCTCCAGGGGGGTGACAGCGGCCCGGTGATCGTGCCGGGTCGTCCCGACGAGAGTCTCCTTGTGGAGGCGATCGGCTACGCGGACGAGGCCCTTCAGATGCCCCCCAAGGGCAAGCTGTCGGCCGATGCAATCGCCGACCTACGCAAGTGGGTGATGATGGGCGCGCCCGACGCATCGGAGATCGTCAGCAGAATCGCGGGCGCTTCCTCTTCGGATTCGGCGCGGAGCGCGTCGAACGAGGGGTACTCGATCCCCTTCCCCGCCTTCTCGGCCGCCTTCTCGGCATCCACGCGCTTCTGCTTCAGCGTCTTGAGCGCGTCCTTCAGGTAGTAGGTGACCACGGCGCCATAAGGAGGGTTGTCGGCGCTGTAGAGCATCTCGCCCTGAAACGCCTTGGCGCGGCC
>CALMTT010000174.1 GCA_937872615.1 uncultured Verrucomicrobiaceae bacterium | reverse complement strand
CTGGAGGCCCGTCCAGTTCAGCGTGGCACTAGTCACACCACCAGCCACATTTACCGAGCCAAGCGGAACCCAGTCCGTCGTGCTGGTCTGCATGTTGTAGGGCATCGTGAAGACCCCCTGATAGGTCGAAACATCCGCCGTGGTGGCCGCGCGGTTCAGCGTGGGTGACCATGTCTCGCAGGTGATCGTGTTGTTCGACGGAGAGAAGGTGTGAATGCGCAGGAAACCATTGCCGCCATTCGTCGCGTCTTGGTAGTCATGCAGCACCGTGTGAACGGTGCGCCCCTCGAATGTGTCGCTGCGGCGTCCATCGCCATGCACATGGCCGCAGAGCATGAGAAAGAGGTTCGGATTGTCCTTCAGGTTGTCGTAGATCGCCTGACCCGGACCTTGGAAAGGAGCAGGATTGCCGGTGCCGAGAATCCAATGGCTGGTGATGATGGCCCGATGATTCGGATAAGCTTTCAGCAGTGCATCCGCCCAATCAATCAAGAGCATGTCCGCTGCGGCGCGGTAGGCGAGGTTGATGACGATGAAGTCGAGGCCGCTGGCGCGGAAGAACTGGTAGTTGCTCGTGTTGTCCGTGCCGTAGTTGCCGCCGTTGTAGCTGCGTCCCGCCCAACGTGAAGTGCCGAAGTATTGATTCCAATACGTCGTCGATCCCGTGCCGCCACCCGTGCCAAAATCATGATTTCCCGGCGCACCGCCCCACGGGATGCCATACGGCAACTGCGTGGTCACTTGGTTCTCGATGAGGCTCATCGCGCCGCTGGCATTGATCCACTCTTGTTGAAACGTGTCGCCGTTCTGCACCATGTCTCCCATGTGGGCCGTGAAGGCGATGTTCCGCGTCACGCGATTGTCCCGGATCCATTCTGTCTGCGCATTGAAAAGACCGATCACCGCGCCGCTGCTGCCACCGACTGCGTTGCGGCCGGTGTTTTCCGAATAGAACTGCGTGTCAGGAATCTGAATGAGGCTGAAATCAGCTCCCGGAGCGGCCGGAACCGTCTTGCGGCCGTAGTAGGTCACTGTGAGAGGATCATTCTCCGGATCGCTGAGCGTGGCATTCAGCGTCACGCTGCCGCCGATGCCCGCGGCGTTGTTCCCAGGTGCACCCAGCGTCACGACAGGAGCTTGATTCGAGTTTGGCGTGATGGTGATGCTCACCGCCGCGGATGTCGCCACCGCGCCGCCATTGTCCGTGGCCTTCGCTGTAAGCGAGTAAGTGCCTGTCTGCACGTTCGACCGGGTCCAGTCGAAGGTGAACGGCACCGAGGTGTCCTCGCCGATCTTGCTCGCCCCTTCAAAGAACTCCACTTTGGAGATCGTGCCGTCCGTGTCGCTCGCATCCGCGGTGATCGTCACCGTGGCCGGGGCCATGAAGCTGGCGTTGTTCGCAGGAGCGGTGATTGCCACGGTGGGCACGGCATTGGCCACGAAGGCCTTCGCATTCGACCACACCGGCAGCACCGTGCCAGCCAGCGTGCCCGCAGGAGCCGCACCCGTGGCATTGGTGCCCGCGGCGGTCGTGCCGGTGCCTTCGTCAAAGCCGTAGCGGCCCAGCAATCCGGTGGCCGTGGTAATCTTCGTGTCTTTGGCATTGGCGATCTCCGTGCCCGAGCGGGCGTAGTTCCAGATACGCACTTCATCGATGATGCCGTGGAAAAAGCCGGCGCGTGCGCCGCTGGAGTTCACCGTCGTGCCGATGCCGACGCCTTGCACATTGTCATTGCGCGGCTGCACACCGGCAAAGGTTGGGATGGTCTGCGTCATCGTCTCCAGCACGCCGTTCACATAGAGCTTCCATGTGGCGCTCGGTGTGTCGTAAGTGGCGGCGACATGATAAAACACGCCGTTTTGCAGCACCGTCGAACCATAAACGGGAAAGTTCTGCCCGGCGGCATAGGCGGTGCCGTTGTTCGTGGCATTGAGCTGCTCAAAGTCCGCGCAGAGCCTGCCCGTGGCATTGTCGATGCCGAGGAAGTAGTTCGCGTCCACATTCGTGCCGTCCGCCTCTCCCACACCTTTCGCCACCAGCGGGAGCGCCGTGGTCACGCCACCCGTGCCCGTCGACGCCGTCACGCCAGGCCCCGTGCGCATGAATCGACACTCGACGGTGAAGCTCGTCGCGTTCAGCGAAGCCGTCGTGGCTCCAAACCCCATCGAAACATAGCTCGAGCTGCCGTTGAGAAAGACCGCCGTCTCGTCTTCAGCCGTGAAAACGAAGTCATCGATCCCGAGCGACTGCTCATTGCCGGATTCGTTACCGTCAGCAACACGAATCCAGAGCTCCGAGCCCGGAGCCCAGGAGATGCCGGTGATGCGACCGGCAACGCCGCGACGGTTCGCCGCGGCATTGCCATCCAGCGTGGCAATCGTGGCCGTGTTCACCGGCGAGGAAAAGGTAGCCACAGCCGTCCACGTGCCTGAACTGATGCCCGTGGCTCCTAATTGATACTGCACAGGCAGTGTGTGAGCCGTGGTGCCGCCATTTTTATGCCACTGCTCACCCGTGAAGGCCACGGTGAAGGACGTGATCGTGCTGGCCGTGTTGTTCACCAAGCGCACGCCGTAGTAAATGTTGGTCATGCCCCCCACAGCGGAGGTCGATCGCGACCCCAGGGCGCGATCCGTGCTGGCAGCCGTGCCAAAGCTGAACAAGCCCACGTTTTGCGCCACGCTCGTCCCGTCAAACGTCGCCACCGCGCCGCCGAGAGTCGCATTCGTCACGCCATAGGTCGTGTGGCTCGAATACCAGCCCGGCAGCGTCGAGTTGTCGGTCCATGCGACGCCTGTGGTGTTGTTTGTGGTGCCTTGCAGCGAATTAAAGTCCTGCGTGTAGGTGCCGCCGGTGTAACTGATCTGCGCGGCGACTGGCTGAATGGCTGAAAAGGCGAGCAAGGCACCCAAAAGACGTGATTTCATGGTTTGGCGGGAGGAAGGGCAATCGGTGGTGAGGTGGCAGAAAGAGGTTCAATGCGTGTGGGTGGGCTCACAGCCCCCTGCGGAGGCTCGCGGCCCTCCAGCGCTGCTTTTCGAGCCAGCACGCTCATGGCATGGGAGCCGCGTTCGAGATTTGGCAGGGCATCAATGTGTGTTCGCAGGGCCTTCCAGGCGGCGCTGGCTTCTTCTTCGCGTCCTGCGAGCATCAGCACCTCGGCACGCCTGGCCATCCACGGCTCCGGGCGCGGCATGAGACGCTGCATCGTCTCGACACGCTTCAAAGCATCATCAAACCGCTTTGCCGCGATTTCCATCTCCATGGCCTTGAGCACGAGTTGCGGCACCGCGCCGATGACCTCGATGCCCACTGTCAAGACACGCAAGGCCTCTTCACGTTGATTCCTCGCCGCCAGCGCCTCCGCCACCTCCACCACGAGTTCCGGCTCCAGCCTGCCCTTTGCCTTCAAAGCCGCGCGATAGTCCTCCAGCGCCTTTTCAGGCTCGCCAAGCTTTTGAAGCACCCGCGCACGCTCCACGAGGGCGAGCCCCGGCTCAGGATGGTTCTGAATGAAGGTGTCGAGCTCCTTCTTCGCCTCGTCCAGCAGGCCACCGAGTGACAGCGCACGCCCGGCCAGATAGCGCAGGTCCTCATCATCCGCCCCCAGTCTCCGCGCACGCTCCAGATCCGCCAGCGCCGCCTTCCAGTCCTCATGCTCCACATGGATGAAGGCCCTCCGCGTCATCAAGGCGTGATCCTCACCCTTCTGCGCCATCTCCTGCTGCAACTCCTCGATCATCTCATGGTAGGTGCCATGGCCGAAAACAGGGGCCGTGAAAATCAACGCCATCGCCGCCCGGCAGCTCAGGGATCGGACGCGCCGGACGACGATGGCCAACCAACGAAGAAGAACGGTCTTCGTGGAAAGTGAGGCGATGTTCATGAGGAAGCGCACGCGGGCGCCTCTCCATCAAGTCAACGATTCAACAAGACACAGTGCCGTAACAACTGCTCCGGCACCGGCTCGTCACATTCGATTCTCCTTCGTAGAGCCGATGAGGCGAGCCTCTGCGAAGATTTCGACACATGCTTGAACACGTCGCCGGGTGAAACAGTGTCGTAACACTCACCTCGTGAATCACCTCCATCTCATCGACGCCATCGGACCCTTTTTTCGGGATCACGATGCCCGCACCATCAACTGGTCGAAGATTCCATGGCACAAGGTGCCCGCTGATGATGCCGCGTGGTGGGACAATACTCGGGCGGAACTCCGTGTGATCTGCACCAAGGCCGCCGCGTGGGGATTCAATGCCATCTCACTCGATGACGTGGCGCATCTCGCGGATCACGAATGGCTGGAGCCGGAGTTGCGCGAGCGTGTGATGGCCTATCGACGCGAGTTTGAGGCCTGTTTCGCGATTGCTGCGGAATTTGGGCTTTGTGTGTTCATCACGATGGATGTGATGAGTTTGACGCCCGCACTGAAAACACGCCTTGAGGCTGAAAAGGCCGATAAGGTGACCTTTCTCGCCGAACTGCTCGATTCCTTCCTCGCAGACTTTCCTCAGGTTTCAGGCGTGATCGCGAGAATCGGCGAAGCGGATGGAAAAGGCGTTCATGATGCGTTTCGCAGCGAATTGACGGTCAAAACGCCTTCGCAGGCTCGTGAACTGATCCAAACTTTGCTGCCGGTGTTTGAGCGTCATCACCGCACGCTCGTCTTTCGGACATGGACGGTCGGCGCGTATCCCATCGGCGATCTCATGTGGCATCGCGGGACCTTTGAGCGGGTGTTTGGCGGCTTGGAGAGCGATTCACTCGTCGTTTCGATGAAATACGGCGAGAGCGATTTCTTCCGCTACCTGCCGCTGAACAAGAATTTCTTCCGCACGAAGGTGAAGAAGATCATCGAGCTGCAAACACGCCGTGAATACGAAGGCTGCGGCGAGTATCCGAGCTTTGTCGGCTGGGAGTATGAGCGCTACGTGAGCGAGCTGCGACAGAACGAATCCGTCATCGGCTGCATGGTGTGGTGCCAGACGGGCGGCTGGGTGCCGTTTCGCAGGCTCGCCTTTTTGCAGCCGGAAGCGCTGTGGATCGACTTGAACACCTTCGTGACCATCCAGGTGATGAAGGGTAGCCTCGTGGAAAGCGCCGTGCGTGCCTTTGCGAACGAACGCGGCCTGCCGGATGCCGGTGCGCTGCTGGAGTTGCTTCGCCTGAGTGATGAAGTCGTGCGCGAGCTGCTCTACACCGAGGAGTTTGCACGGCAGAAGCTCTTCTTCCGCCGCGTGCGCATCCCGCCACAGCTTCAGGTGTATTGGGGAAACATCTTCATCAATCACAGCATCAAGAAGCTGCTCACCCATTTCGTGAAGGAGCCGGAGAATGCGCTGCGAGCCGCGGCACGCTGTCTCGACCGGCTTGATCACATGCTCGCCCTCGCGCCGCAAGCAGGCGTGCCGGTGGAGGACATCCAGTTCATGCGCGACACCTTCCGGCTGCTCGCTCTGGCGCGTGAATACTACTTCACCGACTTCACACCTGAGCTAGAGGCCCGTTTGCGCGAAGCGAAGCGCGAGTATAAGGCGAAATGGCCCAAACGCGGCCTGCATGCCCGCTACCGCGTGAAGATGGACTTCAAGCCCTTCTGGCTGAAGCGCCGCTACCTCGGCTGGGCGCTGGAACTGGTCCTGCGCCGCCGCCGCGGCTACCGGATCATCGATCGCGTGGTAATGCTAGGCCTGCTCTCGATGATCTACCGTGTGATCGCCTGGAAACGCCCGCACTGGATCCCCGGGTTCGCCAAAGAAAGCGCGATGGGCGTGGATGTGGTCTTCCGGTGACTCACTTCTTCTTCGTCGGCTTCTTCGCTTTCTTCTTGGCGGGAGCTTTCTTGGCGGACTTGGGATGGCGCAGGGCGTGGAGCTTGGCTTCGTCCGCAAGGGACGGCTCGTCTTTTTTCGAGCCGACCTTGAAGTGGGTGAAGAGCTTGGCGAGCAGGGCGGCGTGCTTGTGCTTGAGCTTGAGGTGGGTGCCCTGCTTGCCCATCTTGATGAGGCCGACGGCGACGAGGGGCTTGAGGTGCGCGGCGAGGTCGGCATCGTCAAGGGCAAGGACGGTGCGCAACTCGGCGAGGGTGACCTTGTGCTCCTGGACGAGGTGGAGGAGGCGAAGGCGGGTGGCGTCAGATACGGCGGTGAGAAAGGGGAGCAGGGTGGTCATGGAGGGGGCGCATGCTCACCGCGGCAGGCACGTGGCGGCAAGTGAAATGGCGAAAGTGACGAAATCGTAACCACAAAGGCTCGCGAGCTCAGTCGCGCTTCCGGCCGATGTAGATGCCGTAGTGCCATAAGTGGACGTAAGCAGGATAGCGCGTGTCACTGAGCGAGATGAAGCGCTGGCGCAAATGAGGCCAGAGATGCCCCTGCATGCGGACGTGGTTCTTTTCCATCCACCTGGCGAACCAAGGCGTGCTGGTGTGGCTAAAATCCACCACAGCGATGATGCCGCCTGGATTCAGATCCGCCTCAGCGACCTCGATGGCACGTTCCCAGCCGGGATTGAACATGGTGAGCGCATACGAGCAAAGAATGAGGTCAAAGCCGCCCGCCGGTGCGTCATAAGCACGCTGCACGAGTTGCACGCCCTTTGTGCGCTGTTTGGCGATGCCGAGCATGTCGGCGCTGAGATCAATGCCGGTGATCTCGGCATCCGGGAAGGTGGCGCGGAGGACATTGAGGTTGCGTCCGGTGCCGCAGCCGACCTCAAGGATGCGTTTGGGCCGGATGAAGCCTGCGGCGCGATGGATGACGGCATCACGGCCGAAGAGAAAGCTCCAGCGGGTGGCATCATAGATGCGCGAATGAAGGGCGTAGTAGCCTTGAAGGGCCTCTTGAGGCGCGGTGGCGGCGTTCATGGCAGGATTTCAGCGAAGTGGGTGCTGCCGTAGGTGCCGACGCGGTCGAGCGCGTGCAGGCGCGTGGTGGTTTCCGGCTGGAAGCGAAGTCGCGCACGGATGTCCGCGGGGATGAAATCGACATCGA
>CALMTT010000173.1 GCA_937872615.1 uncultured Verrucomicrobiaceae bacterium | reverse complement strand
ACCACGAGTGCGGCCAGCATGGCGATGAGCGGCTTCTCCGCTGGATCATCGAGCCGCAGACGCATCACACGAAAGTCGAGCTTCAACTCCGGGCCGGGGCCGAGCTGGCTGTCCGGATCATTCGGATCTTGAATCGGCAAAGCCGCGGCCATCTTGAGGAAGTTCAGACGCTTCGTGATGCGCTCCACTTCCGCATCATCGGCAGGCGTGGCGGCATCGACGATGACCCATGTCACCGAATTGCCCTCAAGGATCTGCTTCAAGACGGCCGCACGTCCCGGCGAGTCGAGCAAAGCGGCCAAAGAGGTCGCATTGAGCTCGCCCGACCAGATCGGCCGGTCTTGATCCTGCGGCGAAAACAGCGACGCCGCGCTCACCTTGCCCGTGCGGTCTGTCGTAATGTCGAGATTCGCCTTCCCACCGGCACGCAGCGGGCGCAGCAGGTCCACGATCTCGGGTTTCGCTGCCACATCGGCAGGGACGACGAGTTTGAAGCGATCCGCCTCCCAGCGATCTAGCGCGAAGCGGAAGACCGGAATCGTGCAACACTCCGCCGCGTGGGTCGTGGCGATCAAAATAAGACTCAGGGCTGCGAGAAGGCGTCGATTCATAAAGTGAGCGGGCTCACTTGAACTCCGGATAGAAGGGATTCTTCGCCTTTTCCTCGCCAACGGTCGTCAGCGGACCGTGGCCAGGGCACACCACGGTGTCATCGGACAGCGTGAAAAGCTCTTTCCGGTTCGTGGCCAGTGCATCGGCGAAGGAAACCATACCGCCGCCCATGCTGGAGGCGAAAAGCGCATCACCGACGACCACCACGGGCTTTGCCAAACCAGTGACGACATAGCTGATGCCGCCCTTCGAGTGTCCCCATGTGCTGCGAGGCTCGATTTGCAGCCCACCGACCTTCCACGCGGGCTTTTCATCCAACGAGAAGGTCTGCGCACCGGCGCAGGATTCTTTCGCGTTCACAAGCGAGGTCACCGCGCCACCACCGGAGAGCTTGGCGAGGTCAAGAATGTGGTCCGGATGCGTGTGTGTGATGAAGATGTGGCTCAGCTTGAGGCCATGCTGCTGGATAAAATCGAGCATTGGCTGCGCATCCGCGCCCGTGTCAAAGGCCACGGCTTCTTTCGTGGCGGCATCCCACACGACGTAAGCGTTCACCGTCATGTCATGGTAGGTCGTGTTGAACTGCGCCAAGCCTGGCAGATCCACGTCCGCAGGCTTCCAGGCATTGTGTGCCATCGTGATGAGCGAAGGCCCGTGCAAACCGAGCACCGGGGCGATCTTCGCCAGCACGGCATCATCCACCGCACCGCCCTTTGCCGCGGCCACTGCCTCGGCAGTCACGCCCGACTTTGCCGCCACATCGGCCTCGCTGAGGCCCTGGCCGCGCATGGATTTGCCGATGACGTCATTGAATAGATCTTCGAGAGGGATGGACATGGTGATGAGGTTGGGTGGATGAGAAAAGAGGGATTAAAAAATGCCGGACGAGTCTCCTCGTCCGGCATTGAGAGCGGATTCGCGGAGTCGTCCTATTCGGAGACCTTCGCGGATTTGATCACGATGGGCTCGGCAGGCACGTTCTGGTGCATGCCGGCGTTGGTGGTCTGCACAGCGGCGATGGCGTCGATGACTTCGAGGCCCTTCGTCACCTTGCCGAACACGCAGTAACCCCAACCCTGCGCGCTTGGGGCACGGAAATTGAGGAAATCGTTGTCAACGACGTTAATGAAGAACTGTGCGGTAGCCGAATGTGGGTCGGCAGTACGTGCCATGGCCACCGTGTAGGCATCATTCTTGAGGCCGTTGTCCGCTTCGTTCCTGATCGTTTTACGAGTGTGCGCGCCTATCACCTACTTCAACAGGCATTTCCGAAAGATGTTTTCGCCTGTCGAGCCGTCTTTGCAATTGAACGCGATGACGATACTCTTTCGAGCGAGGACTTTCAACTCGTTGACGCTCTTGTCGGCGAGCTTGAGCAGTTGCGTGAAAAAGAGCCGTCGTTGAAGATGGGCAAGATCGAATCGTATCAAGGCGGCATGGTCGGCTGGCGCATGACGAGCAACGATCGCCGTTGCACGCTGATTCAGGTTTCGCTGGAAACGCCTTATCTCGCCGTGGCCACGCAACAAGCGGTCGAGCGGATGGATACGAAGATCCGCGAGAAGATTGGCAGCAATTTGCCCGCGGGATTGACGATCCACACGACGGGCGCCGCGGGCATCGCGGCGACGCTCGATGGAGACCGGGGTCTCGTGATAGGGAACGCGATCGAGGAGCTCGGCATGACGAATCCCGGCGGCGATGAGTGCCGACAGGGTGGTGACGAGCTCCACGTCGCGATCGTCGAACTCGAGCTCCTTGCCCGCGACCTTCGTGCGCCAGCGGGTGTGGGTGTCGTCGAGCTGGCGAACCTCCTCGACGCCCTCCATGAACTTCGGGAACTCC
>CALMTT010000172.1 GCA_937872615.1 uncultured Verrucomicrobiaceae bacterium | reverse complement strand
CGGAGCGGCTCGCCCGTGTGTATGTGGGCACCGAGAACGGCCCGTTTCTGATTTATCGTCGTCGCAGGCTCGTCGAGTGGCTCAGCGAGGCGTTGCTGCAAAACCGGCCGTATGACCGCATCGTGCGTGATTTGGTCGAATCGAAGGGCGTGTGGACCACGAACCCGGCGGTGAACTTTGTCACGATCACAAACGAGCAAGGCAAAGGCCCCGATGAGAAAAAACTCGCCGCGAAGATCAGCCGCGCCTTCCTCGGCGTGCGCATCGACTGCGTGGAGTGCCACGATGGCAAGCTGGGCAGCCCGTGGAAGCAGAGTGACTTCCATCAGCTCGCCGCTTACTTCGGTCAGGCGAAGTTTGATTTCACCGGCCTGCGTGATGATCCGAAGCAGCAGTATAAAACGCGCTACCTCGGCGAGACAGAGCCCGCGGTGATCTCCACCAAGGTGCCGTGGAAGCCCGAACTGCTGCCGGAGAAGGGAGCGCCGAGATCACGGCTGGCGGATTGGATCACCGCGAAGGAAAACAAGACCTTTGCCCGCACGCTGGTGAACCGGTTTTGGGCCTTGCTCTTCAACAAGCCGCTCATCACGCCCGTGGATGACATTCCGCTCGAGGGCACGTTCCCTCCCGGCATGGAGCTGCTCGCGGAGGATTTCATCGCGCATGATTTCGACCTGCATCGCCTGATTACCGTGATCACGGCCACACGCGTCTTTCAGGCCTCGAGCCTCACCGAGCATACGGAGGCGGAGGCACGCTGGGCTGCCTTTCCGGTCACGCGGCTGCGGCCGGAGCAGATGGCGGGCAGCGTCATCCAGGCCGCGTCGGTCGGTTCGATCGACTCGGAGGCGCATGTGCTCTTTCGCATCAAGCGTGACATCGACGTGAACAACTTCGTCAAACGCTACGGTGACAAGGGCGAGGACGATTTTGACAACGCCAGCGGCACCATTCCGCAGCGCCTGCTGCTCATGAATGGCAACATGGTCACCGACAATGTGAAGGGCAATCCGCTCGTGGGCGCCAGCACTCGCATCAGCATGCTCTCGCCCGACAACAAGACCGCCGTCGAAAGCGCCTACCTCGCCGTCTTCACCCGCAAGCCCTCGCCCGATGAGTCCGCCCATTTCGAAGGCCTGCTTGCCAACACCAAGTCCATCCAATCACGCAGCAGCGCCGTGAGCGACCTCTACTGGACGCTCATGAACGCCACCGAGTTTTCCTGGAATCATTGAATGCCATGAACTGCCTTTCCGATCTGCATCATTCCCGCCGCACATTGCTCCGTGGTGCCACGGCAGCGGGTGTTTCATGGCTCACGCCGCTGGCTGACATTCTCGCCGCGGAGGCGGAGAGGGCGCCGAAGGGCAAGCCGGCGAAGTCGTTGATCCTGCTGTGGCTCGGGGGAGCGGCCAGCCAGCTCGATACCTTTGATCCGCATCCCACGACGAAGATCGGCGGCGGCGTGAAGGTGATCGACACGGCCATCAAGGGCGTGCAGTTCGCCGCAGGGCTCGAACAAACCGCGAGCGTGATGGGTGATGTGTCTCTCATCCGTTCGATGGTGAGCAAGGAAGGCGATCACGAGCGTGCTTTTTACAACATCAAGACCGGCTACCGCCCTGATCCCACGCTGATTCATCCGAGCATCGGCGCGGTGATGTGCCACGAACTGCCGGAGGCGCGCATCGAGATCCCCACGCATGTCTCCATCCTGCCGAATCAATGGCCGGCACGCGGCGGTTACTTCGGGGCGCAGTTTGACGCGTTTCAAATGTATGACCCGAAGGGCAGCATCCCGGATGTGAAGGCTCGCGTGAGTGATGAACGCCTGCAAAAGCGCATGGAGAGCCTCGGTGTCGTGGAGAAGGCCTTCGCAGCGGGCCGGTTGCCGAATCTCGACCAGCAGAAAACGCTGCACCAGCTCTCCATCGAGCGTGCGCGGAAGATGATGACCTCGGAGCAGTTGAAGGCCTTCGATGTAAGCCAGGCGACCGCTGCGGATCGTGATGCGTATGGCGACACCGCGTTTGGTCGCGGCTGCCTTGCCGCGGTGCGTCTGATCCAGGCCGGTGTGCGCTGCGTGGAGGTCACGTTGAATGGTTGGGACACACACGCGAACAATCTCGAAGGCCAGGCATCACAGGTGAAGATCCTCGACGCAGCCTTTGCCTCGCTCATTCGCGATTTGAAGCGTCACAACCTGCTCTCAAGCACCGTGGTTGTGTGCGGTGGCGAGTTTGGCCGCACTCCCAAGATCAACAACCTCGGTGGTCGCGATCACTGGCCGACAGGTTTTAGCATGCTCGTGGCCGGTGGTGGCTTCGCGGGTGGTCGTGTCATCGGCGCGACCGATCCCGAAGGCGTGAAAAAAGACCCCGAGAAGCCTGTCTTCGTCGAAGACCTCCACGCCACGGTTCTTGATCTCTTCGGCATTGACTATGCCAAGGAGCTCATGACTCCCGTGGGCCGACCGATGGCTCTCAGCAAAGGTGATGTGGTGGAAGAGTTGCTCGCGATGTGAGCCGCGCTGGTGATTCAGGCGGCAAAAAATGCTCTTCGCGTGGTTGGTGGATTGCGAAAACGAGCCTGCCGACTAGCCATGCGGTCCCATGAAATCACTGCGTTCTCTTTTGCTCATCACCTCCGCATTCGCGCTCACGCAATGCGCCACTGAAACCGCCACTCCATCCGCTGCGGCTCCCGCACCCGCTGCCGCCTCGGCTGATGGCGAAATCAAACCCGGCATGACGAAGGCGCAGGTCATCGCCATCTGGAACGAGCCCGACAGCAAGACATCGCTGCCCGGCGGTGGTGAGGTGTGGAAATGGGCCGGGCAGGGCTGGAAGCGCCATGTGCCCGTCTATGGCACCTGGGCGCATGTGGAGGAGCACACCGTGACCTTCGGAGCCGATGGCAAAGTGGTCGGCAACAACACGAAAGACTATGGCAACGCCTTCCAGGAGCCTTGGCGTCGTCGCTAAGATCCACCCTCCATCTGATTTGAAGGCGGCACGGTGACGTGCCGCCTTTTGATTTGCCGAACGTGAGGACCTCACGCCTTCTGCGGCTGCGGCACGAGGTGTTCGGCGGCTTTGGCGGCTTCGGCGCGGATGGACGGATCGATGTTCTTCTGCTCGAATTCGCGGCACCAGCCTTTGATTTCGAGTTCGTTGAAGATTTTGCCGATCACGCGGCGCAGCAGGCCTTTGAGGTTCGGAATCTCGACTTCTTGAAGGCTGCGGATGGCGGCCTCTTTGTAGCCTTCGAGCAGCGTGGTGGCCTTTTCGTAGGCACCGCTGTCGTGGGACCAATCGCGGATTTGCGCGTTGTTGGGCTTTTCGCAGGGCTGGCCGTTCCAAAGGGCCTCCATGGTGTCCTTGGCGGTGCCTTTGCCCTTCTCGCGAAGCAGCGAGAGGATGATGCTGGGGCGCATGCTCCATTCATTCGCGGCGGCGCTGTCTTCGCCGAGGTCGTCGATGTCATCGCGGATCTGGTAGGCGATGCCGAGGTTCTCGCTGTAGGTGTGGAGCACGTCGGCGCATTCATCGAGGCGGCCTGCGAGAGCGGCACCGACTTTCAAAGCGACCTCAAAGGCAGGCGCGGTCTTGCTGCGGAAGATTTCGAGCACCTGCTGGCTGCTGAGAGCGACGGGGTGACGCGTCCAAAGCAATTCGGCACCTTGGCCGATGCAAAGCTCACGCTGGCCTTCGGCGGCGACGAGCAGCGCGGCGCTGCGGATGTGTGCGGGCAGATCGCCATCGGCGAGGAGGCGATAACCTTCACCGATGAGCAGATCGCCGATGTTCAGGGCCACAGGGATGCCGTGCTCGGTGTGCAACGTGGTTTCGCCGTAACGCTCCGCATCGCCGTCCTCGATGTCGTCATGCACGAGGGAGGCCTTGTGGAAAATCTCGACGGAGATGGCGGCGCGTTTGATGGAATCGCTGATCGGTGCCTCGGGGTCATCGCGTAGAGCCTGGTAAGC
>CALMTT010000171.1 GCA_937872615.1 uncultured Verrucomicrobiaceae bacterium | reverse complement strand
CCGCCCGGGGTCGATGCCGGCCGCGCCCAGGATCTTGGCGACCTCCTCGGTCGGCAAGAAGTCCTCCGCGTTGGCGTCGCGCAGCACGGCGGCTGCATCACCGGCCGACAGCGCACCGGGCAGGTGGGCCTTGGCGAAGTCCTTGTCTGGGCGCACGTCCCACACCTGCACGGAGCGCTTGAGGGCGTCCTGCACTTGCGCCGTGTCCACAATCACTTGCGCATGCGCGAGGCTGGCAAGGCACCACATGGCCACAGCCAAGCCACCAGCACGAATGCAATGAGTACGCATGGGAGCTCCTCGATCAAGGGATGGAATGGTTTGAGAGCCGCAGCATATCGATTTTCGGCCGCACCATCCATGGCTCGACACAGCCTCTTGAAAGCCTTGGCAATGACCATAATTGTCGGTTTTGCCTGCCCGTGAACGCAGGCCTTCCCTTGATTCCAGGCACTCGCATCACCATTCACCCATGACCCAACAATCCCACGCCTTCCAGGCCGAAGTCGCCCAGCTGCTGCACCTGGTCACGCATTCGCTGTACTCCAACAAGGAAATTTTCCTGCGCGAGCTGATCTCCAACGCCTCGGACGCCTGCGACAAGCTGCGCTTCGAGGCGCTGGCCGATGCGTCGCTGTACGGCGATCAGCCCGAGCTGCGCGTGCGCATTGCGTTTGACAAGGCGGCCAAGACCCTGACGGTGACCGACACCGGCATCGGCATGAGCCAGGACGAGGCCATTGCCCATCTGGGTACCATCGCCAAGAGCGGCACGCGCGAGTTCATGAGCCGGCTGTCGGGCGACCAGAAAGCCGACGCGCAGCTGATCGGCCAGTTCGGCGTGGGTTTTTACTCGGGCTTCATCGTGGCCGACCGCATCACCGTCGAATCGCGCCGCGCCGGCCTGCCGCCCGAGCAGGGCGTGCGCTGGAGCAGCGAGGGCAGCGGCAACTTCGCGGTCGAGACCATCACGCGAGCCGAGCGCGGCACCAGCGTGACCCTGCATCTGCGCGACGATGCGCTGGAATATGCCGACGGCTGGCGCATCAAGGAACTCATCAACAAGTACTCCGACCACATCGCCCTGCCCATCCAGATGGAGGGCGAGAAATGGGAAGAAGGCAAGCAAGAAGGCCAGCCCGGCCAGATGGTGAAAACCGGCGACTGGGAAACCGTGAACCAGGCCACCGCCCTGTGGACGCGGCCCAAGAAGGACATCACCGACGAGCAGTACACCCAGTTCTACGAGCAGATCGCGCACGACTGGCAGCCGCCCCTGGCGTGGACGCACAACCGCGTGGAAGGCGCCACCGAATACACGCAACTGCTGTATGTGCCCAGCCACGCGCCCTTCGACCTGTGGGACCGCGAGAAGAAGGCCGGCGTCAAGCTCTACGTCAAGCGCGTGTTCATCATGGACGAGGCCGAGCAGCTGCTGCCGCGCTACCTGCGCTTCGTCAAGGGCGTGGTCGATTCGGCCGACTTGCCGCTCAACGTCAGCCGCGAGCTGCTGCAGGAAAGCCGCGACGTGCGCGCCATCCGCGAAGGCAATACCCGCCGCGTGCTGGCGCTGCTGGAAGACCTGGCCAAGGCCGAAGCCGCCGCGCCCGCCGACGCAGCCCAGGTCAGCGACGTGCAGGACAAGAACGAGGCCGCCGACAAGCCCGCGCCCGCGCCAGACAACAAGTACGCCACGTTCTGGCGCGAGTTCGGCGCGGTGCTGAAGGAAGGCCTGGGTGAAGACACCGCCAACCGCGAGCGCATCGCCAAGCTGCTGCGCTATGCCAGCACCACGACCGACGCCGTCACGGTCTCGCTGCCCGAGTACAAGGCGCGCATGAAGGAAGGCCAGAAGGCCATCTACTACATCACCGCCGACACCCTGGCCGCCGCCAAGAACAGCCCGCAGATCGAGGTGTTCCGCAAGAAGGGCATCGAGGTGCTCCTGATGAGCGACCGCGTGGACGAGTGGTCGCTGTCCTTCCTGCGCGAGTTCGAGGGCACGCCGCTGCAGTCGGTGGCCAAGGGCGCGGTCGATCTGGGCGACTTGCAGGACGAAGCCGAGAAGAAGGCGGCCGAGCAAGCCGCCGAAGCCGTCAAGCCGCTGATCGACCAGTTGAAGGAGGCACTGAAGGACAGCGTGGAGGACGTGCGCGTCACCACGCGCCTGGTCGATTCACCCGCCTGCCTGGTGGTCAAGGACGCCGGCATGAGCCTGCAGTTCGAGCGCCTGATGCGCCAGGCCGGCCAGAGCGTGCCCACCACCAAGCCGGTGCTGGAGATCAACCCCGAACACGCACTGGTGAAGAAGCTCGATGGCAATCCGCACTTCGACGACCTGGCCCACATCCTGTTCGACCAGGCGCTGCTGGCCGAAGGTGGACTGCCGGCCGACCCGGCCGCCTATGTGCGCCGCGTGAATGCGCTGCTGGTCTGAGCCACGACGTCCTCGAGAAAAGCCGCGCCGAGGCGCGGTTTTTTTGCGGGCGGCTTGGGCGACTTCAGCGACTGGCGTAGATGTCCACGTCCTTGGACTCGCGGAAGAACAGCATGCCGATGACGAAGGTGCCGGCGGCGATCACGATGGGATACCACAGGCCGTGGTACATGTTGCCGTTGGCGGCCACCATGGCAAACGAGATGGTGGGCAACATGCCGCCAAACCAGCCGTTGCCGATGTGGTAGGGCAAGCTCATCGAGGTGTACCGGATGCGGGTGGGAAACAGCTCGACCAGCGCCGCCGCGATGGGCCCGTAGACCATGGTCACGAAAATCACCAGCACCACCAGGATCAGCACCATCAGCGGCTTGTTCATCTTGGCCGGGTCGGCCCGGGCGGGGTAACCGGCCTCCTTCAACGCGGCGCTCACCTCCTTCTTGAAGGCGGCGATGGCGGCGGCGCTCTCGGCGTCGAACTTGTGGTTGACCACGCGCCCATCGGGTGCGGTGATCAGCCGATCGCCAATCTTGACGGTGGCCGGCCCCCGACCGACGGCGTTCGTGTAGCTGACCGAGTTTTGCGCCAGAAAGCGCTTGGCGATGTCGCAGGAGCTGCGAAAGTCGATGTCGCGCGCGACCGGGTTGCCGCCGAACGAGCAGCCGCGCCGGCTCGCTGTCACCACCACCTCATTGTTCTTCTGCGCCAACGCCAGGTCGGGGTTGGCGGCCGAGGTCAGCGCGCTGAACAGCGGAAAGTAGGTCAGCACCGCCAACAGCAAGCCGGCCATGATGATGGGTTTGCGTCCGATGCGATCCGACAGCGTACCGAAAACCACGAAGAACGGCGTGCCGATGAGCAGCGCGATGGCGATCAGGATGTTGGCCGTGGTGGCGTCCACCTTCAGCACGTTGGTCAGAAAGAACAGCGAGTAGAACTGGCCCGTGTACCAGACCACCGCCTGCCCCGCCACCAGGCCGAACAGCGCGATCAGCACGATCTTCAGGTTCTTCCAGTGGCCGAAGGACTCGGTCAGCGGGGCCCGGGACGTGCGCCCCTCGGCCTTCATCTTCTGGAACGCGGGCGACTCGTTCATCGACAGCCGAATCCACACCGAAATCACCAGTAGCGCGATCGAGACGATGAAAGGCACGCGCCAGCCCCAATCGTTGAAAGCCTCCTCGCTCATCAGGTTGCGCACGCCCAGAATCACCAGCAGCGACAAGAACAGCCCCAGCGTGGCCGTGGTCTGGATCCAGGCCGTGTAGGCCCCGCGCTTGCCGTTGGGCGCGTGCTCGGCCACATAGGTGGCCGCGCCGCCGTACTCGCCACCCAGCGCCAGGCCCTGCAGCATGCGCAGCACGATCAGCACGATGGGCGCCAGCACGCCGATGCTGGCGTAGGTGGGCAACACGCCCACCACGAAGGTGGACAGGCCCATGATGACGATGGTGATCAGGAAGGTGTACTTGCGCCCGATCATGTCGCCCAGGCGGCCAAACACCAGCGCGCCAAACGGCCGCACGATGAAACCCGCCGCAAAGGCCAGCAGCGCAAAGATGAAGGCCGAGGTGGGCTCCAGCCCCGCAAAGAACTGCTTGGCGATGATGGCCGCCAGCGATCCGTACAGGTAGAAGTCATACCACTCGAACACGGTGCCCAGCGAGGACGCAAAGATGACCTTTCGCTCCTCCGGCGTCATCGGCCGCGCGGCGACCGGGGGTGCGCCCTTGGCGGCAAGAGTGGTTGGCATGGACGTTGTCTCCTCGACGGATTGTGAACGGGGCGGGAAGCTGCACGCCACCCGCAGATCTGCACGATGCCGGCGCCGTACGACCGATTCATGACGAAGCGGCTGACACCTCAGCCCGAAATTTCGTCCGCAGGAGAACGCTCACATCGATAGGATCTATTAGAAACCAATGTTTCTGTTTTGTGTCAAAACGTTGAACTTTTAAGGGAAACCACCTAGGAAATTGCTTTTTTTTCCCCACGAGCACCGAACCACGCCAAAGCCACTTTCCGGGTCATGGCGCCTCATTTGCAACCGCATGTCAGGGCTGTGCGCTTGTTAGTCTGGTGTCAGCCAGCGCAGAAACAATCCGGGCCGGCCCCAAGGCCAATCAACCGAATCAAGGGCTTCGCGGCCCGAGGAGACACGCATGCAAGACCCCATGGTCGAGCGGATTGCCCGCAATCCCAAATACCAGCAGCTCAAGGCCACGCGCAATCGCCTGGGCTGGACGCTCACGATCCTGATGCTGATCGTGTATTACGGCTACATCGGCCTGATCGCCTTCGACAAGGAGCTGCTGGCCACGCCCATCGGTGCCGGCGTGACCACGCTGGGCATCCCGATCGGCCTGGCGGTGATCGTGTTCACCGTCATCATCACCGGCATCTACGTGCGCCGCGCCAACAACGAATTCGACGCCGCGACCCGCGACATCCTGAAGGACGCCACGAAATGAAGCGCACGCACAACTTCCTCGCGGCCGCTGCACTGCTGGGCGCCAGCGGCGCCGCCCTGGCCGCCGGCGGCGACCTGGGCGAGACCGCCAAGCAGTCGACCAACTGGATCGCCATCATCATGTTCACGGTGTTCGTGGCGGCCACGCTGTGGATCACCAAGTGGGCGGCGGGCCGCACCAAGTCGGCGGCCGACTTCTACACCGCCGGCGGCGGCATCACGGGCTTTCAAAACGGTCTGGCGATTGCCGGCGACTACATGTCGGCCGCGTCCTTCCTGGGCATTTCGGCGGCCGTCATGGCCACGGGCTACGACGGGCTGATCTACTCCATCGGCTTTCTGGTGGGCTGGCCGATCCTCACCTTTTTGCTGGCCGAGCGGCTGCGCAATCTGGGCAAGTTCACCTTTGCCGACGTGGCCGGCTACCGCTTTGCGCAAACGCCGTTTCGCATCTTCGCGGCCTGCGGCACGCTGGTGGTGGTGGCGTTCTACCTGATCGCGCAGATGGTGGGCGCGGGGCAATTGATCAAGCTGCTGTTCGGCCTGGACTACTGGATCGCCGTGGTGCTGGTGGGCGATGATCCGGCCTCGCGGGCTTATGTGCGTTCGAAGGACAAAAAGTGCCGTGACCTCGGTCTGCACTCGGTGAAGCTCGAATTGCCCGCCACGACCACGCAGCAGGAGCTGTTGGATGTCGTTGCCAAATTGAATGCCGATTCGGCCATCCACGGCATTTTGGTCCAAAGTCCGCCGCCGAAGCACATTGACGAGGCCGCCATCGTGCGGGCCATCGACCCGGCCAAGGACGTGGATGGCTTTCACCCCGTGAACGTCGCCAAACTGGCCCTCGAAGACCCCACGGGCTTCGTTCCTTGCACGCCGCTTGGCTGCCAGCGCCTGCTCATTGATGCCGGCATCGAGACAAAAGGCGCACACGCCGTCGTCATCGGGCGCAGCATGATCGTCGGCAAGCCGATGGCCATGCTCTTGATGGCCAAAGGTCCCGGCGGCGATGCCACCGTCACCGTCGCCCATTCTCGCACCCGCGATCTCGCCGCCATCACTCGTGAGGCGGATATCATCATCGCCGCCATCGGTCGCCCTTACTTTTTGAAGGCCGAGCACGTCAAAGAAGGCGCGGTCGTCATCGACGTGGGCATCAACCGTGTCGAAGATCCCGGCAGTGAAAAAGGCTACAAGCTCGTCGGCGATGTCGCCTTCGATGAAGTGGCCCCAAAATGCCGCGCCATCACGCCCGTGCCCGGCGGTGTCGGTCCAATGACCATCGCCATGCTGATGGCGAACACGGTCAAGGCCTGCAAGCAGAGCCTGCGGTAACTCATCGGGCAATTTGAGTCCTTTCGGGTCTCGGAAAACCAGTTGCCAGCCCACAGGCTGCTGTTAACGACAAAGTGTTCTCACTCTCCAACCTATGATCGTCGCCCCCAAAATTCGTGGATTCATCTGCACCACCGCGCATCCCACTGGCTGTGCCAAGCATGTCGCCGACCAGATCGCGCTCGTGAAGGGCCGCGGCCCCATCGCCAACGGGCCGAAGAAGGTTCTCGTGGTCGGTTCCTCCACGGGTTACGGCCTTGCTTCCCGCATCGCGGCGGCCTTCGGCTCCGGCGCGGCCACCATCGGCGTGTTCTTTGAAAAACCGGCTGAGGAAGACCGCTGCGGCACCGCCGGTTGGTATAACTCCGCCGCCTTCGAGACCGAGGCCAAGGCCGCCGGCCTCTACGCCCGCTCCTTCAATGGCGACGCCTTCTCCGATGCGATGAAGGCGGAAGTCATCGCCGCCATCAAATCCGATCTCGGCCAGGTGGACTGCGTCATCTACTCCCTCGCCAGCCCCCGCCGCACGCACCCGAAGACCGGCGAGGTCTTCAAGTCCTGCCTCAAGCCCATCGGCGGCACTTACACGAACAAGAACCTCAACACCGGCACCGGCGTCGTGAATGAGGTCACCATCGAGCCCGCCAACGACGACGAGATCGCGCAAACCGTGGCCGTCATGGGTGGTGAAGATTGGGAAATGTGGATCGACGACCTTCAAAGCGCCGGCGTGCTCGCCCAAGGCGTGCAAACCGTGGCCTACAGCTACATCGGCCCGGAAGTCACCTGGCCCATCTACAAGAATGGCACCATCGGCCGCGCCAAGGAAGACCTCGAACGCGCCCAGCGTGCCCTCGATGCCAAGCTCGCCTCCCTCGGCGGCAAGGCCTGGGTTTCCGTCAACAAGGCCCTCGTCACGCAGGCCAGCAGCGCCATCCCCGTCGTCCCGCTCTACATCTCGCTGCTCTACAAGGTCATGAAGGCCGAGGGCACCCACGAGGACTGCATCGAGCAGATGGACCGCCTCTTCCGCGACCGCCTCTACAACGGCCAGCCGCAGCCGGATGAAGCCGGTCGCATCCGCGTGGACGATTGGGAAATGAAACCCGCCGTCCAAAAGCTCGTCGGCGAACGCTGGACGGAAGTGAACACCGAGAACTTCGCCCAACTCGGCGACTTCGAAGGCTACCAATCCAGCTTCCTCCGCCTCTTCGGCTTCGGCCTCGAAGGCGTGGACTACAACGCCGATGTCGATGTGAACGTGCGCGTGCCCTCGCTGGGCTGATGAATCCAAAGTAGCGTTGTTGCTGTGCAACAACGGAGCCTTGTTCCGCAGGAACAAGGCAACTCTCATTTCTTCGCCTTCTGCGCGATAGCTTTGTAGTAGCTTTCGATGGCGGCGCGGTATTCGGGGGCGGCTTCGGTTCTCGTGGCTTCGGTGAGATCGTCGGCCATTTTTTGCGGGAGATGGCCCCAGTCGCCGGGGACGAGGACGGTGATGGTGCCGAGCTCGCCTTCGGCTTTGACGAGCTGGCTCTTGTTGCCGCCTTCGTTGCTCTGCGCGCCGTTTTGCTGACTCTGCTGCTGGTTTTGAGCCATCTGCTGCGGGCTGGGCTGCTGGCCGGGTGTTTGACCGCTGTTGCGGCTGTCGGCCATTTGTTGCTGCTGGGCTTGCTGGGCTTGGTTGAGGGAGTTTTGGGCGGCTTGCTGCTGTTGCTGGCCTTGCTGACCAGATTGACTTTGCTGACCTTGTTGACCGGATTGAGCGGCGGGGTGGAGTTGGGCGTCGATCTGATCGAGGGCTTGGGCGAGCATCTGGCCCTGCATTTGGGCGAGGGGTGAGGTGAAAAGCGGGGGCGCGGTTTTGCTGGCGGTGGCTTCGGCGGATTTGGCGGCTTGGGCGGCGTTCGCTTGAGCCTGCTGGGCCATTTGGGGATTGGGCTGCGGGTTGGCTTGCGTGGCCTGGGCTTGTTTGCCGGCGGCTTCGACTTGCTTGGCGGCTTCGGCGGTGGCTTGCGCGGCGGGTTTGTCGCCGAGACGCTCTTGATGGCGGGCGACTCGATTCAAATCGTTCGCAGCCTGCAAGGTGGCCATGCCGGTGTTGCTGAGTTGCTGGTTTTCCTTCGCCACGGCGGCCTCGCTTTGCTGCGCGGTCTCCTTGCCGAGGTCGGCGAGGGCTTTTTGCATGGCGGGATTCTTGGGAAGCTCTTTTTCGAGGGCGGCGAGAACGGCCTGCGGGTTCTCTTTCGCGTCCTGGGCCATCTGCGCGAGTTCCTGGGCACGCTGGTAGGATTCATCGAGCGGCTCCTGCACGCCTAGCTGCTGCTCCATGTTGGCCATGGCGGCTTGTTCGGCCTCGGTGAGTTGCTGGCCTTCTTCGAGCTTCTGCATGTTCTGCGCGAGTTGCTGCAAAGCCTGCGCGGCTTGTTGTTGAGCGTCGGCGGCTTGTTGCAGGTTTTGGGCCTGTGGTTGGCTTTGAGTGGCTTGAGCGGCTTGTTTGAGGTTTTGGGCGATCTGCGGGGTGTTTTTCTGCATCTGCGCGAGCGCGACATCGGCGGTGCGGGCCATCTGCATTTCGGGTTTTTGCGTCAAATCGGCCGCGTTGGCCTCCTGACGAAGCGCAGCCTGCAAAGCGGCCATTTTCTCGGTGTTCTCGGCGTTTTCGGCTTTGAGGTCTTTGGCCTTGTCCGCGACTTCGGCGACGGGTTTTTCGGCTTTGGCCTCGTTGGCGGCATTTTGAGTCTGCTCCTGCGTTTTCTTCAAATCGGCGGCGACGCGTTTCATCATCTCGCTGACCTCGGGCGTGAGTTCGGCAAGCTGGGCGCGTGCGGCGGCGGTTTGCGGCTCGATGAGCGCGGCGAGCTCGTTGGCCTTCATCGCGGCCTGTGCGGTGGCTTGCTGCGCGGGTGTTTGATCGACGTTTTGGTTCGGCTGGGCCTGCGCGGCTTGGTTGGCGAGGTTCTTGTTTTGCTCGGCGGCGTTTTTCGCGAGGTTTTTGGCTTCTTCACCGAGCTGGCGAAGTTGATTGGCCGCCTGCGGATTTTGTTTGTTCATCTCCGCGGCGATTTGCGAGCGATTGATCTGCTGCTGGGCTTCCGCGAGCGTTTCGGCGGCGGCGCGGGCCTGCGCGGTGGTTTGCGGCAGGTCTTGTTTGTTCGCGGGCGTCATCGCGGCCTGCTGCGCGGCTTGGAGGGCCTGCGCGGCATCTTGAACGGCGGCATCGGCTTCGAGAGCACGGGCGATGTTCGCGAGTTTTTCGGTCTGCTCTTTGGCGGCAGTGAATTGCTCTGGGGTGGGGCTCGATTTGCGGAGCAAATCGGCCACGTTTTCGACGGCGCGGGAGGCGCGGTTGGTGTCGAGAGCGGCTTGATTGTTGGTGAGCTGGTTCTGCTCGCGGATCTCGGCCTGGTCTTGGAGTTGTTTGGAAGCTTCGGCGAGTTTTTGCTGCGCACGCTCGGCGGCGGTGAGTCCGTCTTTTTCTTGCTTGGGCTTTTTGTCGGGCTTCTTCGCGGCGGCTTCGGCCTCGGCGAGTGCGGCGCGTGCTTCGCTCAAAGCGACGAGCGCGGGATTGTCCTGACGCATGAGCTGCTCGCGGCGTTGCTCGGCTTCTTTGGAGGCTTGCTCGGCGATGTTGCGCGTGGCGTCGGCGGTTTGTTGAAGGCGGTTGCGCAGGTTGTCGCTGGCGCCGTAGAGGTGCTCGGGGCTCTTGGTTTGATCGGGCTTGTCGAGCGAGGCGTTCAGATCAGCGGCGGTTTCGTTGAGCTGCTTGTCGAGGTTTTTGAGCTGACCGCTGTGACGTTCGCGGCTGGTTTCGTTGAGCGTGGCGAGGTCTTTCTTCAAGGCCTCCGTCTGCGCCATGAGTGCACGCTGCTGCTCCTGCCACTGCGGGCGTTGATTGGCATCGCGATTGGCGGGCAGGGCGTTTTCGGTGAGCATCTTGCTCTGGCGCATGAGCTGCTGGCTTTCCTGCGCGGCGATTTTGGCGGTGTCTTCATTCGCGAAGGCCTTCGCGGCGCTGGCGACGGCTTCGGCGTCTGCATCGGCGGTGCGGGCGGCTTTTTTGAGGTTTTCGAGGTTTTCGGTGTCGCCTTTTTCGAGGGCTTCGAGCTTCGGCAAGGCCTCGCGGCGGAGCTGCGCCATCTTTTCGGCGAGGAGCTGGGCTTCATTCGCATCGAGCTGGTTCGGCGCGTTCTTGGCGGCCTCCTTCAAATCGTTCCAAAGCTGCTCGGACTGCTGTTTGACCTGCTCGAGCTCGCTTTGCGCCTTCGCGAGCGCGGTATCGGCCTGCGCGGGGTCTTTTTTCTCCTGCTTGCGCACGGCATCGACGGACTTGGTGAGCTCGCGGGTTTGTTTGGCGAGCGATTCGGCGCGTTGCGCGAGCCGGCGCTGGCTTTCGGCCCACTCACGCTGACGCGGGTCGATGGTGCGCTCGAGGATGATGACGCGCACGGCGGGTGACTCGGTCTTCTGACCTTTGAGGTCGGTGGCGATGAGTTTGAGCTGCACGGCATCGCCGGCCTTCACGCCGAGCGGCGCGAGCGGCAGCAAGTGGGTGACGTTGGCTTCTTTCGCGGCCTTGGTGATGAGGAGATCGGTCTCGCTCCACTTGGCGGCGTTGATGGTGTGCGCGAGTTTCACGCTGGCGAGGCCCACATCATCGGTGGCGAGGCCGGCGAGGCGCACAGCTTCATCGGGGAGAAGTTCGATTTGCTGCGCGGGGTCGTTGATTTGCGCGGTGGGGGGCAGATCGGGGATGGTGGTAATGCGCCACGGGGTGGTTTCTTCGTTGGTGAAGCCGGTTTCGGCGGATTTGAGGGCGGCGAGCCAACTGGAAGCCTCAGGAGTGACTTTGATGACGGTATTGACCGTGTTGACGGATAGTTCTGCGGTGATGGTCTTTTTCTCGGCGAGCTCGGCGTTGAGGAGGATGTCGGCTTTGGTGATGGGCTGGTTGGCGGTGAGGGTGAGTTTGATGGTGGAGCCGTCGAGGGCTTCGAGGTCGCCTTGGTCTTCGGTGATCGTGGTTTCCTTCGCGCCGGTGTAGCTCGGTGGGACGATGGTTTTTTGGAAGCTGACGATGCGTGGCCGGGCGCGTGCTGAAAGCGTGTGCCAGGGCGTGATGGCATCGGCGGCGTGCACGCGATACTGCACATCGGTCTGGCCGACGGGCACGATGCCCTCGAAGCGTGTGGTGCCGAAGGCGCTGAGTTCGATTTTGCGAGGGCGTCCACCGGGCGCGAGGACCTCCAAAGTGGCCGCGGGAGCCTTCGCGCCCTCGGTTTCGATGATGAGCGGCATCTCGCTGCCGATCGGCGCGAGTGTCGAGGCGGGCGCGGGCTCGACGATGGTGATTTTCAGCGACGCGGGGCGCTCGAAATTCGCGAACGGCACGGCGGCGCGGGCGAGGAAGCCGGGGAAATGCAGCATCGGCACGAAGCACAATCCTGCGACGACGGCGGCGACACCAAACGCGGCGAGGAACCATGGCTTCAGCGAGCGCGAGGGCAGGCGCTTGTCCCAATCGACGCCTTCGATGGCCTGCGCGACATCGTCTTGCAAACGCTGGCGGAACTCGGCGCTGTCTTTCACTTCACCGTCGGCGGAAAGCTCGACGGCGGAGAGGATTCGCTCGCGCAGCGAGGGCTCGGCGACTTCGATGAGCTTCGCGGCACCTTCGAGTCCCTTCGCCTGCGAGATGAAACGCAGCGCGACCTTCCACGCGGCGATGATGGCGGCGGTGTAGGCCGCGAGCGTGAACCACGGGCGCACGGCATCCGGCATGAGCCAGGCAAAGTCGAGCAGCGCGATGACCGCGATGGCCGCGAGCGCGATGGCGAGGGCGCAGAGCAATGCCCGCTTTTGGAGCAACGAGGCTCTTCGAGCACGGAAAGCATCCAGAGCGGTAAGAGTGGCGGGGCGGAGGTTTAGATTCATTCGCGGCGTTGGCGGCAGGGATGGCAAACTGAGAACTGAAAACTGAGAATTGTAAATGGGCCGGGGAGGAACGTGCGTAGCGGGGCTGTTCTCTCCTTGGCGGCAGGCGGAATGCCGTTCATAAGGCGAGGATGAAGCCGTGCATGCTGATTTTTGTCGTTTGGGTGCTCGCCTGCCAGGTGGCGGGCGGGGCCGATTCGTTGTTTGGGAAGGTGATGTGCGGCTACCAAGGGTGGTTCGTGACGCCGGCGGATGGTGAGGGCATGGGCTGGCGGCATTATGGCTTCGACAAGCAGGGCCAGTGCCACATCGACCTGTGGCCGGATGTGTCGGAACTCGATGCGGATGAGCGCATCGACACGCCGCTGAAGTTCGCGGACGGCAGCACGGCGCAGGTGTTTCGCTCGTCGCATCCGAAGACGGTGCGGCGGCACTTTGCCTGGATGCGTGAGCATGGCTTGGACGGCGTGTTTTTGCAGCGTTTCGGCAGCGTGCTGCGCGATGCGAGATCGCGAAAGCATGCTGACACGGTATTGGTGGCCGTGCGGGCCGCGGCGGAGGCCGAGGGAAGGTCCTGGTGCGTGATGTATGACCTTAGCGGCATGCGAGCAGGCGAGCTCGAGAGCGTGGTGATGCAGGATTGGAAGCGCCTGCGCACCGAGCTGAAGGTGCTGGAGAGCGCGGCGTATCAAAAGCATGCCGGCAAGCCGGTGGTTGCGGTGTGGGGCATCGGCTTCAATGACGGTCGCGATTACACGCTCGATGAAAGCCACGCTCTACTTCGCTTTTTGCACGACAACCCGGAGTTTGGGAAGCTGTGCGTGATGGCCGGAGTCCCCTGGGGCTGGCGCACGCTGAATCGTGATGCGGTGAATGATCCGAAGCTGCACGAGGTGCTGCGCAAAGCGGACATCCTGAGCCCGTGGAGCGTGGGTCGCTACCACGATGCGGCCTCGGCGACGAAAAACATCGGCGATGTGCATGTGGCGGATGCCGCGTGGTGTCGCGAGCACGGCCAGGACTACCTGCCGGTGCTGTATCCCGGCTTTAGCTGGGCCAATCTCATGAAATTGCGTGGCAAAGAAGCGAAGTTGAACCAAGTGCCGCGGCTAGGCGGGCAGTTCCTATGGCATCAGGCCCGCGAACGCCTCCGCGGTGGCGCGACGATGCTCTACATCGCGATGTTTGACGAGATGGACGAAGGCACGGCGATCTTCAAAACGGCCTCACGCGTGCCCGAAGGCACACTCGGCTTTGTCACGGAGCCTGAACTGCCGAGCGATCACTACCTCTGGCTCAGCGGCCAGATTGGCAAAGCGCTGCGGCAGGAGATTCCGCTCACGGAGACGCTGCCTGTGAGGTGAGTTCAGCACAGGCTCTGCATCTCGCGGAGCTTGGAATGGGCCGCGCCGCGATCGAGCAACTCCTCGGCAAAGGCTTTTCCGGCTTCGAGGCCATCGCGGATGCCGGTGATGACAAAACCAGCGGCGGCATTCAGCACGGCGATGTCCCGCTTCGGACCTTTGATGGTGCCTGCGAGCACGCTTTCGAGGATGATGGCATTCTCCGCGGCTTCACCACCGACGAGTTCTTCGACCTTCGCAGGGGCGAAACCGAGCTTTTGCGGATCGAGCGTGCTATCGCGAAGCTCTCCAGCCTTCACTTCGCAAATATCATTCACGCCCAGGCTCGATAGCTCGTCCATGCCGCGACCATCGCCCGTGCTGCCATGCACGACCCACGCGCCTTTGCGGCCGAGTTGGACCAAAATCTCGCCAAACGTGTGCGTCAGCTTCGGATCGAAGACGCCGATGAGCTGGTAATCCGGCCTGCCAGGGTTCAAAAGCGGCCCGAGCATGTTGAAGATGCTGCGCTGGCCTTCGGCGGCGAGGAGTTTGCGAGCTTCGACAACGGCTTTGAAGGCCGGATGATACAGCGGCGCGAAAAAGAAACCCAAACCGGTCTTCTCGATGCCAGCGACGACTTTTTCCTTCGGCAGATCGATCTTGATGCCGAGCGCTTCGAGCACATCCGCACCACCCGCCTTCGATGTGATGCCGCGATTGCCATGCTTCGTGACGCACACGCCACCGGCGGCGAGGATGAACATCGCGGTGGTGGACACATTGAAGAGGTGAAGCTGGTCGCCGCCGGTGCCGACGACATCGAGCATCGGTCCGGGCAGCCTCGCGCGGTCCAGCCCGGGATCGACGGCGAGCTTCAGGAACTCGTTCACAAAGGCCGCGATCTCCGCGGGCGTCTCACCCTTCTTCGCCAGAGCCCTCAGGAAATCAGCCTTCAGGACGGATTCGACCGCAGGATCGACGAGCTGCGCCGCGGCGGCGGCGATCTGCGTGGCATCGAGGTTCGTTTTGTCGAGGAGCTGGCGAGTGAGGGACTGCATGCGGGCACGAGTGTGGCAGGGAAGGGAGTTTTGGCAAACGTGATGCGTGCCGTTGAACGCATCGCGTGTTCATGCGAAGGGGCCGCATGCCACCGATCTACGTCCACGACTACCTGCTGAAGAGCGGCACGGCGCTCAATGCGGTGTCGCAGCGGCGTGTGTTCGCCGGTGCGCTGATCTGCGTGGATGGCGGCTATGGCTGCGTGCATCCGTGGCCGGAGTTTGGCGATGCGCCGGTGGAGGAGCAGCTTCGTTTGCTGGCGGAAGGCATCACCACGCCGGTGACGGAGATGGCGCTGCGATGCGCGGCGGTGGATGGTGAGGCCCGGCGTGCCGGAGTGAGCTTGTTTGAAGGGCTCACGATTCCGCGGAGCCATTACTCGTGGAGCTTTGCCGCGGAAACCGAGCCGCAGATGCAGCGCGTGATGGAGGAAGGCTGGGCCGCGATCAAGGCGAAGGGCTTCGCGAACTACGGCGAGACGATGCGCTTCCTCGAAGGCTGCGCCAAACGCTTCGAAACGCAGGGCGTGCGCCTGCGGGTGGATTTCAACGGCGTGCTGGATCGCCTCACGTTTGAGAAGTTCGTCGAGTTCATGCCGCTGCGGGTGTATCGCGCCCTCGATTTCGTCGAGGACCCGTTTCCGTATGATGCGGAGGCATGGGAGGCTTTGCGGCAGCGCTGGGGCGTGGGGCTGGCTCTCGACAAGGGCTGGAAGACCGGCACGCATGGTTTTGATGCCGTCGTGGTGAAGCCTGCTCGTCGTGACTGGCGTGCCGTGGCCAATTTGCATGCGGACAAGCGTCTTGTGATGACCTCGGCCATGGATCATGCGCTCGGGCAGATGTTCGCGGCCTATCAAGCGGCCACCGCGGCGGCGGAAGGCTACACGCTCGATTACTGCGGGCTGTGCACGGAGCACCTTTTTGAGAAAGAGGCCTTCTTTGAGCGGGTGAGCTCGCGCGGCGGATTCCTCGAAGCAGATCAAAGCGGTGGCGGACTGGGCTTTGGCGAGGTTTTGGATGCTCTGCCATGGCGCAGGCTTGTTTGAGGATGACATGCGGTTTGACCGTGGGAGGTGCGCGGCTAGTCTCCGCCATGATGTTTTGTCTTGTTTCCTCTGACCGCCGCCCGTGTTGCGCATGACACGAGTGTTTATCATTGCCGGAGAAATCAGCGGAGACACGCATGCAGCGGGTCTGTTGCGTGAAATGAAGGCGCTGGAGCCTGATCTGCAGGTCAGCGGTCTCGGTGGTCGCCAGATGCGTGACGTGGCGGGGCAGGGGATCGAGGACTGGGTGGAGAAGGCGGGTGTCGTCGGCCTGTGGGAGGTGCTGAAAATCTATCGCTACTTCAAAGAGAAGAAGGTGGCGGTGGAGGCGCAGATCCTCGCCGAGAGGCCTGACGCGGTCATCTTCGTGGATTATCCGGGCTTCAACCTCCGCGTGGCATCGTCACTGCGAGCTTCGGGCTACACCGGGAAGCTGATCTACTACATCAGCCCGCAGGTTTGGGCCTGGAAGAAAGGACGCGTGAAGATCATGGCGAAGGTGCTGGACCTCATGATCTGCATTTTCCCCTTCGAGAAGGCCTTTTACGAGCAGAGCGGCCTGCGCACGGAATTTGGCGGCCATCCGATGGTCGATCGTGTGCAGACGTTGCGTCGCGATTGGAAGCGCGAGACGGGACTCGTGGGCTGGTTTCCTGGCAGTCGCCTCAATGAAGTGCGCCGTTTGTTTCCGATCATGGTGCAAGCCTCGCAAGCCATCCGGCTCGCGGTGCCCGAGGCGCGGTTCGCGGTGTCGGCGGCGAATGAAACGCTCGCCGGTCACATGCGCACGATGGCGGATGCGCTCGGCGTGCCGGAGGCAAAACGCTGGATCGAGGTCGGCACCGTGTATGACCTCATGCAGCGCTGCGAGGCCGGCGCGGTGGCCAGCGGCACCGCCACGCTGGAGGCGGCCTGCTTTGGCCTGCCCTACACACTCATCTACAACGTGAGCTGGCCGACCTACCTCGTGGCCAAGCTCGTCGTGCGCATCAAGCACCTCGGCATCATCAACATCCTGGCGAAGCGCGAGGTCGTAAAAGAGCTCGTGCAGCACGATTTGACTCCCGACACCCTTGCGAAGGCCACCGCGGATCTTTTGACGAACCAAGATCAACGTGAGGCCTTGCAGGCCGATCTGGCCTCCGTCGTCGCCACGCTCGGCAGCGGCGGCGCGTATCAGCGGGCGGCACAGGCCGTGCATTCAGCCATTCACTCTTCATGACCGATTCCCTCCCTCAGGCCTCCTCCGATCCCGGACGCTGGATCCGAGCCGCGCTCGTCATCTTTCCGTTGGGCACCGTGCTGCTCGGCATCGCCAGCTTTGGCATCTGGCAGTGGAAAAAGAACCGTGAGGAGGATCGCAGCTTCAAATACGCGCTCGCTTTGAAGCGCGAGATCAGCCTCGGCGGCATCGAAAAGCACACGAACCTCCTGCGTGAGGTGCTCAAGCAGGGCGATGCCTTGCAAGCTGTTCCCGGTTACCTGCAATCGACGATGGGCGAGGAAAGCATGGGCTACACGATGCGTCGTGATCGCTTCCAATCCGGCGCGGCCGAGTGCTCGAACGTCGATACCGAGCTCGCGGGGAAGCAGATGCCGTATGATGTCACGATGATCCTCGTGCCGTATGCCGCGGGCGAGGAATCCTCCGCGCTCGCTCTCGCCACGATGCTCTCCATCGCTCACGAAGTCACCGGCCAGCCGATGCTGCGCACGCTGCGCTTTGCCACGCTGCCGCGGGTGCCCGGTGCGGTGGAAAAGATGGCCGAGCGGCTGCGGGCGGAAGGGGATCGCGTGAAGTTCCTCCATGTGCTTGGCAGCATGCCGGAGCGTCTGGAAGAGTCGTGGGGCCTCAAAGCCCTCGGTACGGCCATCGAGACACCCGCTTTGCCATCCACACCGATGGATGCGGTGACCTTTGCGAAGGCTCTGCGTGATAAAGTGCTCGCTCAAACCGGGCAGCCGTAAGTCAACGCGGCTGCACGCGTTTGGATGGCATGGTCAAAACGCTCGCCTGCCTCCTCCTCGCCACCTCGCTCACCTTTGCCGACACGCAAAAGCCGCAGAACTTCTCCGGCGATTTCGTCATCAAGGTCAGCTACAGCTACCTCCTCAGCTCCCCCGATGGCTACGAGGCCGACACGAGCAAGAAATGGCCTCTCGTGATCTTCCTTCACGGCAGTGGCGAGCGTGGCAATGACCTCGAACTGCTCAAAAAGCATGGTCCGTCGAAGCTCATCGCCGCCGGGCAAAAGTTCCCCGCGGTCATCGCCAGCCTGCAATGCCCGCCGAACGAGCTTTGGAACCCGCATGGCGTGAAAGCCATCACCGATCATTTGATCAAAACCGAGCGCATCGACACCAGCCGGGTCTATTTGACCGGTTTGAGCATGGGCGGCTTCGGCACCTGGGCCAACGGCCGGCTGCACGCCAACGTGACCCTCAGCACCGGCTGCTTCAGCTGCCACACCGGCAGCTACCTCGGCGCCACGGGCAAGCCGGCGACGACGATCCACGCCACGGTGACCGGCAACTGCGAGAGCTGCCACAAGAGCACCACCACCTGGGCTGGCGCGAAGGTCGATCACAGCGGCTTCAATGCGTCGACCAACT
>CALMTT010000170.1 GCA_937872615.1 uncultured Verrucomicrobiaceae bacterium | reverse complement strand
GAGTTCCAGGCGGCGCTTCAGGTCCTGGGCCGCGGCCAGGCGCTGCTGCGCGCCGTCGATGCGGTCGCGCACGCCGGCCTCCTGCTGGCGTATCCAGTCGCCCAGGTAGGTGTGGATGAGGCGTTCGAGCTTTTTGTGGTCGAGCCGGTGGTAGTTCACCAGCACGTTGAAGCCATCCTTGCGACCGTCCCAGAGGTGCCAGACAAACGGTCGGCTGTGGAAGAGGTCGCAGTGCTGTGCGAAGAAATCGTTCAGCAACCAGTCTTCCAACGAGTCCGCCTTTGAGCCGGTGGCAGCGATGAGCTTGCGCTCCATCGCGTGACTCCACTCCGCACCGTAGGCATCGGCCAGAAGGGCGCGCAGCCGGTCAGCGGCGGGAGGTTCGTCGCGCACTTGGCTAAAGCACACCACCCCGTCCTTGTCGGCGTGTTTTTCCAGACCATCTGGACCGAGCACCGGGCAATCGGGAAAACTGGAACCGGTCTGGCGCGGCCAATGGTAGCCGAGTAACCGCCCCACGGCCACGTGCAACGGCTGGTCTGCACCGGCAGGGTGGCCGTTGAACAGCCATTGCGTCGGGTCGCTGGAAAACGGCTTCGGCAATCCGTGCGGATATTTCTCCGCCGCTACCTTCTGCCAGTGCGCGAGGTCGAACTCTACTTTTAGAAGGCTGCCATTCGTCACCATCGTCTTCTTATCAACATTCCGAACGGCGGCCTGATACTCGGCTGTCGAAATAAAGCACCACAAGGCGGGTAGAATCTTCTCGTCCGCTGGTATGACCGGCGAGCTTCCATTGGCAAAAATCTCCCCCGTGTAAATCGTCGCAGAGAGACTTCTCACCTGAGAAAGCAGTATCCCTTTTCGACCGAGAGCAGACGGTGGTGGAAAATTGTGAGCCTTTCCGTCCGAGTGCAAAGGACCTGAACCGTCCATCCAATAAATCACGTTCTCCCGACCGCCATACAACCGCGTCTTCGTTGGGCTGCTTATGTAGGTCTTCCAACCTTCACCCCAGACTTCCCAAAACGTCAGCATGAAACGCGGGTTGTCCGAAGTTACCAAGCCCTGCCAGCTTTCACATGTGTTGGCCAAGAGCTTGCTCGTATCTATCGAATCGAACGCTAGGCGTGAATCTGGATTCGAGCGGAGTTCGTCTTGACCAATGATGATCGGCTCGCCGGTGAGAAGTTCGTCGATTTTTGAGTCGATCAGTTTGAGCGGCAAGGCATCGATCGCACAAACTTGCTGGCTCGGATTCGCACGGACTTTTGATGCTGCGATTAGTGCCGCCATCGGACCACGGTCGCCAAAACTCTGCCATGCTTCTTCGCCAAGCGTGGCGAGCACATGGAATGTTTCTTCATCTAAGACGAGCCTCCGGTAGTCCGCGTAGCTTGAGAGAAACCACCAGTTCTGGGGCGTTACCAGAGCGATGCTGCCGCTCGGTTGGCAAAACTCCAGTGACCGTTCGACGAAGCACGTGGCAAGATCGGCTTTGGCTTTAGGATGAGCGCGTTCGCAATAATCCTTCAACTCATCGTCCTGTTTGCCGCGTCCGAGGTAAGGCACGTTGGTGGCGACGAGCGTGAACTGGCCGGCGAGGATCTCCGCCGCCTTGGCCAGGCCGCGCGCGGTTACTGCCATTTCATGCGCGGTGTCGTCCTTGGTTTCTTGCGCCAGCGCCTTCTCCAGCAGCGGCTGGAGTTCATGGAACGTGGCCACCAGCAAATCGCCCTCGCCCGCGCGAGGGTTGATGAGGCTGCCTAGCACCGCCGCCTTTTGAAACAGGCGGTAAAGCCGTTCCATGCCGTTCTTGAGCTTGTCGTTGTCACCGGCAAGCGCCAGCCAATCGCTCTCGCGAGTGTTCGGCGCGAGGCCGGAGCAGGCCAAATTTATCGCCGGGAGTTTGCAGTGTCCTACGCGCCGCCACGCGGCCAGCGCCAGGTTGAACGCGCCAATCTGCGTGCAGCGCGGGTCGATCTCCAAGCCGAACAGGTTGTCGCGGATGACCGCCGCCACCGCCACCGCTTCCTCCAGCTTCTCTTCGGCCATGCGCAAGGCCACCAGGCGCTCAAAAATTGCCACCACAAAATGCCCGCTGCCCATGCAGGGGTCGAGCGCTCGGAGGGCGGCCGCAGATTTAGGCCAGCCTTCGAACGTGCCAGCGGCAGGAGTCCATTTGCCGTCTTTGCCTTGGATGAATCGGAGATAGTTCCACGGGCAGCCCGGCAGCGCGACGGCATGGCGGAGTTCGTCTTCACTCTGGGCGATCTCGGCCAGCGTGGGATTCGCGGCGAGAACTTTGCCGAAGTGCCACGCACCGAGCGTGTTGTCCAAGAGGAAGTCCACCATGTAATCTTCGGTGAACAACTGGGTGACCGGGGACAGTTCCTCCGCCCCGATTTTCACACCGGATTCGTTCACCTCTTTCTTCCGTTTCGTCTGCCAAAACTGGTAGGTCCAGCCTAAAGAGTCACTGGCGGTGAAGACCTCCGTTGGCAAGCTGGCAAGGAGGGCGGTGAGGCGATTGCGGAACTCGGCAGGGAGCCGCAGTTGGAGCACCGGGTCATCCAAACGGAACACACCCGTCAACATCCGCTGCGCGAAGCCGGCGGCGACCTCCCACTTGTCGCTCTTCGATTCACGGGCCTGTTCCTCGCAATAGTCCAAGTCCACATCGAGGCCCGATTCCGGCTCGATCAATAATCCGTTCTCGGCCAGGAACCGGGCGAACAGCATCCGGTGCCAGTGCTCATACGCACATTCCTGGACGAGGTGGCCAACCTCCTGCGAATCATCCGGACGACGCAGGTCACCCGCCTGTCGCCCACGAGCGCGGAGCTTCTTCCGTAAGTCCTCACCGGTCTTGTCCAGATGCGTGAGCTTCTTGGCCTCGCCGACACCGTAGGAATCCAGCGCAGCCGCCGCCCCGCGCTCAGCTTCCTCCCGTGCCATGAGCACGACGCTTTCCAATTGCTTCCGAAGTTCTTTGGAGAGGGTGCTCATCCTAAATCCTTGTCTTGGTATTCCTGCCAAACGACGTCGACCTGCTTAAGGTCAGGTGCTGTGGTCAGATGTTCGGTGATGGCGCGGCTATAAAGTTCTTCAAAGGCGAGATACGAGTTCTCGGTTTGGATCAGGTGAACCTCGTTTCCTGTCTGGTAGAGAAACTTGCCAGGCTCGGCGCATGGCTTGAAAACCTGACGCTGCCCATCCCAGTCGAGGCTGAACGCTAGCGCCGGATTGAAATCCTCCACGATCAAGCTGGGCACTGGATAGCGATTCAGGCGTATATCCAAGCCTTGGGGATGCTCTTTGAGCACACGCTCAATGTTGGCTACGCTGGCTTTGCTGACCTGATCATGAACAAGATTCAGATCCAGCTCCCACTTCTGTTTCCGAAACGATGGATTCTTTTCCTTCACGACCCCAAGCAAGGACACAAGGTTGTTGATTCCGTTTCCACCACGCCCAGCGTCGGTGACGTTGATCCGGTAAACTTCTTCACCGGGGTCACGCCTTTTCAGGATTTCTGAGAGGTCTGCGATGATACGTGGATGCGTCGCCTGCACGGAGTTCCCTTGGAAGTTGAAGAACTCATACTGACAGGCGCCCCGGCTCATTACTTCGGCCATCACACACGGCTTGGCCGCGCCACGCAGGGGGCCAAGTGAACAGTGTGGGTTGAAGGAAACGACATAACTCGTCAAATCGACCAACTTTTCCCCGTAATGGTCGAAATCCGACGATGTGACCCGGGTCGAGTATTTGCGAACGGCGGCGGACCATTCGTCGGAGCCGACCTCGAATGATTTTTCCGTTCCGTAAGAGCCGGTGTATTTATTGAGGACTGTCGGGTTGTAAACGGGCACGAACGATCCTTGGACAAGTTCTCCGGCCCGGTAGCCCGCGACGGCAGCAAACGCTCCAGACGGAGCGGTGAATGTGCTAATCGAGAATGTCACTTGAGGCCCCGTTTGTATTGCTTCTGCGCTTGCTCGAACGTCAGTCGTCCCTGGCCAATCCGCACCAACTTCATGGTGCCGATGGTCTGTCGTCCACGCCCGGAGAAGTAGTCGCCCTCCAGCGTCTTGGCATCCGGTGAGAGCCGAATGTGATTGAACCCCACGTGGGCGTTCATCGTGTCAGTCGCGTGGTGGCGCGGCGTATTGGTGTATTGGAATGTCAATCCTTCGGTTGGCCCCGGCGTCACGTTCACTGCGGCCATCACGGAGTAGGATCGCGACTTCTCAAATTCGAACTCAACGCAGAGGCTCGACCATGTCTGATGGAGGTGCATCATACCGAACACCTTCGTTCCCTCTGCGTGGTTCGATGTTAATTCCCCAAACCAAGTGCCGCTGAAGTCGGGGATTTCGGAGAGCCGGAGCGGGCCGATCCGCCACTTCCACCCATGCAGGTTGTAGAGCCAGTAAACCAGCCCGTAGGCGGACATGATGGATGGCGTTTCCACCCACCACGGCACCTGAATCTTACGCCACGCAACGAACGCCGAGTAGGCGAACGCCACCACCACGGCCAAGCCAGCAATGACCCAAGGGGCCACCTTCCGATCTGCGCTGTCGCTGGCGTAGGAGTGCATGTTTCAGGATTCGTTCCAGAGCCGCACCAAGGCGTTCAGGAACAGGTCACAGTTTGCCGCTGACCATTGCACGTTGGTGGTGCCGAGCAGCCGATACTGCTCGTTCGCGCAAGTCAGCTTGGTGCGGTCGGTTTGGCAAAGCCAGTTAAGGCAGTTGCAGAACGTGTCGCCATAGCTGATGCCGAACTTGTCTTTGGGGACATTCCAGAGCATTCCTTCAATGTAGTAGGAGGGCGCAGTGTCCTTGGCGAGTGTGCCATCTTCGACCAGCTTGCTCCGCATGTTCTTGAAGATCCGCACCGTCGGCTTGAACCAACTGTTTGTTGCCTGATGTTTCGTCGTGCAATTGTCCGAGTGACGCTTCGGGTAGTTGATGATTGTTCCGCTGGAGGTTGTCGGAAAGATCACGCCCGGCACATACTCTTGATCGTTCAGACTGATGAAGCGGAGGTAGCGACGATATTGATAGCAAGCCACCACGTCGGCGCTCCGGCGCGTGCCATTCGGCTTGATCCTGATGGCCTTGTTTCCAGGCGTTACGTTGGCCGCGTCAAACGCGTTTGTCAGGCGGCTTACCACGCCCGTCTTGAACTCTGAGAAGGTGTAAGTGGCACTTCCACCGGTCGCTTGATGGAAGGCTGCTTGCTGCTCCTGGGGAAGGGCGCTCAGGTCATATCCGTAGATCGAGTCGAGCCGGATGACCGTGTCTACATCACTTTCCGCGTAAATGTTGGTGTCGTTGCCGTAGGAGCCCTGGAGGAAAACCTCGAAGCTCTTGTCCTTGTAGGCGGCTTTCTCGCTCAGCAAAGCCGAGCGAATCGTCTGACAGGTGGTGCTGGATTGCTGGATCGATCCCTGATGCGACCACGTTTCGAGTTGTGATTCAGAAATGGGCATATCGCGCTCCGAGATTTATCCCACCACCACCGGCCCTTCCTTCAGTTTGGCGACCAGCGTCGTTTCCTGCGTCGCGAGCCACGCCTTCACTTCCGCTTCCGTGCGCAGCGTATCGCTCTTGAGCGTCACGTATTGCGTCTCGGGTTCGAGGAGCTTCGCCGCCTTGCGCGCCGCGTTCTGGAATCGGGCCGTGAGTGCCGCTGTCTTGTCGTTCCAGCTTGCGACCGGTGTTTTCTGGAGAGCCGACAGGAGTTGTTCGTCCGAGCCAACTTCCAGATCGGGCACCGATGAAATGCCTTCCTCACCCATGATGCTGATTCGCTGCTGCCCGGAGATCCGCTGCCAGGCATCGCTCGCCTCCAGTTCCTTGAGCAGTTCGGCATGTCGGCTGGCGAAACCGGTATGCGCGCCCGTCACCGCCGTCCGCAAGGCGTGGGCGGCCTGTTTGATCATCGGCGGCACATGGTCGGAGTTATCGAGTAGCAGCCGACCATCGAGGATACCCTTTGCAGCCGCCTGCACCTCAGCCAACGTCCCGACCCCAGTGCCAACGCTCAGGAACTTCTGCAACTTCTCCCACTCGGGAACGCGTTTGGCCGCGAGATCCGCCTGCTTCTTCCACTTGGCGACCTCGGCTTTGAGGAAATCAGCCTGGTCCAACAGCCCCTTAAGTCGGTCGTTACCCCCCCGGGCGCGCAAGTCGATCAACTGGGTCGTTTTCGGTGGTTCCGGCAGCGGAGCCGCGCCCCCGGCTTTACCGGCCAGCGACTCCGCCAGTGCCAAATACTCGCTGGACTTGACCTCCAAATCGTCGCTGGCCTTGGCGGAAATGCCGGCATCCTGGAACAGTCCCCTCAGCTTCAGCTTGTCTGGTCCGGTCAGAATGATGGATTCGGTGCGGAACTCGGTCTTGGAAATCTTGTTCTGGTCGAGCTGTCCCACCGCCAGTGCCTGGCTGTTGTAACGCGCCAACAGATGTGCGCCGGAGTGCAGGGCGATGATGCCGCCGTCCACCGCATCCTGTGGCCAGCCGTAGGGGCTCGCAGAGAAATGCTTTCGGAGCTCGCGACCTTCAATTCCGCTGCCCACTTTGCTCAGGATTTCGCGGCAAACGGGGTGCTGCTCCGTTGCCCCGTCGAAATCAACGGCGCGCAGAGGTGAGTCATCCCCATTACGGGCGCGGTTGATGACGCTCGTCCACCCCTTGTGATCCGCCTCGCCAAAGCGCGGGAAAAGTCGAGCCAATGCGTCGGTCGCGCCATCGCGAACCTTTTCGGCTAGGGTGAGGTTGAACAGCTCAGTGCCTCCACCTTTGTAGACCTTCGCGCCACTGGCGATTTGGGCGATGATTTGGTCTCGTGCGCGCTCGGCGTCACTCAACCGCGTGCTCATGCTGCTGCGGGCCTCTTCGCCTTCGCGCGTGCTTGGCACCCCCTTTCCGTCAATCGTCCCGCGGGCAGCCTCGGCACGGATGATCTGCTCACGCAGTTCTTGGGCCGACGCTTTGGGGACGAACACGAACAGGATCGGGCTGTCGGTCCCGGCTGCCCGAGCTGCATCCACCACGTTCTTCTGTGAAGCGTTCCACTCGTTGCGCACCCACACCGGCACGTTTTGGCCGGTGGCGTCGGGAGGCTCGGGCGCGAAGTGCAGCACCAGTTCGCGGGGTTCGTTGCTTGCGCCCTGTTTCAGCCGCACCGTGTTGATTTCCTTTTGCAGAGCCGCTTGCAGTAGCGCGTCGCGCTTTTGATGCACCACCGATTCGTTGCTGCCGATCTGCGTCTGGCGGTTTCGGAACTCCTTATCCCACTCCTGCGATTCCTTGGTCTGGAGGTTATATTCCTCGCCATCTTTCAGCAGGATTCCTTCGTCCACGAGTTTCTGGAGCGCGAGGGGCACGTCCTTGCGTAGCTTCGTGCCATCGTTGGCCAGGTCGCTGACCAAAAGGTCGGCCAGCATTTCCGCAGTTGCACGCACCCCGCAGTCCGCACCGCTGGTGCGGGGGAGTTTGCGAATCAGGAAAATCAGACCGCAGAGTCGGGCAGATAGCCGGTCCTGCTTGCGGATGGTCTCCTCCAACTCCCGCAAAAGCACTCCTTGCTGCACCATACCGGCCTGCAACTGCTCAAACATGAAATCGGCCGGCACAACCGTTCCAAATGGCAGCTCAGCCAAGCCACGGAGCGCTTCGTGGATGATTTGGAGCTGGGCTCGTAACATCGCGCTCGTGCCGGCTGGGTCCACCGCCCGAAGCACATGCTCCCAAAAACGACGACGGACCGGCAGGATGGGATAGTCGTCCGCCAAAACGTCCTTGTCCTCCGTGCGCGTTGCAATCGCCGTGGAGGATAGTTGGCGGGCAATCTCCCCGGCGTGCGCCGCGAGAAGCTGGCGCACGGCCTCAATCTTCTCGGGGCGCTTTGCCAGAAGCACCCGTCGCGTCACGTTTTCCACATCCGCATCGGACAGTTCCACCGAGATTGTGAACCGAGCCCGCATCCAACTGAACTCCGGCACATCGGAACTCAGTGCGCTTTGGCCCGCTCCCACCAGCAAGAGCCGGGAGTCGAGTTGCTTGCCCAACGCTTCCGCGACCTCCACAACCTCACGGGTGCGCTCCAGATTGTTCCGGACGTAAATCTGCACCTCGTCCAGCACTAGGATGGTGAGCGGCAGACCGTCTTTGCCGCCCAACACTTCCCGAGTCATGCGCAAGAATTCCGCCGTGGAGATGTCCGTCGGCTGCGAGAACTCCTTTGTCAGCAGGGTGCGCAGCCCATCCGCATTGCCTAGTTGAGGATCAGCCTTGAGCAATGCTGCCCGCAGCACGGGACTCACGAATAGATTGTTCAGTTCGCGCATGAACTCCTTGCCACCAGCCTCGACGTCCTTCTTCACCGCGTCGTAAAAGCCGTTGCTCTTCAGATACAGGCAAAACTTCGCGAGACTGTATTTGTCCGGCAGCCCGCAGGAGCGCAGGATAATTCCCAAGATGGTAAGCCGGGTGCTTTCCGCGCTCCCAGACGGCAACGCTCCGAACGCGGCCCGAAGTCCGCCAGCACGGAGACCGGCTGCGAGCCGCCGCCTTGGTGGCGAACCCGCCTTTGGTG
>CALMTT010000169.1 GCA_937872615.1 uncultured Verrucomicrobiaceae bacterium | reverse complement strand
GCCTGGTGGTAGCTGGTGTGCACGCGGCCGGTGGCCGGATCGATCTGCTCCGGCAGTTTGTCGGTGTAGGTGGACTTCAGCTTCGCCAGCCCGCGGTACTCCAGGATCAATCGCGGCAGGTCGTAATCGCCGGCCAGCTCCTCGAGCACGTCTTCTGCGGTCGATGGCTGCCCCGTCGGCGTCTTGCGGATCACCGGAAGCTGCATCTTCTCGAACAGGATCTGCTGCAGCTGCTTCGGCGAGTCGAGGTTGAACGGCTGGCCGGCGGCCGCGTGCGCCTCGGCCTCGAGCTCCACGAGCTTCTTCGCGATCTCGCCGCTCTGCGTGCGCAGCAGCTCGCGGTCGATGAGCACGCCGCGGTGCTCCATGCGCTCTCCACCTTCACTCAGGGCGATGAGGTCCACGGTGTGCTCTCGGGCCAGCTCGCGCAGCAGGTGAAAGGTGCGCTGGTAGGTGCCGCGATCGATCGGATACGGGATGTATGGATAGATGACGAGGATGTTCATGGATTCCGGTGAGCTAGTTGAAGCGCTGCCAAAGCGTGGTGTAGGCGAGCATGCGCTCGCGGGTGATGAGGAGGTTTTCCCACAGCATGAGGCAGAGAGCGTGCAGCAGGGACTCGCGTGGATGCCTTTCGACCGGCTGCGGCACTCCGAGCGGCACGTGCGGCGTGCGCAGATGCTGGAGGATGTTTTTCCAAAGCGGCTGCTCAGGGCATTTGTTGATGCGGTCCTTCGCGTATTCGGCCGGTGTGGCATACAGCAGGCCGAGACGACGTGCCTCGATGTTCAAAAAGATGCCGCTGGCGAGCTCGGTGACTTCCGCGTGCAGTTCGGCGAGTGTTTCACGGCTCTCGTTGGAGCGATGCGGATGCAGTTTGAACTCCACGCCCACCGCGTGATGCCGGCGCACGGCTTCATCGGCATCGAGACGCAGATGACGCTCGCGACAGCTCCAGTGATAGCGGCCTTCCGCGGCGAGAATGGCATCGCCGAGGGCGAGCTGAGCCTTGGCGATGTTTCGCGCCACGAAGTCGGCATCGTCGGCGGTGAAGACCGGGCGTTGCAGACGCTCCTTCGCGAACAAGAGACCCGAGCAACGGTTGAAGAGCAATCGCGTCACTTCACGCAAAGGAATGCGTGAGGCATCGCGATGATGCGCACAGCCTTTCAGCAGATGATCATCCCCGATGAGCCAGCGGTGGCCCATGACGAGGTCGTAGTAAAACATGCTCGTTTCCGCTTTCGCGAGTTCCGAGGCGGAGATGATCTTGAACTCGACTTCAACGCCCGCGGCGGGCGTGAGGCGCTCGCCCAGCGCATGCAGCGCGGCCTTGAAGCGGCGTTCATTGAGAAAGGTGCTGCCGGAGACGAAGACGAAGAATTCGATGTCATTGTAGGGCGCGTCGCCGTCGCCGGTGCGCAGCACACCGCCTTCACCGCGGCCGTAACCACCCGCGAGGGCGAGGCCTTGGAGCTTGGAGGCCGGGATGAGGGCCTTGACGCCTTGGCGCACATCGTCGCACACCTTTTCAAGGTGCCGCTCCAGCTTCGCGCTGCCATCGAGGGTGAATCGCGTGCTCATGCGCTGAGAAACTCCTCCACTTGATCGACGATGGGTTGCATGGCGAAGCGTCGGCGCACCTCTTCGTGGCCGTTCACGGTGATGTTGTTCCGCAACTCGGCATCGTTTTGCAGCAGCAGGATGCGCTCGGCGAGGTGGCCGGCATCGCCCGCGTCGTAGGTGAGGGCATTGTCCGCATGGCGGAAGAGCTCGCGGCTGCCTCCGGTGAGCGTGCCGATGACCGGCAGGCCGCAGCTCATGGCCTCGAGCGGCGTGAGCGCGAAGGGCTCCTCCCATTCGGAGGTGAAAAGCAGCGCATCATGGCTGCGGTAAACCTCGGGCATCTGCTCCGGCGTGGCGCTGTGCCATGAAACAGGCAGGTGATGCTCCGCCGCGAACTTCTTCAAGCCATCGACGTAGGCTGCATCGCCTTTGCCATAGATGCTGAGCACGCCTTGGAAGCTTTCTTTGAGCAAAGCGAGAGCTCGCAAGGCCGTGTGAATGCCTTTGTCCTCGGCCAATCGACCCACCCACAGCCATCGACGTGGCTCGCGAAGCACTGGCGTGCCATGGAAGTGCTCTGTGTCCACCGGGCAGTGAATGACGGCACCATGGCCGACATCGTAACCCTGCTGTGCGGTCAGCTCGCGGAGACGGGCGCTGGTGAAGTAGAGCTTCGGAAAGCGGATGTCGCTGACCGGATTCGTGGGCGCGAGGGGCTGCAGATGCTTGCGGCGTCCGGCGAGTGTCCAAAGCAGACGCTGGGCCTGCGAGCCGAGCGAGCCCTCGCGGCGGTTCCACCAGTCAAGCCACACATCCGCTTTGAGACTGCGCAGGATCCAGTGATCGCTCACATCGTAAACGACGCGCACATCGAGCTGCTGCAGCGTGAGGCAGAGCGACTTCGAGAGGCCGTTCATGCACCAGACGTGCACGACATCCGGTTTGAAGGCGGCGATCTCATCGCGCAGGACTTGGTTGTTGTGAATCTCAAGATGCTGCAAGCGGCTCAATGACAACCAGGGATTGCCGTAGTAGCCGTGGATGCGCAGCAGGCGGCGCACGTGGGGCTGATGGGCCGGAGCGGGTGCGGTGTCGAGGCCGTGATCGCTGGTCAGGACACGCACGTCATGGCCGCGGGCACGCAGCGCCTCCGTGATGGCGGCGCAGCGGAGTTCGTAGCCTCCGACGTAGAAGGGCGGGTAGAGATTGGACAGCGTGAGGATGCGCATGGCGGGGTGAGCGCGGCATGTTCATCGGTCCACGGGGGATGTCAGTCCCCTCAAGTGCGGGTGCATGACGTGGCGGCAAACGGGAAATGCGTGTATAAGCTACTGCATCGACCTTTAGCCCGTGCCCGAAGCCCGCTCCCAACCTCCCCCAACAACCCCGCATCAAGTCCCCTGGCTCTCGTGGCATCCGGGTCTCGTCGGTGTGATCGCCTTCACCGTCGTCGTGGTGCCGCTGCTGATCTCCGTTTGGAACATGCACACGCAGGCGGACCGCATCCTTCGCTCGACGATTCAGGAGCACCTGCTCAGCGCAGCCCGCGTGCTGGCGCATTCCGTCGATGCCGAGACGCATCAATCGCTGCGCGATCGCTCGCAGGAGGGATCGGAGGGCTATCAACGCATCCTGCGAAACATGGAAAGCGCCCGTGAGAGCATCGACTCGCTGCGCATGATCAAATTCACCTACACCTGCACGCAGGTGGGCGGGCAGGTGCGCTTCGTGGTGGACACCACGCCATCCGGTGATGCCGATCACGACGGCAAAGATGACAAGGCACACCTGATGGAGCGCTACGAACATCCGAGTCCTTCGCTGCTGCGCGTGATGGAGATCGGTCTGCCGATTGTGGACCAGAAGCCCTACACGGACCGCTGGGGCACCTTCATGAGTGCTTACGCGCCGATCTTTGATGGCAATCGCCGGATGGTCGGTGCCGCCGGCGTGGACATGTCGCTTGAAGACTTCGAACTGCAACGCTCCGGGCTGCGTCACGTGGCCTCGCTGAGTGCTTTGGGCGTGCTTTTTCTCGGTTACCTCGCCGGTCACGGCATGGCCGGCTATCATCGCCGGCTGAAAAGCTCGGTCGATAGCCTCATGAAGGCCAACGAGGCCGCGATGACGGCCGAGCGGGTGAAGGCGGACTTCCTCGGCGCGATGAGCCATGAGCTGCGCACGCCGCTGAATGCGGTGCTCGGCATGTCGGAGATGCTTTCGCAGACAAAGCTCGATGAGTCGCAGCGCGAGATGGTGGGCACGGTGCAGCGTTCAGGTGAATCGCTGCTCGCCACGCTGACCAGTATTCTCGAATTCACCCAGCTCGACGGCCGTCGCTCGGAGGTGAAGTCGGAGGAGACAAACCTCGACACGCTGCTGCAAGAGCTTCGCCGGGCCCATGAGCCTGCTTTGCGAGAAAAGGGCCTCGATGTGGTGCATCGCATCGCCGAGGGCAGTCCGCCGCTGTTCACCGCGAAGGCGGCATTGATCCGCCAGGTGCTGTCCCAACTGTTTGCCAATGCGATCAAATTTACCGACGCAGGGGGCGTGGAGATCCGCGTGAAGGCGAATGTGCACGAAGCGGGAGGTGGCATACTGCACTTTGAGGTGCAGGACACCGGCATCGGCATGGCCGGGCATCATCTGGAGCGGTTGTTTGAGCCTTTGTTTCAAGCCGATGGCGGCACCACGCGACGTCACGGCGGCACTGGCATGGGCCTGGCGCTATGCAAACGGCTGTGTGATGCGATGAAGGCCCGGATCTGGGCCGAGTCGAAGCCTGGGCAGGGCAGCACCTTCCATGTCGAGGTGCCCGTCGAGGCCTTCCGGCATCCCAAAGAGATGACCGGACCTCTCGCGCTGGTTTGGACCGATGACTCGATGACCCGCATGCTGGCCACGCGAGTGATCGAGAAGGCGGGTGCAGTGGTCGAGAGTGTCAGCTCGGGTGACGAGCTCAAAGCTCACGCGAGGCTCAGTGAAGCCTCGTTCCTCGTGATCGATGCGCACGAGGCTCCGGCGGAGGTCGTGAAGGAGATTCGTGGCCTGGCCTTGCAGGCACGCGTGATCGTCATTCACGGTCAAACGGACCCTGTGAGCCATCCGGCGGCCGATGTGATCGTGCCGGCACCGGTGAAGCCCGCGGAGCTGCGCAAGGCGCTCGAAGCCTCAAGCTGATTGAAAGCCGGCAAACTTGCCGAGACGCTGATTCCAGCGAATGCGCAAGGCGTGGAGGAATTCCGGCAGGCGGTTGTTTCGAGCACACCAGCGGAAGTCATGCCGCGCATCGCTCAGCAGGCCGAGGAGCACGGTTTTCGTCCAGCGACGATCCTTGTAGGAGATGCTCCC
>CALMTT010000168.1 GCA_937872615.1 uncultured Verrucomicrobiaceae bacterium | reverse complement strand
GTGTATGCGGTCCACCTGCGCGACGGGCGACGCGTGGCGCTGCGCGTGCACCGTCATGGCTATCACAGCGACGCGGCGCTTCGTTCCGAGCTGGCGTGGTGCCAGGCGCTGGCGCGCTGCTATCGGGCGCCTATCCCAGCAACTCCAAGGCCTGAGGAGCATTCGCATGAGCAATACCACCAGCACCTTCCTCCATGGCGGCAACGTGCACGCCAACGGCATCCGTTTCCATGTCGTCGAGGCGCTCGTAGAGGTCGGCCATGCGCTTCACGACGAGGATGTTGGTCTGGTCCGCGTTGTATTGCTCGATGGTCTCGGCGAGGAACTGCTCCATCTCCTCCTGCGTCATGCCCTGCTTGTTGAGCTTTTCGAGCTTGGCGGCCTCGCCGCTGTCCTTCATGGCCTTGCGGAAGTCACCTTCCTGCGACCAGCCCTGCGTCTTGATCGAGGTCTTGGCGGCGGCATCCTTCTCGCCCTTGTTCGCAGCGATGTCACGAGGATCGACCTTCAAGATGGCGCGATACACATCGCTGGCCTTCTGCGGCTCGTCGTGCGCCATGTAGTGGTCGGCGAGCTTGTGCATGTTCTTCGTGTTCTCGGGATGGCCCATGCGGATCGTTTCGAGGGCAAAGGCGGCCAGATCCGGGAAGTGCAGCTTCATCGCCAGATCATAGAGCTGGGTATTGGCTCCCATGTTGAAGGGGTCCTTCTGGAAGACATTCTCCTCCATCTCCGCGATGACATCCGCCGGCTCCTTGCTGCCGGATTTGAAGAGGCCGCCACCGAGGCTGAGGCCGCCAAGGCTGAATTTCTTGCCACCGGCATTGACCTTTTCGCCTTCCGCGGTGCGCAGGAGCATGCGGCCCTGCATGAAGCCCAGATTCTCCTTCACAATGGGAAGCACCAAATTAATGACGTAGTCCCAGTTCTTCTGGTCGGCAGAAGCGAGGGCGCGTTTCCAGAGGTTTTGGTACTTCGGGTCGAGGTCGGTGTCCTTGATGATCATAATCCCGTGCGAGAGAGGTCGTAGTGTTTTTGGAAGGTCATTTTTTTCCGGAGAACCATCCGCCGATGGCCTGCAATTCCTGCTGGGTGCCAACCGTGAGCCCCTTCACGCTGAAACCGTGCTCGAAGAGCACCATCCAGATGAAGGTGGCGGCGATGAAGGCGAGGGTCCAGAGGACTTTGGAGACGATGCGCATGCCGGAAAAAGAGGGCGGACTTTATGGGAAAACGCGCCGGATTGTCCAGCACGCATTTTCCGTGTGGCGTCCAACACGAGGCCGGCATGGGCAGAAGATGGTTGTCGGGAGGGCGATGTGAGTGTTTGTTCGCCCGCTCATGAGCCAGGACCGCACCGCCAAGATCACCCGCAAGACCGCCGAGACGGATATTGCCATCGAATTGAATGTCGATGGCTCCGGCAAGGCGCGGATCGACACGGGTGTCCCGTTTTTTGACCACATGCTCACGCTTTTCACGAAGCACGGCCTGTTTGACCTCACCGTGAAGGTCGTGGGAGACATCGAGGTGGACTATCACCACACGGTGGAGGACACCGGCATCGTGCTGGGCCAGTGCTTCCGCGAGGCGCTGGGGAACAAGGCGGGCATCACCCGCTACGGCTTCTTCCTGCTGCCGATGGATGAAACGCTGGCCGAGGTGGCCATCGACCTCAGCGGCCGCTCGTTCCTGAGCTACCACGCTCCGGAGCGTGTGGAGGCCATCGGTGGGGTGAACCGCTTCAGCTACCAGCTCGTGGAGGAATTCCTCCGTGCCTTTTCCTCCAGCCTGCTGGCCACGCTCCACGTCGAGATCCGCCGCGGACGCGATGCGCACCACATGGCCGAGGCCATCTTCAAAGGTCTCGCCCGGGCGATGGACGCCGCCACGCGTCTCGATCCCCGTGTCACCGGCATCCCCAGCACCAAGGACGTTCTCTGATGATGAAACTGGGAGTGCTTGATTACGGCGCGGGGAACCTGCGCAGCGTGCTGAACGCCTTTGACGCCATCCAAACCCACGCGGACCTCGTCACGACGCCTTCGGACTTCGACGGCATTGATGTGCTCGTTTTCCCCGGCCAGGGTGCCTTCGGCGATTCGGTGCGGATTTTGAAGGAACGGAACCTTTGGCAGCCGCTCAAAGACTGGCTCGCCGCTGGCAAACCCTACCTCGGCATCTGCCTGGGCTATCAGTTGCTGTTTGAAAGCAGCGAGGAATGCCCCGGCGTGGAAGGTCTCGCGGTCGCCAAGGGCAGCGTGAGGAAATTCGATGCCGCCAGCGGGCTAAAAATCCCCCACATGGGCTGGAACGTCGCGCAGTGGGCGCCTGAGCACGCTGCGGTGTGGGCCGGGCTGCCGAATCCCACGCACGTCTATTTTGTGCACTCTTACTACCCGGAGGTGCAGGATGAGTCACTGGCGCTGTGCCGCACCGATTACGGCACCAGCTTCATCAGCGGCATCGCGCGGAAAAATCTCGTCGCGGTGCAATTCCACCCGGAAAAGAGCCAGGAAGCCGGTCTCACGCTCCTGCGCAATGCGGTGCAGGTGCTGACGCAGGCCTGATGCCTGCTCACAAGATCGTGATCCGTGCCGTGATGGGCAGGTGATCGCTGCTGCCGGTGAGTTTTTCGCGGTCGAAGTTCGCGGGGCGACCGCGGGCATCCGCAGCGGGGGCTTTGTTGAAGATGCTGACACTGGCGGGCTCGAATTTGAGGCCCTGGACGCCATAAACGAGGCCGCGGGTGATGATGAACTGGTCGAGCAGGTTCATCGAATTGGTGGCTCCCGAGAAGAAATGGGTGCCGCGATCCGGAATAGCGGTTTGCGGCCACATGGCGTTGAAGAGGTAGGCGGAACGTTTGAGGTAGTTTTCGGCCGTGGGTGGCTTTCCACCCGCTGCGCCCTTCATGTCCTCCTCGACATGATCGAGGTCTTTGGAGGCTTGCAGGTAGTCCATGATGCTGCGGGACCAAGGTTCGTCGTTGAAATCGCCCATCAGGAGCACGTTGCGGTTCCAGCGGGCCTTGAGTTGGTCGAGCGTGAAGGGCGGTTTCGCGGTGAGATACTCCTGCTTCGAGTATTTGAGGTAGGCATCCACGAGGCGTCCTGTGTGCTCGGCGGCGGTGATGCGCAGCGGCTCGGTCTCATACTGGCCGTTTTTGCGTGAGGGCCAGTGATTGACGAGCACGATGAGCTCGGGCGACGTGCCGCTGCCCTTCAGGCGGAGGCGGACCTCGAAGATGTCACGCGTGGCATAGCGGAGATGCACGGTGTGACCCTTCATTTCGGGTTTGGCGGGCTTGCGGAAGAGTTTGTCGGAGTAGAGCAGCGTGCAGTCGATGCCGCGGAGGTCCTCGCTGTCGATGTGGGCAATTTGAAGGTCGCTGCGGCCGGTGGCCTTGATGAGATCGCGGATGACAGACTCGTTTTCGACCTCGCAGAGGCCGAGAAGGTCGGGGCCGGTGCTATCGTGAAGGGCGTTGATGACGCTGGCGAGGTTTTTGACCTTCGCGTCATAGGCCGCCGGGGTCCAGCCTTGCTCGGGTGTG
>CALMTT010000167.1 GCA_937872615.1 uncultured Verrucomicrobiaceae bacterium | reverse complement strand
CCCGCGACCAGTCGAGGTGGAGGTGGGTGTGGTGAAACCGGGCCCGCTGACCGTTTTCGTGAGTGAGGAAGGCAAAACGCGCATCCGCAATCGCTACATCGTGGCCGCGCCGGTGGCTGGAAGCATGCAGCGGGTGACTTTGAAGCCGGGTGACGCGGTGAAGGCTGGCGAAACGATCCTCACGCGGATCGAACCGGTGATGGCTCCGCTGCTGGACGCCCGCTCGAAGGCGCAGGCGCTGGCTCGTGTGAATGCTGGCGCAGCGACGCAAAACCGTGCGCAGGAGGCGCTTGAGATGACACGCACCGGTCTGAAATACGCGCAGACGAATTGGGATCGCATCAAGAACAACACGGAGAAGGGCACGATCAGCGACACGGATCGCGATACCTTCGAACGCGAGGCGGAGATGAAGGCCCGCGAGGTGCGTTCGGCGGAATTTGCGCTGCAAGTGGCGGAGTTTGAACTGGCTCAAGCGAAGGCGGCCCTGCTTCAGCTCGAAAAGCCGGAGAGCGGCGGCTCGGTGATCGAATTGAAGGCACCGGTGAGCGGCGTGGTGCTGCGTGTGCAGCAAGAAAGCGCCACCATCGTTTCTCCGGGCGCACCGATCATCGAACTCGGTGATCCTACCGACCTCGAAGTCGAGGCGGAGATCCTTTCTCGCGATGCGGTGAACATCCAAACAGGTGCTGAAGTGATGGTGGAGCAATGGGGTGGTGCACCGGTGCCCGCCCGCGTGCGCCGGATCGAGCCAGCGGCCTTCACCAAAGTCTCTGCTCTTGGTGTCGAGGAACAGCGTGTGCTGGTGCTGAGTGACTTCGCGAAGGACTCCCCTGCCCTCAAAGCACTCGGTGACCGTTTCCGCGTGGAGGTGCGAGTGGCCGTCTGGCATAGCGATGAGACCCTGCTGGTGCCCGCGGGTGCTCTTTTCCGCGAAGGCAGCGAGTGGAAGACCTTTCTCTTTGATCAGGGCAAGGCCCGCACCGTGACCGTCGAGGCCGGACGCACGGATGGAAAGCTCACTCAAGTCCTCGGCGGCATCAAAGCAGGTGATGAAGTGCTTTTGCACCCGCCAGACAGTGTGAAGGAAGGCAGCGAAGTGGTGAAGCGCTGATCACGCGGTGGCCTTTTGCTGCCCCTGACGCCACGCGGTGATCTCGTTGGGATTGCCCTTCTTCATGCCGATCTTTTGCGTGGTGAATTCCTCGGGCAGCAGCACCTCGGTGTTTGAGCCCATGGTGAGCGGGCCAAGGAAATGAATCTCGACACGCTCCGCGGCCTCGCAGAGCCAGCCAAAGGCGCGGTGATACAATTCGAGGAAGGCATCAACATACGGCGCGATGCAGTCGGAGGCATCGGAGGCCATTTTGAGCGCGGTGCCCTTCAAGTTGTTCGCATCGGTGGATTCGACGGAGACGCTCGGCATCTGCGGCAGCGGCTTGGGCAGCAGGTAATCATTCAAGGCCACCGGCATGCCGCTTTCGGTGAAGGGAAACATCGCGCCGTCCATGGTGGAGATGATCTGCCGCACGAGGTTGAGCATCTTCGGCACCACCGTTTGCAACGCGGCGAGGAGGGCGCTGGGGTCATCGACGTTCGCAAACTTCGCGCCGAGTGTCTGGAAGGCAAAGAAGGTCGTCAGCAGTTCGCGGAAGGAAGGCAGCGCACCGGCCATCGCCTCATAAACAGCCACCCAGCCGGGCAGGTCTCGCCGGCGGAACTGGAGGAATTCGTCGAGCTGAGCAGGCTCTGACCACCACAGCAGGCCGAGCGCCGAGGCGAAGCGGCTTTCGAGCATGATCTCCTTCTCGACGAGCGGGCCTTCCATGTGCTCCATGACCATGCGCTGACGCGCGGCCTCGGCTCGCAAGGCGCCGGGGCTCACGTCCTCGGTGCCAAACTGGAGGCGTGAAACGGTGAAGCCCGCGAGGCTGAGCACTGCGGCGGCCTCGAGATCACGACGCCGCTGCCAGGCGATGTTCCATTCCTGCAAGGCGACTTTGAGCTGCGGGCCCCATTGAATGACCTCATCACGAATGGTGAGGATGGTGCGCTGCAACTCCACTCGTCCCGGCGAGACCACCGGCGTGGCTCCGAGGCCGCAGAGGCACCGCTCAGGATGCGCGAGGCCGTGGAAGTAGCGGCGAATGGCCACGAGCGAGGCTTCATCACGCCGGTTTTGATGAATGACCTCCTCGTCGGCCACAAGGCGGTGCTCGACGAGATTGATGCCCAGTTCGTGCTGGTAGTAGAAATACGTCACCTGGCGCGAGAGATCGACGAATTGCCTCATCAACACAGCCGCAGGCTGGCCGGGCGAGAGATGCGCGACGATTTCAGCACCGACGGGAGGTTTGGAAGCACTGGCGGCCTCGGGTTGAGGTGGTCGTCCATCGGCTTTCGCGGCCGATTTGTCCGCGACAGCCTTCGCCACATGACGGGAAATCAGCAGCGAGAGGTTTTCCGGGATACGATGCTGTTTCACACCTCGATCGATTTCCTGTGAGGCCGCTTCCCAAGCCTTGCGAAGGTGCGAGAGCTTGCGGTTCATCCGGGCATACTCGTCCTTGCCGATCACATTTTCAGCGCAGCCATCCGCGGTGCGGTCCATGGCCCAGATGGCAAGCAGACTGGCACTGCGGGCGACGAGAGCGATGAGCATGAAGGGCACCTTGGCGATCCACATCCATCCACGCACGATGAAGCGGCCCACCTTGTGCCACTGCGTCTCGCGCTTGGGTGCTTTGCGCAGATCGAGCTCCCATGGGTCACGTTCCAAGACGGCGCGGTAGAACCACAGGTTCATCTCACGCACCGTGTGCACAAACAAGGTGCCCAGACCTCCAGCGCCGTAGCCTAGCTCGCGTGCGAGCAGACCGCCGAGCTCCCGCGCGGAGACCACGGAGATCACCGGCATGCCGATGTGCATCACGGTTTCGCCGGAGAGGATGCCATTCAGGCCGCCTTTCATCGTCGAACGCACGGAGATGGTCGTGTCGAGCCACACCTGGGCCGGGGGCGGCATTTTGAGATGCCAGCAAAGCGTGTGGATGATCTCAAAAAGCTGCGGCTGCGTGCCCTGCATCACCTGGAGCGCCACCCGCGTAGATGGCGGCCTCGGCCGCAGCGGGCGCAGCATGAACACCCACGTGACACCGAGCGCGAGAAAGAGCAGCCAGTCCTTGATGAGGTTCCAATGCATGACCCCGTTGATGGCCATGGTCTTCGTGATGGCGTGCAACTCCACACCGATCCACACGAAGGTAAGCGCCACCAGCAGGATGTAGGTGAGCAGCAAACAGACCGCCACCGTGGCCGACGAGATCAGCAGCAGGAAATGCAGCGGACCGCGCCAAGGCGCGATGCGGATGCATTTGGGGGGTGCTTCGGATTCGTGGGCCGATGACATGAGGTAAAGCAGGGGGAGCCGTGCCCCCGAGAGCACGACGTGAGGGAAAGTTAAGGTTCTGCTTATAGAAATTCTAGTTAATTATTCCTATTTCAGGATGTTCAGCCCTCGAAAAGCAGCCAAATCGCCTCCGTTCCGGCCGTTTGCAGGGCATGCGCCTGCTTTTTGCCCTCCTCGGTTTCGCTTTGGCCTCCGCTGCCGCGAAACCGGTGAACCTCGTCTTCATCCTCACGGACAATCAAGGTGCCTGGACGCTCGGCTGCTACGGCAACCCGGACATCCGCACGCCGCACATCGACCGCATGGCCGCCGAGGGCATCCGCTTCACCCGGGCCCTGAGCAGCAATCCCGTCTGCTCGCCCACGCGAGCGACGTTTTTGACCGGTCTCATTCCCTCCCAGCATGGTGTGCATTCCTTTCTCGACCCGAAGTTCATGATGGGGCCGGAGGCTTACAACACGCTGGGGGAGTTCACCTCGCTCGGCGAGGTCCTCCGCAATGCGGGCTACACCTGCGGACTGAGCGGTAAATGGCACCTCGGCGCGAACATGACACCCAGCGAGGGCTTCACGACTTGGACGACGAAGCCGGACGGCAGCACGCAGGAGTTTTATGATCAAAGAGTCATCGAAAACGGCCAACTCCGCGTCGAGCCAGGCTACACGACGGATCTTTGGACACGAAAAGGCATCGAATTCATCCAGCAGAACAAGGACCGGCCCTTCTTCCTCTACCTCGCCTACAATGGGCCCTACTCGCTCGGCAAGCTCATGACCCAGCCGGCCCGCAACCGGCATGCCGAATACTACGCCGACAAGCCGCTGCACTCCTTTCCCCGCGATGCGATGCATCCGTGGCAGCATGCCAACAAGCAGTTCCACAACACCGATGCAGGCCGTCGTCGCATGGCCGCCGAATGCAGCGGCGTGGACGATGGTGTGGGGGAAATCCTCGCGGCGCTCAAAGCGAACGGAGTCGATGAAAACACGCTCGTCGTCTATTCGAGCGACCAGGGCTGGATGGGCGGTCAAAACGGCATGTGGGGCATGGGCGACCATTTTGTGCCCACCGGTGCCCATGAGCTCATGATGCAGATTCCGCTCATTTTCCGTCATCCTGGGCAAATTGGTGCCGCGCAGACCTGTGATGCCCTCGTGAGCAATTACGACTTCATGCCGAGCGTGCTCGCCTACCTCGGCCAGCCGATGCCGAAGAGCCCGAAGTCACCCGGGCGCGACTTCTCGCTGGCTTTGCGAGGTCAAAAACTCGAAAACTGGGACAACACGATCTTTTACGAGATGGAAACCACACGGGCGATCCGCACGGAGCGTTGGAAATTCGTCTCAAGGCATCCGAACGGACCTTTCGAGCTCTACGACATGCAGGCCGATCCGCAGGAACGCCTCAATCAATACGGCCAGCCGGGAACGGATGTGATTCGAGCCGATCTCGCGAAGCAGCTCGATGCCTTCTTCGACCAATACGCCGATCCCAAATGGAACATCTGGAAGGGCGGAGGCTCAAAAGCGAAGCTGCACACGAAGTGACCTGCCACCTCACTTCCCACCGCGATATGGAACGGCTTTGGGAATGTTTTGCAGACGCGGGCTGCTGAACTCGAGCGCCTCTTCGTAAAGATTCGAGCGGCCGTTTTCGATGCGGTTGGGGCCATCGAGGCTGTCGGTGGACTTCATGATGTGCGGCTGGATGAAGATGAGCAGTTCCTCCCGAGTGCTGGACTTTTCCGTGGCACCGAACAGGTGCTTCACGATGGGGATGCGGCGCAGGAAGATGCCTCCACGGGCGCTGTCGTTCACACGCTCGGTGATGAGGCCGCCGAGCACGACGCTGGCACCATCCTTCACCGCCACCTCGGTGACGAGCTCCTGCGTGCCGATGGTCGGCACAGTGTTGCCGGAGATATTCTGGGTGCCGACGATGTTGTCATTGATCTGGGCAATCCGCAGCGTGACCTCGTCATCGGAATTGATGAGCGGGATGACTTCGAGCTTCAGCAGCACATCACGATATTCGACGCTGACACTGTTGCTGGCCACGCCGCCGGCAAAGGCCCCATTGCTGAGGATGGAGGCGGGAACGGCGATCTTTTGACCGCTCTGGATGACGGCCTTCGAGGCGTTTTTGGCATACACGCTGGGTGTGGCGAGCACTTTGAAGTTCCGGTTGCCATCCACGAGCTTGATGTAATCGCCGAGCGGCCCGACCTGGCCGTAGAAGTTGAGCTTGTTGTAGGCGAACTCTTTGAAATTGGCCGGGAAGGCGATGGTGCCGGTGGCGGCGACGCCCGCGGCGGCGGAGGCGGCGTCACGCATGCTGAAATCATCGAGCAGGCGGAGGAAGTCGAAGCCGTAGTTGAACTCGGTGCCTAGGTTGAGCTGGCCGATGATGGCGGAGATGTAGATCTGCTGCGGACGTGTGTCCATTTCCTCAAGGAGCTGCTCGATGCGCTGAATGTGCTCTGGTGAACCCGAGACGATGAGGCTGTTCGATTGCGGATCGGCGATAAGCAGCGTCTTGCCGACGATGATGGACTCCGGCGCACCGACGCCCTCAGGATCATCGAGCAGCGAGCGGTTGGCATTCCCGGTGCCCATCCCGCCCGTGCCGAAGCCGGAGTTGAAACCGTTGTTGTTGAGACCCGAACGCGAGTTGTCGGTCGGTGCATTGGCAGCGGTGTCATTGCTGCGGCCCACCGTCTGGCGGCTGCGGCCGTCACGACGCCCACCACCGGAGCTCGCGCCGCCGCTTTCGCTCTGAATGTCGGTGTCACGAGCCAGTGTGTCGCGGGCAGAGGCGAGGAAGTCGGAGACGCTGAGGTAATTGAGGCGGAATTTGCGAAACGTGTCGCCATCGTCCTGCTTGTCGAGCTTCTCGACGAGGCCTCGGATATAGGCGATGTCCACCGGACGTGCGCGGACGATGAGCTCGTTCGTGCGTCGGTAGGGAATGACCTTCACTTTGATGGCTCCACGATCGCTGCTGGAGGTGCTGGTGGCCGTATTGACTGGAGTGGCCGTGCCGGCCGGCAATTGACCACGAGGTGCCGCAATGGCTGGTGCCGGTGCGGTGGGGGCAGGCTGATTCGAGCCACCATCCTCGTCCTCCTCAAACATCTCGTTGATGATTTCCGCTACGATTTCGACATCGGCACGCTGCAGTTTGATCGTCTCATTCGCCGTCTGTGCCGGAGGCACATCGATGATCTGAGCGATGCGGACGATGCTGCGGATCGTGGTGCTGTTCTCGGTGATAAGGAGGGCGGTGTCGTTCGCCACAGGCATCAGGGCACCATAGGTGTGCGGCTTGATCACCTCGGTGAAGGCCTTCGCCGCATCGCTGGCGGTCACATACTGCAAAGGCAGCACGAAATGGCAGATCTCCTCGGTAACAGGCAGTTCGGAGAGCGTGTTGTAAACGGGCAGACCGGCGGCGGGGACATTCGCATTCGCCCCGTGGTTGATGAGCTTGGACGTGGTGGCGTCCATGTGGATGAAGGTGTAGCCGTTGAGCAGCAACGTGGACTCGATGTAAGCAATGGCCTGCTCGCGGGTGAGCAGGTGCGGTGAGATGATGCGCAGCGGATTGCCGGCGAGGTTTGAGTCGAGGATCAATTTCCGCCCGGTGAGCTCCTGATAGAATGGAATGATGGCCTGGATCGGTGCACTGGGGAAATTGACCTTGATCGAGGCACCTTCTCCGAGGGGTTTATAGGCCGCTGTGGAAGCTGATTCCTGCTCTGCCGACGGAGGTTGGATGGCTGGCTGAAGCGTCGGGGCCTGCCCACGGGCATAACGGATGCAGAACAGGAGCACCGTGAGGACACAGGCGAGCCTGAGCCGGGCCTGAATGCTGGAAGGAGATGTTGGCATGATTTTGGAAATTATATCCAGTATATTAAAACTTGTGAAGATGACAATGATTTAGTTAAATATTATTAAAATTAAGCAAAGTCAGCCTTTAAACCCCAGCTAGTGCTTGCACACCCCCGACGGGCAGGCAAAAAAAACGCCCATGCTCCGTCGAAGCGTTTCCCTCCTGCTCTGCCCAACTGCGATGCTGGCCCTTTCGCACTGCAACACGATGCAGTCAGCCGGGACGACGATGCAAAGTGCCGGCACCAACGGATTCCGGTTTGCCCACCGCGTGGTGACCGGGGAGATTCCCCGCGCCACACGCTTCGTGACGGGCAAGGTGAAGCGCCTGCTACGTTTGGACCATGATGGTTCCTTCTGGAACGCCGATGAGGTTCGTGGCAAGCCCTCGATCCTGATCTCCCTGAGCGAGCAGATGGTGTACCTGTTCAAAGGCGGCCAGCTAGCGGGTGGGTCACCCATTTCCTCAGGTTCCGAGGGCTACGATACACGTCCTGGACGCTACCGAATCATGGAAAAGGACATCGACCACCTGTCGTCGATCTACGGGGACTACATCGACTCCCAAGGCAACATCCTCGCCACGAACATCGACAACCGCAAAGACCCGCGCCCTCCCGGAGCGAAGTTCGATGGAGCGAAGATGTTTTACTTCATGCGGATCTACAACGGCGTGGGCATGCACCAAGGCTATTTGCCCGGCTATCCGGCCTCACACGGTTGCATTCGTCTGCCCGGCCACATGGCGGAAAAATTCTTCCAAGAGGTCTCCGTGGGCACTCCGGTCGAAATCGTGCCCTGACGTTAGCTAGCGACTGCTGTCCGGCTTTACCAAACGCGGTCCAAAACACGGCCCACCATGCTGCGTGAGCCTCCAGTGCGGAAACGGCGCTTGTCACCTTCGCCACTGAGCGTGCTCATCGGGCCTTTTTGGTCCACCACACGGATGGAATCCACCTCAATGCGGGCAACTGGACAGTCGTTGCTGTCCACAGGCATCTTCGCGATGTGCTGGAGCACATCCATGCCAGACACCACCTGGCCAAACACCGTGTACTTGCCATCGAGCGAGCCGTAGTTCCCCAGCGAGATATAAAACTGGGAACCATTCGACTTGCGGGAAGGGTTCACGCTGTCACCACGACGTGCCATCGCGACGGCTCCGGTGCGGTGAGGGCGTTTGATCTCGGCCGGAACGCTGCGGTCTTCACCACCGGTGCCCCATTGGTCACGCTTGTCCTCATCCGAAGTAAGCGGATCGCCTGTCTGCACGAGGAAGTTTTGGATCGCGCGGTGAAAGGCCAGTCCATCGTAGAACTTGCTCTCGCAGAGGTCGATAAAGTTCGCCACGGTCTGCGGTGCATCGTTGGGGAACAATTCGATCACGACGGACTCCGTGGTGGAGCCGAATGAGATGTCCATAATCGCCAGCTTGTGCACCGAATCACGTGACCACAAGGCCGGATCGTCCTGCCGGGGCAAGGTGGCAGCAGGGGTGGTGAAAGTGCCTCCGCCGCTACGAGTGGTGATCCGGGCTGCAGGCGCGCCGGCTGCCGGCATCTGGGTGACGCCTTGTGGCAGCCTCATCGGACCTCCATTGGAGGCGGCCTCACCTGCCCCGCCCTTTGAGGCGGCATCAAAAACGGCCTTCTGGGCTTGAGCGGCCAACTTATCCAGATCCTCCTGCGTCGGCACCGAGGTCGGTGGAGCCGTCGGCTGAACCGTGGAAGGCACCGAAGGCTGCACACTGGATGGCACCGGAAGGGTCTGAGCCGCAGCGGGGCCGTAGGCCAGAAGGAGGAGCAGGAGGCAGGAGAGTAGCGGTGTCTTCACAAGCGTTCAGGGTAGATGGAATGGCGGTCAACAGCCAGGCTCAGCAGCATTTCCCGGGCCTGCTTAGCGTAGGTTCGCTGGCACATTGACGGAAGGCTGGGGCGCAGCCGGAGCTGGGGCGGCGGGTGCGGCAGGTGCCGCGGGAGCAGCAGCGGCGGGTGCGGCTGCAGCAGGAGCATCTTCAGAGAAACCAGCCGCAGCCGCAGCGGTGGAGCGGGACTGGAAGAACTGCTTCGGACCGCCGCGGGCCTTGCGACGCTCCAGTCCCCATCTCACATCCATGTCATCGGCCTGCTGGACGGTCGGGTATTTCAAATCAGCTTGGTGTCCGCAGGACACGAGAACCAGGGAGGTGAGCAGAAAGAGGAAATGACGGGCGAAGGACATGGTTAACGAGGATTAAAATCTTACCGGTTGGGAGCGGGCGATAGTATGCCGCTGGCTTCTGGCTGGCAACTGCGAATCCCACGCGGAACGCGAACGATTCTCAAAGCGCCTCCTGGATGCGGCGCTTCCACATTTCTGCCCGCTCGGCGAAGGTCTTGTCCTCGTCTTGATAGAGGATGCCGCGGGAAACATTCACCAGCAGCGGAGCCTGACGGCCACAGCCCTTCAAAGCCGCCAAATCGCCCCCTTGAGCACCGAGGCCGGGGATCAGCAGCGGCACGTCAGGAATGCGGGAAAGCACATCCGGTGCTGCATTGGTCAAACCGACCACCAAACCGGCCTCGGCCTGCCCTTGAGTCATGTCGGCCACGAGTTCGTAAATGTGCCGCTCGCCGCTCTTTTGGAGCTCGATGTCCTTCGCACCCGGATTCGAGGTCACGCCGAGCAGGTACATACCCTTCCCTGTGTATTTCAAAAACGGCTCCAGCGTGTCGCGGCCCATGTAGGGATTCAGCGTCACCGCGTCCGCCTTCAGCACATCAAAACAGGCCTTCGCGTAGTAACCCTGCGTCTCGCCGATATCCCCACGCTTCACATCGAGCACGGTGGGAATGTCCGAAGGAATGGCCGCCATGATCTCTTCCAGCATTTTCACGCCCTGCCAGCCCAGTGCCTCAAAGTAGGCCGCGTTCGGCTTGAAAGCCGCCGCGTGAGGAGCCGTCTGCTCGATCACATCGAGGATCCAGCGCTTCATG
>CALMTT010000166.1 GCA_937872615.1 uncultured Verrucomicrobiaceae bacterium | reverse complement strand
GGGGGCGACCGTGGCGCAGCCGGGGGTTCCGGTGGCGCAGCCCGTGGCGCCGGTGATGATGCAGCAGCCCGGCGTCGTGATGCAGCAGCCCGGCGTCGTGATGCAGCAGCCTGGCGTCGTGGCGCAGCCCATGGCGCCCGTGGTCGTGCAGCAGCCGCAGCCCATGGCGCCCGTGGTGGTGCAGCAGCCGGGCGGGCCTGTCGTCATCGGGCAGCCCGTGTACGGTCACCACCACCACCCGGGGGGGCCTCCGGGCGTCGTCGTGGCGCAGCCGGGCCAGCCCGGTGTCGTGGTGGCGCAGCCGGGGCAGCCCGTCGTGGTGGCGCAGCCCGTACGGCCCGGCGTCGTCGTCGCCCAGCCCACGCAGCCGGGCGTCGTGGTGGCGCAGCCGCAGCAGCCCACCACCGTCATCATCCGCCGCTGACCGCGCGCCGTCGGCGCTCCCTTCACATTCCCCGCGCGCTCACTCCTCGCGCAGCCCGTAACGCCGGATGCCTCGGAAGATGGTGACGCGGTCGACGCCCGCGCGGCGCGCCGCTTCGGCCACGTTGCCGCGCGCGTCGTCGAGGAGGCGCTGGAGGTACTCCCGCTCGAAGCGGTCGTTGATCTGCTGCTTCGCCTCGCGCAGCGGGAGGCTCATGTACTCGGCGAAGCTCACCGCGTCGCGGGATTCCTCGATGGGGGACTCCAGGCTCGGCGCCGTGCGCAGCACGAGCCACTGCTCCAGGTAGTTGCGGAGCTCGCGCACGTTGCCGGGCCAGTGGTGCTGTCGAACGGCTGTCCAGAAGGTGTCGTCGAGGGCGTCGCCCGCGCGCACGCCGCGCTCGCGCTCGACGGAGGTCACGAGGTGCGCAACGAGGGGCGGCAGATCTTCGATGCGCTCGCGGAGCGGAGGCATCTGCACGCGCACCACCGCGAGGCGGTAGTAGAGGTCGAGGCGAAAGCGCTTGTCGTTCACCTCGCGGCGGAGGTCGCGGTTGGTGGCGGCGACGATGCGCACGTCCACCTTGCGCGTCTGCGAGGCGCCGAGGCGCTTCACCTCCCCCTCCCCGAGCACGCGCAGGAGCTTCGGTTGGAGCTCCAGCGGCAGCTCGCCGAGCTCGTCGAGAAACACCGTGCCTCCGTCGGCGCGTTCGAAGGCGCCGGCGTGCTCGCCGCGGGCCCCTGTGAAGGCGCCGCGCTCGTAGCCGAAGAGCTCGGCCTCGATGAGCGTCGGGGGCATCGCCCCGCAGTCGATGACTTCGAAGGCGCCCTTCGCTCGCGCGGAGGCGTCGTGGAGCGAGCGGGCCGCGAGCTCCTTGCCCGTGCCCGACTCGCCCATGATGAGCACCGGCACGGTGGTGGGGGCGGCGCGTTCGAGCGCGGCGTACACCTCGCGCATCGGACGCGACGTGCCCACCAGCTTCCCAAAACCCCCCGCCGCGCTCAGCGGAACGTCCACCCGCCCATCGCCCGGCGTCACCCGCACGCGCGTGCGTCCGAGCTCCAGCTCCACCTCGCCGCGGGCCGACACCTCGCGCACGATGAGGGCGCCGACGCGCGTCCCGTTGCGGCTGCCGAGGTCGCGCAGCACGACGCCGTCGTCGGTGCCCTCCACCTCGACGTGGTAGCGGCTGACGTAGGGGTCGGTGAGCCGGAGCGTGGCGTCGTCCGCGGAGCCGAGCGTGACGCGCGTCCCGTTGGAGGTGGCTTCGGCGCCCAGGTCTGTGCCCGCGACGACGCGCACGGTGAAGCGTCGCACCTGAATCGCAGGGGGGCGGTCGGGGCTGAGTCGTGTCTCGGGGCTCGTCACGCCCACGACACTATCAGAACACGACCCCACATTGGACGCTCGCGAGGCCCATGTCGCAGCGCGCGGTGGTCCTCGTCGTGCGCGCCGCGGCGCTCGCCCGCGTGAGCAGAAACACCCCCGCCGCCGCGAACACCGCCCCCAGCGGCAGCGTCACCCACGTCACCGCGCGCAGGCTCGCCACGTCGTCGCGCAGCGCGCCGCACGTACCCCGCGCGTCGCCGGAGTCACAGCGCTCGTTGTAGGCCGCCGCCTGCGCCTCCCCGACGGCCAGCGTCGTGACCCCCGTCACCAGCGAGGCCGCCGCGAAGGCGAAGCTCCCGATGGCCACGGCCCGCCACGGCGCCGGCGACTCGCGAAGCTCCACGCGCGTCTGCGTGATGATCCGCGGCGGGGGCTCTGCCGGAGGTGCGGTGGGCGACGGGGACGTTTGCGGCGGCGTCACCGCGATGAGCCGCACGCGCTCTCGGAGCGCCTCGCCGGCGCCCGCCACGAAGCGCAGGGTGAGGGGCTCGTAGCCCTCCGCGGTCACCTCCACCACCACGGTGCCCGCGAGCGAGTTGCTGCCGGCCAGCGTCAGATCTCCCGCGCCTGTTTTCACCAGATGAAGGTTGTTCTGGTTCGGTTCGACGCCGCCGAGGTTACCGCTGAAAACGGAGGTGCCGGTCTGGTTCACCGTCAGCGTGCCGAGGTTCGAGTGACCGCCGACAACCGCATTCGATGAACCTGTGCCGGACGTGGCCAGATCACCAATCGTCTGCATGAGCTCACCCGAAGCATTGCCAAGCTGCAAGAGGCCTGATGTGGTTCCTCCGCCCAGAGTCACGGGTGTCCCGGCGGGCAGTCGATTCGTGACACCACCCGCGGCGATGAGCGTGCCCTCGCGGACGCTGGTGGCTCCGCTGTAGGTGTTCGTGCCGGAAAGCAGCAGCGTGCCAGCACCCGATTTGTCGATGCCGGCGGAGCCTGTGCCGGTGATGTCACCACTCACGACCAGATCATGCACCGCGCTGCCGGAGTCCTCGATGATGAACCCGCGCTGGCGGCTGCCGAGATCGAGTGTGCCGCTGATCACGGCACCCGCTCCACCTCCCGCAGCTTCATATTGGATGCCGCCTTTGCCCTCTTCGGCGTTCGTGAGGCTCAGCGGGAATGCCACCGTGTTGTCCCGCAGGATCAAAGCGGTGTCGAGCGCACCAAACGTGACTCCATCCGTCACGCCACGCCCGTCGAGCGTGATTGAAGCGATGTCCACGAGACTGCCCGCACGCCAGATGAGCTGGCTGGCGGTGATTGCAGCCATCGTGCTGTCAGCGCTGGCCTGGTGCTGGCCATCCAGCGTGCCACCATCGACGAGGATCATGGCCGCGCTGCGATCGTCATCGGTCTTCACGATGTTGCCGGCCACGGTGAAGACACCGCCTGTGATGTTCAGCTCACCGCGTGCCGTGCCGTTGGTGCCAGCATTATCACTCCAGTCACCCATGACGACATCACCGAACACATCGAACGCACCGCCGCCCATGTTCAGCGTGCCCTGGCCGATGGAAATGGCGGTCGAGGTGCCGGTGCCACGCTGCATGCGGCCGATCACCACATTGATGGCGCTGATGTCATTGCCCGCCGAGGAGCCGGTGGTGAAGGTGCCAATCGCACCGCCGATGTTCCCATTCCCCGTGCTGCGGTCTTTGTCTCCGATCTCGAGGTTTTCGAGACGGGCCACCAGCGTGCCGCCTGTCATGTCAAACACCCCGGAGGCCACCGTGCCGGTGTCTGTGTTTCGCTGATCACCGATGTGCAGGTTCATCGTGGCACCCGTGACGCCGTTCAGGGTCAGCGTGCCGCCCGGGGCGATGGTCACCTGCCCCGTGCTCTTCCGGCCACCGACGACGAAAGTGGGCGCACGCACCGTGTTGGCCCCGGAACCGAAGGTGATCGACGAGGTCACCCCCTGCTGGCCCAGCCCCGAGCTGTCAGCCACGAGGATTTCATTCCCCACGAGCAGGTTCGAGTCCTGACCGATGATCAGATCACCTTCCGTGGTGGTGCCCGCGCCGCCCGTATTTCCCCCGGTGGTCACGCCGACCCTCAGATTCATCACCTGGGCCTCAAAACTCGTCGTGCCGGTCAAATCCACCAAACCGCGTGTGATTGGCGTCGTGGTCGTCGAGTCCGTGGTGCGGTATCCAATGTTCAAATCCGGCTGGAACTGGCTGAAGCCCACACGCAGCGACCCGGAGGTGAGCGTGAGCTCCGCCTCACGCTGGTTCAGGCCGACCTGCAAAGCGCCGCCGATCACATTCGCCCCGCCAGCCAGTGCAACCGTCGAAACGGGGTTCGCCGCGGCGAGTGGTGTGGTGGAGGAACCGCCGAAGGTCAATGCATCCCGCGTGGCGAGCTCCGCAGTCAAGGTGATGGCAAAGCTGTTGTTGAAACGCAGGTCCCCAATGCCGCCGAGCGTGCCGTTGAAGGTCGTCATCTGGCCATTGGGCCCGGTGATCGTGCCCTGCCCGATGCCCGTGGCGAGAATGCTCGTGAACGGCAGCACCTCGCTGGCTGCGGAGGAGCTCAAATCGAGCGTGGTGCTGGTCGCCAGGCGCAGGATGCGGCCCGCACCGGCTCCCAGCCGTGCCACGCCATCCGCCACCACCGTGCCTTGAGTGATGTTCAGGCTGCCGCTGAAGCTGTTCGCGCCGGAAAGGATCAGATTCGCCGCTCCCCATTTCGTAAATGAGGTGGCATTGACCCCGTTGTTGACGATGTCCGCGCCCACGGTCACCGCCTGGCCTGTTCCGGCATCGCTGGCGGTGCGCAGCACAATTTCACTCGCCGCAAAGGCACCGCCCGTGAGGCTGCCATTCCCGATGGTCTTGGCGGTCGTGGTGGAAAGGGCCAGGATGCCGCCCGCGTCCACGATCAACTGGCTGCCACCGAGGTTCAAATCCACCTGATCACCGAGGATGAGCGAATTCACCGTGGCCACGCTCGACAGCGCGACCGTGCCGGGTGTGGAGAGCTTCACGTTATCCGTCGCCGCCCAGTCCGCGGGCACGGCGCTGGTCTGATAGGTCGTCAGCGCTGTCACGGAGGTGTCAAAGTTCCCGCCAGCAACAAGGTCAGCCGAGATCGTGGCCCAATCGTCGCCCACGACGGCAAAGCCACCGACTCCGCCCTCCGCCAAAATGCCGTTTTTGAGCAATTGCCCGGCAGGGTTCGTGGCATTGGAGGGGCCGATCTGAATGCGCCCTTTTGTGTTGATGCCCAGCGTGCCGTCAATCGCACGGAAACGCACCACCGCGCCTTGGGTTCGGACGAGGCTGTTGGCGAAATTGTTCCCCTCATTGAAAAACAGCACGGAGGTGTTGGTGCCGCTCGTCTGGTAATCGTTGCTGACGACGTTCACCCCGGACTCCAGGACCATGGCACCGACCCGTTCGGAATAGTTCACGCCAGCACTGTTGTTGTCGTCGAAAAGGAATTCACCGCCGCGGAAGGTCACATCCATGGCATCAGGCAGGCGGTTGGTGTTCGTGCTGCCTCCGCTGGTATTCAGAACCGCGAAAGTGCCGCCCTCAATGATCACGCCACCCGCGCTGTCCCAGTCCGCACCACCACTGATGCGCAGCAAACCTGCCTGCACCGTGGCCGTGCCAGTGAAGGTGCTGTCCTGCACAAAGCCAAGACGGCTGGCACCTGCTTTGACGAGATTCAGTTTCCCGGTGGAGGCGGTGATCGTGTCCTGCAGCACGATGTTGGAGTCCACATCCGCAGTCTGCGTGACACCGAAGATCGCATCCGCCGCGCCGCCATTGCTCACAAAGCCGAAATTCTGCGCGAGCACCGACCCCATGAACACATCCGTCTCGTTCAACCGAAGCCGTGCGGTGGCCGTGTTCCCTTGGGCGGCAAAGCGGAGGTTGTTAAGGCTAAAAGGATTGAGCGCCTGATCTGAATCGAGGCGCAGGATGCCGCGATTGATGCTGATCTCACCGGTGATGGCACTGGCACCCGCCAGCACAAGCTCCGAGTCATTATTGGAAGCCGTCAGGGTGAGCCCGGCATTGGCGCCCGTGTTGCGCATGCCACTGGTGATGGTGGTGGTAATGGGCGTGGCAGGCGTGGCTCCCGCGAGGTAAAAAATGGCCTCGCTCGTGCCGAACTCCAGCGTGCCGCCGCTGATCGTCACCCCCGCCGCGGAGTTGTCGAGGAACGTGCCGGAGGTGATTTCAAAGAGTCTGCCGTTTTGCAAGGTCAGCGAAGCACCGGTATCCATACGCAGCGCGTTCACGCCAGCCCGGTAAGCCACACTCGTGGCACCGCTGAGCAGCACATTGTCATTCAAGATCGATCCCTCGGTGACAGCGGTGGCATACTCGCCGATGGCCAGCGGGCGGATGCCAGTCGTGGCATCGTAGGTCACAAAGCTTTCCCCTGACCCGGTCACGGACGTGCCATTCGCAATCGCCCATGGAATGATGCTGATGTTTGTGCTCCCCGGCAGACCGCCACCACCGATGAAGCTCGCGCCGGACGGCGCGGTGGTCACGAGGAGCCGCGCGGTATCCGCCCCTGCCGCCTGGCCCAGGCCGACAGCACGGAAGAGCAGCGTTCCCTTGTTGCTGCGCACCAGACTGCCCGTGGTGACCTCCATCTGGCCGCCCGCCACCGGATTCAGTGTCACCACATTGTGCCCGCTGTTCGTTTCGAGACTGCCAAAGGTCTCCGTCGTGATGTTGACGGTGTCATTGGCCCCGAAAAAGACCACTTCGCCCGCATCTTGCAGTTCGATCTGATTCGCATCTCCGATGCGGTCCATGGCGAAAAGCACATCCGCCAGGCTTCCCAGCTCCAACCGGCTGTCGGAAGAGCCGACAACCACGGTGTTGCTGTTCACGAGGGCCCCGCCGCCCGTCAGGCGCAGCGTGCCGGTATTGATCGTGGTGGTGCCGCCATAGGTGTTCGCGTTCGTGAAAGTGAGTGTGTTGGTGCCGCTCTTCACCACGTTGATCACATTCGCCCCCGTGGCCAGGCTGCTGCCGGCGATCACCCCTGCCCAGGTGGCATCGGCGACACTGTTGTTGATCGTGAAGTTTCTCGCGGTGGTGCCGCCATCGGTCCTATCAAAAAGTCCGGCACCCTCGAGGCTGCGCACGGTCTCCGTGTTGTTCTGGTTGAACAAGAACAACCCTCCCGCGTCGATTTGCAGCGTCGAGGTGTCGGAGATGGCATTGGTGCCCGTCGTCGTCCGGAGCGTGGCACCGCTGGCAATGGTGATGGTGGATGCCGTGGCACTGCCAATGTTCGCGTTGCCGATCTGAACCTCGCCCGCCTGGATATTCCAGCCGCCGGTGTTCGTGGCCGTGGTGTTGATGACCAGCGTCCCATCTCCCAGTTTGTTCACCGCTCCGGTGCCAGCGAGGGCCACTCCAATGGTGGCTGATATGCCTGGATCGACGGTGATGTTCCCGGAGGTCAGCGCCAGCGTCGCTCCCGTGCCGGTCAGCGAATAGCCATTCGCCGAAAACTGGAGCGAGCTCGCCAAATCTCCCGCCACGAGGGTGATGGCACCGACTCCCGCGCCTGCAAACACCACATCATCTGTGTCCACTGGCTCGGTGCCGAGACTCCAGTTCGTGCCCGTGGCCCACAGAAGGTCGGTGGCACCCGTCCATGTCGTGATGGCTCCCCGCACCTGGGGAAGCACCATCAATGCGATCATCACGGCGGCGCGGGGGGCACACGCCCTCCCTTTGAGGTTGGAAAGGAACGGTTTCATGGCGGTTTGGCCATGAAATACCACGCCCGCCCGAAACCGGGCCACGCCTGAAAAGTAGCTCTGCCGCCATTGCGCGGTGGCGCTTCGTTTTACCCTATCTCACGCCCACCGCCACTGTCAGACCGGAGCGGCGGTGTGGCGGAAAGGATCATTTCCGGCGACGACGAACGCAGATGCCGAGCAAGCCCAGCATCAGCAGAAGCGCACGGGAAGGCTCTGGAACCACGATCACGGAAATCGTGCCAGCGCTGAACAGGGCGCTGTAGTCCCAATCGAGGCCCACATCGAGCGTGGGAGCGGTGATCGAGTTGAAGCCGTTCGTGCCCTGCACCGGCGCCGAGCCGGTGGCGACGCCCGTCCAGTCGAAGATCTTCCAGGAATCACCCGCAACGAAGGTGGTGGAGGTCAGGCCGGTGGTGATGTTCAGGATGCTGGATCCGCCCAAGACCACGTTGGACCAGCTCGGCGCGTTCACGACGACCTGATCAGCGGCCGTGTTGCCATTGAGCGTGCCCGTGTTGGTATTGGTGAAGAGCTGGAAGAGCGTGGTGCCGTTCAGCGCGAGGTTGCCAGCACCGCCAACGGTGAGAGCGAGGGCCGATCCCGAGGAAGCCGCGGGCAGACCGGCATCGAGAGTGCCATTCACCGTGATGCTGCTGCCCGAGCCAGCGATGATGGAGCCATTACCACCAAGCGTGCCAGTGGCATCGACCGTGACCGGCCCGCTGCCGGTGGCAGAACCGGTGGTATTGGTGGCGAGCAGCGTTCCGTCAGCCACTTGAGTGCCGCCAGTGTAAGTGTTTCCATCGCCGAGGCTGAGGGTGCCAGTGGTGGATTTGGTGAAAAGGCCACCGCCGTTCAACTCAGCCAGTCCCGTGATGGTGTTGGTGCCGGACTGTGCCAACAGAGTGATCGGCGCACCCGCGGTGCCGATGCTATTACCGTTCAAATTCAACGAACCACCGTTGACCGTGATGGTGGCAGTCTCGGTGCCGAGACCACCCGTGCGGACAATGTTGCCAGTGACGGAGAGCGTGCCGCCAGTGAGGTTGATATTGGAGGTGGCGGTGCGGCTGGCGGCTGCATTCGCCATGTTGATGGCGGTGCCGGTGCCAGTGCCGATGTTCACCGTGCCACCAGTGATGACCATGTTGGAGGTCACTGTGCCGCCGCCGGCGGTGTTCACGGCCATGTTTACGGTGCCGATATTAGTGGTGGGAGAGCCCGGGGCTGCGCTGTCACCCAGATTGAGCGTGGCCGTCGCGTCGCCGGTTCCCGCGCCGGTGCGGGAAGCCATGTTGAGCGTCGTCACATTCAGGGTTCCTTGGTCAAAGGTCAGCGTGGCGGTGACCGCACCCGTGTTCGCCGTGCGTGAGGCCATCGTCAGCGTGCTGGCCAGCATGTCAGTCGTGTGTCCGGCGAGATTGATTGTGGAATCAATGTTGCCAGCGGTGCTGCCTGTCGTGTTCGCCATGTTGACGGTCGCGCCGCTGGTGCCATCAGATGCACGGACCTGCAGGGTGCCTGTGGTGTCAGCACCATCGAACACAACAGCACCACTAGAACGGATCGTGGCACCCGACGATCCCACGTTGATGGTGTCCGCATTGAACACGTTCCCACCGCTTCCAAGGGTCAGCGTGTGCGTCGAGGAAGGGCCGCTGCCATCGCCGATGCGGATGCTGGCGGCGGTGATGGTGTTGTTCACGGCCAGTTTTAGAGAACTCGGATCCGCAGTGGTGCCGGTGTTGGCATCACCCAGGCGGAAAGTGCCAGTGCCCAAGTTTGCCGTGAAGGTGTTCAGCCCGCTAAAGTCCGCCGTGACGGCATTGGAGTTCGTGGCGCCTGTGGCTCCTCCGACTTGGAAGCTCGCGCCACCGCTGTTGACAATCAGCGATCCTCCGCCAGAAGCCGTTAGCTGGGTCACCGCTGTTGCGGAAGTGTTCACACCCACCGTCACCGCGCCGTTGATGGTCAGGGTGTTGCCCGGGGTGATTTGGAGTTGGTTGGTGACGGTATTGCTGTTGGTCTGGACCACGAGGCTGCCGACGGTCTGGTCAAAGCCGTTCATATCAAAAACACCCGCCGTTGTGGTGCTGCCCAGGCGCATCGCGGTGGTGGCCGGAAGCGCATTGGCCACGCCGAGGCGTAGCGTGCCATTGTCCACCTGGGTAGCCCCTGAGTAGGTGCTGACGGTATCGAGACGCCAAGTGTTCGAGCCAAGCTTCTGCAGCGTCACCACACCATAGCACTCCACAATAGGCGAGGTGAGCCGGTTGACGACGGTGACGGGATCCGAGGTGCCGCTGAGAACGAGCGACTTGGATCCATACTCCATCGAGGTAACCCCTCCGGTCAGCACCAGTGCTCCTGTGCCATCGGCGCTGACGGTGGTGGCACCCGTCGTGCCCACAAGGGCGATCACACGGTTGGTGGAATGGCCTGAACCCGTATAGGTGAGGCCCGTGGCGGTCGTTCCGAGGCCCATCTGAATAGTTCCTGTCAGCGCCGTCGCTGGAGCACCGAGCGCACTCGCGGTGCCATCCGCATTCGCGATCGAGTCAAAGCTCAGCACACCGCCTTGGACCGCGATGGCACCGCTGAAGGTGTTTGCACCGCCAACGACCACCGTCCCAGTGTTGGTCTTCGTCAAGCCTGCAGCACCTGCGAGGACCACCGTGCTGGCAACCGTGCCCGCCTGGAACTGGTAATCAC
>CALMTT010000165.1 GCA_937872615.1 uncultured Verrucomicrobiaceae bacterium | reverse complement strand
CTTTGCCGATGGCATCGAGGAGCATCTGCCCGCGCGGAATCGCCCCGGGCATCTGCGGCGGCTCATCACCGAGCTCGAAAGGCCGGCGAAGGCCGCGGGCACCTCGCTCGATCTCTCGGTGGGCCAGCTCGCCGAGGTGCTGCGGAAGCGTGGCATGATCTGCCTGATCACCGATCTGCTCGCTCCGGTCGAGCATTTGGAGAAGCAGCTCGCCCTGCTCGGGGCGATGGGGCATGACCTCGTGCTCTTTCACCTCATGGACCGGGCGGAGATCGACTTCACGTTCGACAAGTCGGCGCACTTCCGCGACCTCGAGAGCGGCGCGGAGCGTTTCATCGATCCGCAAATCGCCCGCGAGACCTACCTCACGCGTCTTCGCGCCCATCGCGATGCCATCCAGGCTGCCTGCGACCGCAACAACGTCGAATACCACTTCTGTCCCACCGACCGCCCGCTCGAAGAAGTGCTCTTCGACTTCCTCAGCGCCCGCCAGCGGAAGAAAACCTCCAAACGTGCCGCCGCATGACTTCCGGGCATTTTTGGCATTCGTCCTTCTGATTTCGTCATTCCTGCATGTCCTGGCTCTTTCCCCTCTACCTCGCCGGTGCCGCCGCGATCCTCGCGCCGATCCTGCTGCACCTGCGTCGTCGTCCGCCGCAGGACCGGGTGGAGTTCAGCTCGCTGCTCTTTCTCGATGCGCAGACGCCGATGCCGGTCTCGAAGCGTCGCCTCGAAAACTGGCTGCTGCTCCTGCTGCGCTGCCTCGCCTTGATCTTGCTCGCCTTGATGTTCTCGCGTCCGTTTTGGCCCTCGGAGCAATCGGTGACGGCCTCAGCGAGCCGCGCCTCGCTCATCCTCATCGACCGCAGCGCCTCGATGCGCCGCGAGGACCTGTGGAAGAAGGCCGTGGCGGAAGCGGAGAAGCTCGTGCGCGAGGCAAAAATCACCGATCGCATCGCCTTCGCGGTGTTTGATCGCGAACTCACACCGTTGTGGACCTTTGATGAAGATCGTCAGGCACCCGCGAACCGTCTCACGACCTTCAAAAGCCGGCTGGAGGCACTTTCGCCCACCTGGGCACCCACGCACCTCGATCGTGCTTTGATCGCCGCTGTGCCGAGTTTTGATTCCAGCACCGCCACGCTGCAAAAACGCATCCATCTCATCTCCGACCTCCAGGAAGGCGCGAAGCTCGATGCGCTGCGCACCATCGCCTGGCCGGCGGAGATCACGCTGCAGGTGCATCGCATCGACGCGGCGGTGACTGACAACCTCTCCCTCGCTCTCGCCGCCTCCGAAGCCGAGGACGCCAAGGTCCGCCTGCGGCTCTCGAACAGCCGCGACTCGGCGCTGCGTGATTTCACGCTCGCCTGGCAGGACGCGCCGAAGGCCGATGGCATCGCCGCGCAGCTCCCGCCGGGTGCCTCGCGTATCCTTCCCGCGCCGCCGAACTCGACCAACGCCACGACGCTGACCCTCACCGGCGACAAGCACGACTTCGACAACCGCGTCTTCATCACGCCACCGCAGCCGCGGGCCGTGCGCCTGCACTTCCTCGGCAAAGAAGCCACCCGCGACGAGGCCTCCGCGCCGCTTTATTACCTCGCCCGTGCCCTGCAGCCCACCGCCACGCTCGCACCACAACTCACCGCGGATGAAAAGCTGCCCACGCAGGCTCCTGACATCGTTTTCGCCGTCGGCAATGCATCTGCTGATGGTCTGCGCGATTACCTTCAGCGCGGCGGTTTCCTCGTCGTCGCTCCGACGGATGCCACCTTGCTCAAAGCGCTCGGCTTCGATCTCACCATCAAGCCCGACATCAGCGACGACTATCGTATGCTCGCCGAGGTGAAGACGGAGCATCCGCTGCTCAGGCCCTTCGCCGATCCCAAGCTGCGGGATTTCACCAAGTTGCGCTTTTGGAAGCATCGCGACATTGCCGGCGCCGGCCTCGAAACGCTCGCCAGCTTTGACAACGGCCATCCCGCCATCCTCAGCGCCCGCGTGGGCAAAGGCACGCTCATCGTGCTCGCGTCCGGCTGGCACCCGGCGGACAGCCAGCTCGCACTCAGCACGAAGTTTGTGCCGCTGCTCTACGGCTGGCTTGCCGCCGCGGGTTTCAGCCACGATCCCGCCGCCACGCTCTTCGTCGGCGATGAGCTGCCGCTCGATGCCGCGCAGCCGCACACGATCACCGATGCCGAGGGAAAGACGCACAACCTGAAGCCCGGCGAGCGGTTTACCGCCGCGCAGCCCGGTCTCTTCAACGTGCAAACCGCCGCGCACACCCACACCCTCGCCGTGAACCTCTCTCCTGACGAAAGCCGCGTCCTGCCCATCGACTCCGCGAAGCTCGCCCAATACGGTCTGAAGCTCGCCAATGCCGCCGACAGCACTTCCGATGGCGGCACGAGCGACCAGCGCCTCACCGCCTCCGACACCGAGCAGCGCCAGCACCTCTGGTGGTGGTTTTTGATCAGCCTCCTGGCCGTCCTTTTGCTGGAAACAGCCCTCGCCGGGCGTTCAAGGCACACACCTGCCGCCACCGCGTAACCCAAGCCTGCCGCCATGATCGCACGCACCATCCTCGACGCCCGCATCGCTGAAGTCCGTGAGGCCTTGCGCAAGGCGCGGCTCCTCCGGCACATGGCGTGGGCCTTTCTCATCGGCCTCGTCGTGCGCGGCAGTTTCCTGCTTGCCACGTGGCAGGGCATCAAACTGCCGAAGCAACTCGATCGCTGGTCGATGCTCGGCATCATTGTGCTGGCACTCATCGCCTACTTCAAAGGCCGGCGGAACATCTGGAGTAATCGCGAGATCGCCCGGCTCATCGAGCAAAAGCATCCCTCGCTCGATTCGCTGCTGCTCACCGCCCTCGAGCACGAGCCGGATGCGCAAGAGCCCACTGGCTACCTCCACGAGCGCCTGATCGATCATGCTCTCGCCCGCTCCGCCACGCAAAACTGGCCCGTCACCGTCGCGGACAAACCTTATCGCCGTGCTCTTGCTGCCGCCTGGATCGCCGTGGTCGCCTTCCTCGCCACCGACATCGCCCTGCGCCTCAACGTCCCAAATCATAAATCAAAAATCGTAAATCATAAATCCGAGGCCCCAGCCTCGCCCACCGCCTTCACCGCCACGCTCACGCCCGGCGATACGGAGATCGAGCGAAACTCCCGCGTCATCATCGAAGCCCGCTTCACCGGTCCCGTCCCGGCCGATGCCACGCTCGTTACCACCGATCTCGATGGCACGGAGCGTGACCGCCAGCCGATGCGGCTCACCGTCGATGGCCAGGTCTTTGGCGGCATGATCGCGAAGGCGGACCACCACACGCGTTATCATGTCGAGTTCGCGGGCGAGAAATCCACGCAGCACACGCTCACCGTTTTCGACTATCCCGCCTTGGTTCGCAGCGATGTCATCGTCACCCCGCCGGACTACACGAAGCTGCCCGCGAAAGAGACCAAGAACACGCAAAAGGTCACCGCCCTCGAAGGCTCAAAGATCGCCTGGAAGATCAAGGTGAACAAACCGCTGCTCGCGGTCAGTGATGCGGGCACTCCTGCCCGCACCGGGAATCCTTTCGATGCCAACGTGGTGGCAAAAACCTCCACCACTCCATTTCTCCAGCACTCCACGGCCTCTTCCCCCTTTGAGCCGCATCTGACCGCCGCAGAACTCTTCGGTGAAGACAAGACCGTCATCCCGCTCACGCCTTCTGCGGAGGACCCCACGCTGCTTGAGGCTGTGCTCACGACCACGCATTCGCAAAAGTATCGCCTGCACCTTGTCGATGAGGCGGACCGCGGGAACAAGAACCCGCCGTGGTTCACCGTCACCGTGCAGAGCAACCAGCTCGCGAAGATCGAGGTCGTTTTCCCGAAGCGCGACATCCAGGTGTCGAGCCTTCAAGAGCTTCCGGTCGAGGCGAAGATCTCGGATGACCTCAGCGTGTTGAAATCAGGCGCGGTCTTCAGCATCAACGGCAATGAAAAAGAAGTCGCCTTCACGCATGCAGCCACCGAGCCGCGGAAGAAGCAGGACGTGCGCGCCGAGCTGTTGCTGGAGAAAGAAGGCGCGCAGCCGCGTCAGCTCGTGAGCTACTACGTTTGGGCCGAGGATACGGGGCCAAAGGGCGAGGTGCGCCGCAGCATGAGCGACATGTTCTTTGCCGAGGTGAGGCACTTTGAGGACATCTTCCGCGAGGCCGAGGCTCCACCACCCGAGCCCGGCCAGCCCAAACCGAAGGCGCAAAAGCTCATCGAGCTGCAAAAGCAGATCGTGAACGCCACCTGGAAGCTCATCCGCGATGCGAACGGCGGTCGTCCGATGGAAAGTCTCGCTCCCGATGCGGGCGTGGTGCATCAGAGCCAGGGCATCGCCATGGAGCAGACGAAGGAAGCCATGGAAGAAGTCGAGGACGCGGAGGTGAAGAAGTATCTCACCGAGGCGTGGAAGAGCATGAAGGACGCTCTCGATCCGCTGAATCAGGCCGCGGAGGAAAAGAAGCGCTCGCCATTGAATCAAGCACTCACCTTTGAGCAGAGCGCCCTCGAATGGTTGCATCGGGCGCAGAGCCGCGAGCATCAGGTCATGCGTCAAAACAGCCCGCCCATGGCCGGAGCGCCGCAGGAGGCGAACAAGAACCAGATCATGGACCTCGAGCTGAAGCAGAAAGAGCAGCGCTATGAGGAAGAAAAGGCCGCCAGCGAAGAACAGACCGCCGAGCAGCAGGAGAATCTGCAAGTCTTGAACCGCCTCAAAGAGCTCGCCCGCCGACAGGAGGCGCTCGCCGAGAAGATGAAGGAACTGCAAAACCAGCTCGCCCAGGCCAAAAGCGAGGCCGAGAAGCAGGAACTCGA
>CALMTT010000164.1 GCA_937872615.1 uncultured Verrucomicrobiaceae bacterium | reverse complement strand
CAGTTCGTGGACGATTCGGGTCCGACTCATCGCGTGGGCCTCATCCGTCGCGACGATCTGCCCCGCGGCTCTCGACTCGTACGGACACGCGCGACCCAGGACAACGAGTCGACCGGCTCGTGCACTCGTGAACCTGGATCATCCTCCGAATCTCACACCATAACTACCCGGTCGCGCTAGAGTTGGAGCCGTGTCGCGGAGTGCGTCTCTCGAAATCACCTTCGAATCGTTCGAGTTTCGTTACCTCGCGTCGCAACCGTCCTAGTTGGTCCCTTGAGACCGGTTCCTGATCCCACCAGGAGCCAGCTCTCGTTCTTCTCCCTGGCCCCGTTCGCGGCTCCGGCACTGCCGGTCACTTTTCTTCAAAACGGTCTTCTCACGACCAAAACCCTCGCTGAGCTGCTGCCGGCCACTTTCCAGCTATGAAACTCCCGAACTGCATCCAGATCATCGACATCAAGCCCGGCTATCCGGCGCTCGAAATCCAGCATCGCAACGCCAACGGCCGCATCGCCCTGCATGGGGCGCATGTGATGGAATGGATGCCAGCGCATAGCGATCCTGTGCTCTACATGAGCCCCGATGTGATCATCGAACTGGGCAAGCCGATTCGTGGTGGCATTCCGGTGTGCTGGCCGTGGTTTGGCCCGCATGCGGACAGCAGCAAGCCCGCGCATGGCTTTGTGCGCACGATGATGTGGGAGCTGGATCGTGCCCGCGAAACGGCTGCCGGCGTGGACATCGTGCTCAAACTGGCTGATTCGGCGGAATCGCGACTGCTGTGGCCGTTTGGCTTTGAGGCGCGGCTGCATGTGAGCATGGGCCTGGAGCTCGAAGTGGGTCTCGAAGTGACGAACACCGACTCGAAGCCATGGACGATGACGGGTGCGCTGCACAGCTACTTCAACGTGGGTGATGTGCGGCAAATCACGATCCACGGTTTGCATGGCACGCAGTATGTCGAAGGCCGTCTTTCGCCTGACAAACGACCTCAGGAGGGGCCTGTGGTGATCGATCAGGAGGTGGACCGGCTGTATGCCTCCGACGCGGCGGTGATCGTGGATGATCCGGTGATGAATCGTGAGCTGCGCATCGAGAAGGCGGGCAGTCTGAGCACGGTGGTGTGGAATCCGTGGATCGAGAAATCGACGCGGCTCGCGGATCTGCCGGATGCGGCTTATCCGGAGTTCGTGTGCGTGGAGACGACGAATGCGGGCGATGATGCGGTGACGCTGGAGCCCGGTGAGACACACCTGCTATTCACACGGCTTTGCGTGCGCTCATTGAAGGAGCATGACGTCCCGCAACCGACACTGCCGGAGGGTGGCATGCTGGTCTGATGTGCTTCACTTGCCCGGCTCGCGAGTGCCGCTGCCTTTGGGCTGCTTCATGAGACTATCGCCCAACTCGGCGCGGATGGTCTGCGCATGCTTTTGAAGGCGTGCGACCTCGTCAGGATGCTCAGCGGCGACGTTCTTGGATTCGCTGATGTCCGTGTAGAGATCGTAGAGCTCCGGCTGTTCGATGCTCTGCTGCTTGTAGAGCACGGGAATGCCGTTTTGGGCCTTTTCGGTGACTCCGGCGATGCTGCGGTATTTGTGCGGGAGTTGGAGCTTCCAGCGTCCATCACCACTGCTGATGGCCTGGAGCTGATTTTGCTCGTAGTAGAAGGCGTAGAAGTCGTGCGGGTTCTTCGCGTTCGCTTCACCGGCGACGATAGGCCAGCAATTAAGTCCGTCGATGGTGTGAGCGGGCAGTTTCGCGTCGATGACGTGGGCGATGGTGGGCAGAATGTCGATGGTCATCATCATCGAGTCCGTTGTGGTGCCTGCGGCAATCTTCGCGGGCCATTTCATGATGCCGGTGACCCGCGTGCCACCTTCCCAGCAGGTGCCTTTGCCCTCGCGAAGCGGCCCGGCGCTGCCAGCATGGTCGCCGTAGCTCAGCCACGGGCCGTTGTCGGAGGTGAAGATGACCCAGGTGTTCTCTTCGAGGCCGTTTTTCTTCAGCGTGTCCATGATCTGGCCCACGGACCAATCGACTTCCATCATCACATCGCCAAACAAGCCTTTGCCAGACTTGCCTTTGAACTTCTCGCTCACGAAAAGCGGCACGTGGACCATGCTGTGGGCCAGGTAGAGGAAGAAGGGCTTGTCCTTGTTTTTCTCGATGAAGCGCACGCCGCGGGTGGTGTAGTCCGTGGTGAGGTGCGTCTGGTCTTCCGGCGTGATTTCCTCGTCCACGACATGGTCGTTTTCGACCATCGGGAGCTTTGGGTAGCTGCCTTTCTTTGCCTGCGGGTGGTATGGCCACATGTCGTTCGAGTAGGGAATGCCGTAGTATTCGTCGAAGCCATGCTTCACGGGCAAAAACTGCGGCAGGGAGCCGAGGTGCCATTTGCCGACGGCGGCGGTGGCGTAGTCTTTTTGCTTCACGAGCTCGGCGATGGTCATTTCATCGGCGTTGATGCCGTGCTTGGCGGATGGCCCGAGGGCTCCGTGCATGCCGAGACGGTTCGGGTAGCAACCGGTCAAAAGCGCGGTGCGTGAGGCACTGCACACGGGCTGGGCGACGTGGAAGTTCGTGAACTTGCGGCCCTCGGCGGCCAGTTTGTCGATGTTCGGCGTTTG
>CALMTT010000163.1 GCA_937872615.1 uncultured Verrucomicrobiaceae bacterium | reverse complement strand
GGTGAAGTTCAAAGAGGGCGACAAGCCGAGTGCGCACGGTGGCAATCCCGACGTGCTCGCGGATGTGAAAGCGGGCAAGCCGCAGCATCTCGCGTGGGCCTTTGATCGGCCGAAAGGCGGTCGCGGCTTTGGCTTCACGGGCTTCCACTTCTTCGCGAACATGACGAACGACAGCTTCCGCACGACGATGCTGAATGGCGTGGCCTGGGTGAGCGGTTTGGAGATTCCATCGGGCGGCATCGCGTCCAAAACACCGACGCAGGCCGAGCTCGACGCGATGATGGCCGAGGCGCACGGACCGAAGGTCGCGAAGCCCTCCGGCACGGCGAAACCGATCTTCGAAACGCCTGCATTGACCTCCACGAGCACGCCGAGGCTTGTTTCCATCGATGTGCCGCTGAAGGATGCGAAGGAGCTGTATCTCGTCGTTTCCGACGAAGGCTCGAAAAGCTGCGATTGGTCGAACTGGATCGAGCCGCGGCTCATCATGGCCGATGGATCGGTGAAGGATCTCACCACGCTGAAGTGGAAAGGCGACGACGCAGGCTTTGGCCGCACACGCATCGGCACGAATCACACCGGCAAGCCGATGCTCGTGGATAAGCAGACCTACTCGAACGGCATCGGCACGCATGCGCCATCGGCCATCGCGTATGATTTGCCCTCGGGCGTGGCACGTTTCACCGCGAAGGTGGCCATCGACGACGGCGGCATGATGCGCGCTGGAAAGCCGAGCGATGCGAAGGTGAAATTCCAAATCTACACCGCGCTGCCTGCCACGCCGGAGGCGAAGGCCGCGGCGAATCCGCCGAACTTCAACGAAGGTCCGCCGCAAGTGCCCGCTGAGATGTTCACCGTGCCCGAGGGCCTCGAAGTGACGCTATGGGCCACCTCGCCGATGCTTTTCAATCCGACGAACATCGACTTCGATGCGCAGGGCCGCTTGTATGTCGCGGAAGGCGTGAATTATCGCGGCAAAGGTGGTCGTCGCAAAGAGGGCGACCGCATTGTCGTGCTCGAAGACACCGATCACGATGGCAAGGCGGACAAGAGCAGCGTTTTCGTGCAGGAGCCCGCGCTCGCGTCGCCGCTCGGTGTCGCGGTCATGGATGGAAAGATCGTCGTGTCGCAACCGCCGGACCTGCTCGTGTATTCGGATGCCGATGGCGATTTGAAGCCGGAGAAGCGCGAGGTGCTGCTCACGGGTTTCAATGGCCGCCAGCATGATCACAGCCTCCACAGCGTCACCGCCGGGCCGGACGGCCAGTGGTATTTCAATCAAGGCAACACCGGTGCTGAGTTCACCGACCGCAGCGGCAAGACCTTCCGCATGGGCAGCCCGTATCAGCTCCAAAACATCGCGGGCATGAAGAGCGATGACGGCCATGTGTGGATCGGCGGCTTCAGCGTGCGCATGAATGCCGATGGCACGAACGTGAACATCATCGGGCACAACTACCGCAACAGCTACGAGCAGGCGCTCACCAGCTACGGCGACCTTTTCCAAAGCGACAACGATGACCCGCCTGCGTGCCGCGTGACGCATGTGCTCGAAGGCGGCAATGCCGGATTCGCCAGCGCCGACGGCCAGCGTGCCTGGGGCGCGGACAAACGGCCCGGCCAGGACACGCCGACCGCCGAATGGCGTCAGGAAGACCCCGGCACGATGCCCGCGGGCGATGTCTATGGCGGCGGATCGCCCACCGGCGTGGCCTTTTATGAAAATGGTGCGCTCGGTGAAAAATGGCGCGGACTGTTGCTCGCATGCGAGGCAGGCAAAAACGTGATCTTCGGCTACCAGCCCCAACCGGACGGCGCAGGCTTCAAACTCGAGCGCATGGACTTCATGACGTCGAACAAGGAGAAGCAATGGGCCGGCAGCGACTTCCTCGGCGGCAAGGAAACGAACGAGTTGAAGACGAAATTCCGCCCCAGCGATGTCTGCGTCGGCCCCGATGGCGCTTTGTATGTCGCCGACTGGTTTGATGCCCGCGTCGGTGGCCACGGCACACGCGACGATGGCTTCACCGGAGCCATCTACCGCATCGCGCCGAAGGGTTTCAAGAGCGTGGTGCCCAAACTCGATCTCAACACCGTCGAAGGCCAAATCGCCGCCTTGAAGAGCCCCGCCGTGAATGTGCGTGTGAGCGGCTTCAACCGTCTGAAAGCCGCCGGAGCCAAAGCGGTGCCTGCCGTGGCCGCCTTGCTCGAAGATCGCGATTCCTTCATCGCGGCGCGTGCCGCGTGGCTTTTGGCGCAACTCGGCGATGAAGGCATCGCGAAGGTGAAGCCGTGGTTGCAGTCGAAAGATGCCACACAGCGACTCGTCGCGTATCGCGCGCTGCGTCGTGCAAATCACGAGGTGCTCACGATGGCTGCGAAAATGGCCGCAGATCCCGATGCCGCCGTGCTCCGCGAAGTGGCGGTGACGCTCCGCGACGTGCCTGCGGAGCAAAGCGTGCCGATTTTGGTCAAGATCGCGCAGCAGTTCGACGGCAAGGACCGCAGCTACCTCGAAGCCCTCGGCCTCGGCAGCGAAGGCAAGGAATCGCAGGTGTTTGTCTCGATCACCGGCTTAGCCGACCGTTCGCCAAGTGAGTGGCCTGAGATGGTAGCCCGCATCGCCTGGCGTTTGCATCCGCCGGAGGCCGTGAACGACTTCAAGGCCCGCGCCCTCAATGACAAGCTCAGCAAAGACCAGCGTCAGCTCATGCTCACCGCGCTCGCCTTCACCAAAAGCGCCGAAGCGGCCGGTGCGATGATCGAACTCGCTCAGAAGAAGGATTTCCCGCTGCAAGACCTCGCGAAGTGGTGGCTCATGAATCGCAAAAACAACGATTGGAAGGCCTACGGCATTGAGCAGAGCCTGAAGGCGCTCGGCATCTACGATCCGGACAAGGTGCAGCTCACCGCCAGCCCGCTGCCGCCGCTGCCCGCGAACGCGAAGCCGCTCGACCTCAAAGCCATCGCCAAACTCCAAGGCGATGCCAAACGCGGTGCCACGGCCATCGCCACCTGCTACACCTGCCATCGCTTTGGCAGCAACGGCATCGACTTCGGCCCTGACCTCACCACCTTCGCGAAACAGCAGACCGCCGACGTGCTCATCCAGGCCATCGCCGAGCCCAGCAAGGGTATCTCGCACGGTTTTGAAGGCAGCGAGATCATCACCACAGATGGTTTGAGCATCACCGGCATCGTTTTGACCAGCGGCGACCCCGTGCTCATCAAATGCATGGGCGGCGTCGTGCAGACCGTGCCGAAAAAGCGCATCCAGAGCCTCAAAAAGCTCAAAGGCCGCAGCCTCATGTTCGAGCCCTCTATGCTCGGCCTCACCGAGCAAGGCATCGCGGACATCGTGGCATATTTGAAGAGCCTGTGAGCCCACACCCTCCTGTCATGCGACTGACTATCCTTTCTGTCTTTTTAGTCCCTTCCGTCCTTCTCGCCGCCGATCCGGCGATGCCGGAGAAGCATCGTGCCCTTTTCAAAGAGCACTGCGTGACCTGCCACGGGCCGGAGAAGCAGAAAGGGAAGTTCCGTGTGGATGATCTGCCGCTTTCGATCACGAATGTCGAGATCGCGGAGAAGTGGCAGAAGGTGCTGAATGCGATGAACTCGGGCGACATGCCGCCGGAGGATGAAAAACAGCCGGCGAGCGCCGCGAAGGCGGATTTCCTCGATGACCTGGCGAATGTGATGGTGGCGGCGCGGCGCAGTCTTGGCGATCAAAAGGGTGTGATCACGATGCGGCGGCTGAACCGTCGCGAATACAAAAACACACTGCGGGAGCTTCTCGGCGTGGAAATCAATGTGGCGGAGCTGCCGCCGGATGGGGGCTCGGGGGCGTTTGATACCGTGGGCTCGAACCTCTTCATGTCGGCGAACCAGATCGAGCAGTATCAGGCGCTCGGTCGCGAGGCGCTGGAGGAGGCTTTTGCATGGCAAACCGCCGCGAGCGTGACGAAGAAGCTGCATTACGAAGGCGAAACGACCACGCCCAAGGTGCGGGACTTTGTGAAGTATCAAATCGATGCCCGCGAGCGTGCGCAGAAGTGGGTGAAGGCCGTGGATGAGGCGATGGCGAAGCCGGAGAACAAGGAGATCGTCGCCAAGCTCCGCGAGGAGGTAAAAAACAACGAGTCTCGCCTTCGCCGCGAGTGGGCTCGCATCCCCGGGGCACCGAATCCGCGCACGTTTGGCTTTGATAAGAAAGGCGAGAACGATGCCGATCTGGCGAACGACTCGCTCGGCGCAGGCTGGCTGAAGTATCACGAGTATTACACGCAGATGCCGGATGTGGATCGCGGGGCCTATCTGGGCGTGCAGACGCGTCACCCCGCAGAGCTGAATGTGAACTACATCGAGCTGCTCGTGCCTTTTGACTGGCCGGTGGGCGATTACATCGTCCGCGTGCGAGCAGCAGCGGTGAAGGATGCGCCTGCGGAGCGTCGCTTCCTCGATTTCGGCATTCATGCTCGCACGGGCAAGGTGCTGAACACTTATGAGATCACCGGCACGATGGAAAACCCGCAGACGATTGAGATTCCGCTCACACTCACCCGGGCGAATCTGAGCCGCGACAATCGCTCGCTGTTCTTCCGCGAGAAAGGCAGTTGGGACACGAACGAAGAAGGCAATCGCAAGCGTGCCGAGGCCGTGAAGCGCAACGGCATCGGCCCCGAGCTAGTGCTTTGGGTGGACTGGATCGAGGTCGAGCGAGTGCCAAACGCCGCGAAGCCCGTGCCGCCCGGTTTTGCCGCGCTGAAGCTGCCGCTCGATGACAAATCCCCCGCGCCCGCCGCTGCCGAGCTGCGTGCGGCCTTCGAACGCTTCGCCACCGAAGCCTTTCGCGGCACTACGCCGCCTGCGGACTATGTGGATCGCTTGTTGAGCCTCTACGACGTGCGCCGCAAAGCCGGTGACAAGCCCGTGGCCGCGCTGAAGGAGACGCTCGCGGTCGTTTTGGCCTCGCCGATGTTTCTTTATCTTCAGGAAAGTGGCTTGGGCTTCAGCCCAAATCAGGAATCAGAAGTTGGGCTGAAGCCCAAACTACTTTCCAACCAAGAACTCGCCACGCGTCTCTCCTACTTCCTCTGGAGCGCTCCGCCGGATGCGGAGTTGCGAAAAAGCGATCTGTCGAAGCCCGAAGTGCTCGCCGCGCAAACCGAGCGCCTGCTCAATGATCCGCGCTCGGAGGGCTTTTTGTCGGCCTTTGTGCATCAATGGCTCGGTTTGGACCGCATCGACTTCTTTGAGGTGAATCGGGCTCTGTATCCGCGTTTTGACTCGGGAACCAAGGTCGCGGCCAAAGGCGAGATCCACGAGACCATCGCGCACATTTTGAAGCACAACGCCAGCCTGCGTGATCTTTTGAAAAGCGACTACGTCGTGATCAATCGCGTGCTCGCCCACTACTACGGCATCCCCGGCGTGAAGGGCGATGGCTACGAAAAAGTGTCGCTGCCGAAGGATTCACCACGCGGCGGCCTGCTCGGCATGGCAGCCATTCATTTCATGGGCGGCAATGGCGAACGCACCAGCCCCGTCGAGCGCGGCGCGTGGGTGCTGCGCAAGCTCCTTCACGATCCACCGCCGCCCGCTCCTGCCAACGTTCCAGCCATCACGCGACTCGCGGGCAAGGTGCTCACCACGCACGAGCGACTCCTCGCCCATCAAGAGGACCCGCAATGCGCCAGCTGCCATCGCAAGATCGATCCCATCGGCTTCGGTTTGGAAAACTTCGACGCCGCCGGCCAATGGCGCACCGAAGACAGCTACACCGCCATCGACGCGAATGGCAAAGCCGACCCCAAGAGCAAGAAGACCTGGACCATCGACTCCGCCGCCGCCTTCCACAAAGGCCCCGCGTTTAAAGACTACTTCGAGCTGCGCAACATCATCGCCAGCAAGTCCGACGCCTTCGCCCGCAGCTTCAGCGAAGCCTTGATCGAGTTCGCTCTGGGAAGGCCGCTCGGCTTCCGCGATGAGCCGCTGGTCGATGAAATGATAGCGCAGGCCGGAAAGAAGAACCTCGCAATGCGCGAGTTCATCCATGCACTGGTCCGCAGCCGTGAGTTCCACATTAAGTGATCGCTTAACTTCGTGTGCTCATGAAAACCTGCCCCAGCATGATTCGGTGCCTTTCATTCATTACACTGGCAGCAGCCTTGCATGCGGCGTCTGTGCCTCCGCAGATCGAGCAGAGCTGCATCGACTGTCATGATGCGGAGGCAAAAAAGGGCGGGCTGGATCTCACGGCGCTGACGTTTGATCTCAAAGACGCTACCATGCGTGAGCGCTGGGTGCGGGTGTATGATCGCGTGGAGAAGGGTGAGATGCCACCGAAGGCTGGTGACATGGCTTCTGAGGATCGGGCGGCTTTGGTGAAGGCGCTGGATGCATTGCTCTATGAAGCGGATCGCGCGGAGGTGCTGGCGAATGGCCGTGGACCGCTGCGCAGGCTGAATCGGGACGAGTATGAGCAAAATCTGCGTGATGTGCTGCAACTGCCCGATCTCGACATTCGCGACATTTTGCCGGAGGACCGCGAGGGGCATCGGTTTAACAAAACGGGCAGCATGCTCGACATGTCGCGCGTGCAGCTCACGGCCTATCTGGATGCTGCGGAGGCCGCGCTGCGTGCGGCGATGATCACGGAGTCTGCGCCGCCGCCGGTGGTGAAAAAGCGAGTGGTGGGCACGGATTTGTTTCCGGGCACCGGCACGTTTGGGAATCGCGAGGCGATGTTCTTCGCCAAGGCCAACAAGTTCATCGAGTTGGATGGTAAAAAGGCCAAAGAGGCCGCGAAGGATGAGTCGCTTGAGATGGCGCTGTTTCGCTCGGCGAGCTGGCCTTACCTCGGCACGCCGCGCAATGTCGTCGCGAAGCACGCGGGGCGCTACAAGGTGCGCTTTTCGGCTCGCGCGGTGCTGCAGCAGCCGGGCTACGCCTTGCTGCCCGCGAAGCAACCGGTGCCGATGACCTTCCGCACGCGGAAACCGGCTGGCGTGGACATCATCAATGAAGTGCGTGCCTCCGGCGGCGTGATCGACATCCAGCCTGAGCAGCAAGTCTATGAGACGACGATCACGCTGCGGGCGGGCGAGTCCTTTGAATACAGCCTGCTCGGACTGCCGATGCCGCTGGCACAGAACCCCAACGGCTCCGCGCCGACTTATCGCTACCCGCCTTTCCCGGAGGGTGGTCAGTCGGGTGTCGCGGTGCAATGGCTCGAAGTCGAAGGCCCCCTTCCGCCGCCAAGCTGGCCGCCGCCTTCGCATCGCGTGCTGTTTGATGATATCGGCATCGAGGTGACGCCGAAGAACGCGCAAGTGGATGCAAAACGCCTGCTGCGTCGCTTTGTGAGCCTCGCCGCACGCGAACCGGTGTCGGAGGATGATTTGCGTTTGTTTGAGGCGCTCATCGCCGAGCGCTTGGAGAAGGGTTCGTCGTTCAAAGAAGCGCTGCTGGCAGGTTACAAAGCCTTTTTGGCCTCAGGTGACTTCATCTACCTCCGCGAGCCGGAATCGGCGGATGATCATTTCGCCATCGCGTCACGTCTCTCGCACTTCCTCACGAACTCGCGGCCCGATGCGCGTTTGAGCGATCTGGCGGCTCGCAATCGTCTGCGAGATGCCAAGACGCTGCGCGAGGAAACGGAGCGTCTCATTGCTGGCGGTGGCTTTGAGCGCTTCGTGAACAACTTCACCGATTACTGGCTCAGCCTGCGCCACATTCGCCGCGATGATCCTGATATCCGACTCTTCCCGGAGTATCGCTTTGACGAGTATCTCGTGGAGAGCATGGAGCGCGAGACGCGCGCCTTATTCACCGCGATGATTCGCGAAAACATGCCTGCAAGCGTGCTGGTGAAGGCGGATTTCGTCTTCGCCAACGACCGTCTCGCGAAGCACTACCAGCTCCCGCCACTCAGCGGCTCCGCCATGCGAAAAGTCGCCGTGCCGCAGGGCAGTCCGTTTGGTGGATTGCTCACACAGGCTGCGGTTTTGAAAGTCAGTGCCAATGGCACCAACACGTCGCCCGTCGTGCGTGGAGCCTGGGTGATGGAGCGGCTCATCGGCCAGCCTCCGCCGCCACCACCGCCCAGCGTGCCCGCCGTGGAGCCGGACATTCGCGGTGCCAAAACCATCCGCGATCTCATGGCGCTGCACACGAAGGAAAAATCCTGCGCCAGTTGCCACGCCAAATTTGATCCCGTCGGCCTCGCGTTGGAGAGTTTTGATATTCTCGGCGGTTGGCGCACGCGTTATCGCGGTATTGAAGAAGGCGAACGCATCACCGGCATCGACCGCGCCGGCCACGACTACAGCTACACGCTCTCCGCGAATGTCGATCCGAGCGGCCAACTCATCGACGGTCGCACGTTCAACGATGTGCATGCTCTGAAAGCCATCCTCGCTGCGAATCCACGCCAACTCGCGCGAAATCTGCTCCACCAGTTCACCGTCTATGCCACCGGCACACCCGTCCGGTATTCCGACCGCCGCGAGATCGAGTCGCTGCTCGATGCCTGCGAGAAGGATGGGTATCGCGTGCGGGATTTGATGCTCGCGTTGGTGGGGAGTGAGATTTTCACGGGAGGGCAGTCCAAATGAAGACTTCCCGCAGATTCAGAAAACCCACCGATTAAAATCAGATCAGCCCAATCTGCGGGTTCTCTGAATCTGCGGGATAAATTCTTTTCCATGAACGCTCCTCACATTGCCAAGTCCCTCTCACGCCGCCGCTTTCTGCAAAGCGCGGGTGTCACGCTTGGATTGCCTTTGCTCGAATGCATGACGCCCGTGTTTGGACGTGCGGCGCAAGCGAAAGCACCCCGCCGGATGCTCATCATCTCGAACAACCTCGGTTTCCTGCCGAAGCCGTTTTTTCCGACGACCGCCGGGCGTGACTATGAGCTGACGCAGACGCTCGCGCCATTGGCGGACGTGCGGAGCGAGTTCAGCATCTTCAGCGGTATGTCGCATCCTGATGTGAATGGCGGGCACAGTGCGGAGAACTGCTTCCTCACCGCCGCACGCGGGCCGACGAAGAGCGGGTTTCGCAATCAGATCTCGCTCGACCAGTTCGCGGTGGAAAAGCTCGGCCAGCTCACGCGATTCCCTACGCTGAACCTCGGCGTGAACATCGACAAAGCGAACCGCAGCCTCTCCTGGACACGCGACGGCGTTTTGCTGCCTGCCGAGGACAGCGCCCCGGCGTTGTTTCGTCGCATGTTCCTCCAGGGCGATCCCGCCGCGGTGAAGCGACAACTCAACGCGCTCGACGAACGCGGCAGCATCCTCGACACGCTGCTCGATCACACGAAGAAGCTCAGTCGCGACCTCGGCAGCGATGACCGTTCGCGCCTCGATCAATACCTCACCTCCGTGCGCGAGGTGGAGGAGCGCCTGCTCACCGCCCGCGAGTGGGAGCTGAAGCCGAAGCCCGTCACGAAGCTCCCCGAACCCGCCGACATCCAGGACAAGAAGCGCATCTTTGAAAAGCTCGATCTCATGCTCGCCATGGCGCAGCTCGCCTTCGAGTCCGACTCCACGCGCATCATCACGCTCATGGTCGATGCCTTTGCCACGCCGGCCTTCAAGATCGACGATGATGAAAGCACCACCGAAGGCTACCACGGCCTCAGTCATCACGGCCAGGCTCCCGCAAAGGTGAAACAGCTCGAAGACGCCGACCGCCAGCAGATGGTGCTCTTCCGCAAACTCATCCAAAACCTCGCCGCGAAGCGCGAAGATGACGCCCGCCTGCTCGACCGCACCATGGTCCTTTTCGGCAGCAATATGGGCGACGCCAACAAGCACGACAACACCAACCTCCCCATCCTCCTCGCCGGCGGCGGACTCAAACACGGCCAGCACCACGCTTTTAAAGGCGATCACGACAAACCGCTGTGCAATCTCTTCGTGTCCATGCTCCAGCACATGGGTGTGGAGGCCGATGCGTTTGGATCGAGCACGGGTAATTTGAGTTCGCTGATCACCTAAGGCCATGCTGCTTCGATCAAACATGATGTGCAGACATCGGAGCAGGAGAAGTGATGGAGAATCGATTTTTGAATCGTTACTCCTGCGCCCATGAAAACCCGCCGTCACTTTCTTCAGTCCAGCACCTCGCTGATCGCTTTGCCTGCGCTTGAGTCGTTGGGCTTTCGTCGTTTTGCCTCGGCGGCGACGCCAGCGGCACCACCGAAGCGTTTGGTGTTCCTGGGCTTTGGCTGGGGGATCACGACGGAGACATGGTTTCCGGACATCAAGCAGACGGGGAAGGATTACACGTTGCCGGAGGGCTTGAAGCCGCTGGCGAGGCACAAGGCGGACTTTTCCATCGTGCAGGGGCTTTGGAACAAATACTCGAACGAAGGTCACTGGGGCAGCACGATGTGGCTCACGGGCGCGAACCGGTTCGCGGAGCCGGGGCAGACGTTTCACAACAGCATCTCGGCGGATCAGGTGGCGGCGGCGAAGCTGGGCATGGAGACGCGCTTTGCCTCGCTTCAGCTCAATGGTGGCGAGAACGCGGAAGCCTCGGGACACGGTCCGGGGCTTTCGATGGCTTGGGATGTGAGCGGAAAACCCATCGGCGGTCACAAAGGCCCGGTGGAGGCGTTTCATCGGCTGTTTTCCAAAGACACGACGCCCATCGAGCAGCAGAAGGCGATGCTGGCGCAGAAGCGCAGCGTGCTCGACACGGTGATGGAGAACGCGAAGGCAATGCAGCGTGGGCTTGGCAAGAATGACCGGGCGAAGCTCGCCGAATACTTTCAGGGCATCCGCGACATCGAGACGCGGCTGGCGAAGGACGAGCAATGGATCGGCGTGCCGCAGCCGAAGGCACCGATCCCGCAACCGCAAGAGGGGCTCGCCGGCAAAGAAGAGATCAAAATCATGTATGACATCATCGTCGCCGCGATGCAGACGGACAGCACACGCGTGCTGACCTATCGCCAGCCGGTGAGCACGCTGCTGACGAGCATCGGCATCAAGGTGGCCCCGCATGACATGAGCCACTACCACTCGACCATGGGCGAAAAGCTTGCGGCCTCGCAGCAGCGCGATCTCGTGCAGAGCGAGCTGCTCGCCGGACTCCTCGACAAGCTCAAAGCGACGAAGGAAGCCGATGGCAGCCGCCTTTTCGATCACGTCGCCCTCGCCTACGGCAGCAACATCCGCACCGAGCACAACCTCGACAACTGCCCCACGCTGCTCACCGGCGGCGGCGCGGGTATCAAGCTCGGCCACAACATCGTCGCGCCGAAGGACACGCCGCTCTGCAACACCTGGCTCACCTTGCTCCATGGCATCGGCGTGAATGCCGAGCGCCATGGCGACAGCTCCGGCGTGCTCAAAGAGATTGTGGCCTAAGCTTTATATCGCCACGGCACCTATGCCGGGACGCTCTGGCATGTGAAGACGGCCTTCGGCATCGATTTGCAGGCCGGTGAAGTCGTCGTTCGAGATGTGCAGATGGCCATCGAGGTCGATCCAGTCGGCCCACGGTGCCAAGTGGGCCGCGGCGGTGGTGCCGAGGCTACTTTCGACCATACAACCGAGCAGCACCTTGAGCCCTTCCTCCTTCGCTTTGGCAATCATGGCGATGGCTCCATCGAAGCTGCCGCACTTCAGCAGCTTCACGTTCACGCCATCGACATAGGGCGCGAGCTCCGCGACGGCCTCGGCATTCTGCGCACTCTCATCGGCGATGATGGGCGGGCAGCGCGAGGGCAGCCGGGCACGCAGATCTTCCCATGCATCGACACCATGTGAATGGTGGATGGGCTGCTCGATCAACGCAGGAGCATACTCGGCGACTTTCTCGATCATCGCCGGAGCTTGCACCGGGTCCCAGCCGCCATTCACATCGAGAAACAACTCCGCGTCCGGCGCGGCATAGCGTGCGATGGAGACGGTGGCGATGTCGAGGCCGAGATCGCCAGAGCCGAGCTTCAGCTTGAGCACGCGAAACTGCTTCGCGAGGACTTCGACGCGTTCCTCGAAGACATGCAGGTCATCGGGGATGCCCAGCGAATGACAGGCAAAGGGCATTTCACCTTCTTTTCCGAGCTTTTGGGCTGCAACAGCTCTCAGCGGGATGTTTTGGGCATGACAGACGATGTCGTGACGGAGGAGGTTGAAGGCGAGCGAGGCAGCGCGTGGCAGTCGCTGAGGCAAAACGGGCAGTGAGACGAGCCGCAGCGTCTCCGCGGGATCCTCGCCATAGTAGGGCACAAAAGGTGCTTCGGCGATGTGATCGCCTTCTTGGAGCCTCAGCACCTGCCGTGTCGAAGAGACACCGTGCGCGATGCGGAAGGGCACGCGCAGGTGGAGGGTGTAAAGAAGGGCTTTCATGACTTAAGTCCTGATTCAGAATTCCTGATCGAGAAAGAATAAGTCGCATGTGTTCTGTTGAAAGCTTCAAAAAACAGGAACGCAATGGACGCTGATTCCCACCAAGGCTCCCGGCGGCCTAGCCCCTGCTGCACGCGATCATCGGCTGCCGACCACCTGAGTGCGTCGCACTACTTTAAGACCTTTAGCGCAATAACCTCGACGATAGTCAACGAAGCCGATGACACTTTGGAGACGCCCCCACCACAAAGATCAAATGCGTGGATAATGCTCCACCCACGCGCTATTTGATGACAACCACCTTCGCTCCGTTTACCCCAAACCACATGCTGATGAAGTGTGAAGTAGGCCTGAAGCACCCTGAAACCAAGGTTGAAGCCTCCGTGGCACGAGGTAGCATCGCGGGCCATGAGCAAAAAATACGGCTGCCTTCTCGCCTTTGTAATTTTCCTTCTCTTCCTGAGCATTGCGTGCAATCTGGGGCAGTTCGCCGTGCTTTCGGGCGGTGTGGAGGCTGGAGCGGCGCTTTCGATGCCAGCAAAGCCTTTGCCGAAGTTTCGTGAGAACCTCATCGAGTCCGCCAAGGACAAGGCCATGGGCAAAATCGTGCAGATCGACCTCGATGGCATCATCTCGTCGTTTTCCTCTGAAGGCCTTTTCTCCGAGGCGATGCCCAGCATCGAGAGTTTGAAGCGCCAACTGGCCCAGGCCGCGGCCGACGCGGAGGTAAAGGCCATCGTTTTGCGCATCAACTCGCCCGGTGGCGAGGTTACGGCCAGTGATGTGCTGTATAACGCGGTGAAAAAGACCGCCGCGGTGAAGCCGGTGATCGTTCACATGGACTCGGTGGCGGCGAGCGGCGGCTATTACGTGGCCTGCGGAGCCACCAAGGTTGTCGCCAGCGAAACAACGCTCACCGGCAGCATCGGCGTGATCATGGAGTCGATCAATTACTCGGACCTGTTTGGCAAAGTGGGGCTCGGCATGAACACCTTCACGAGCGGCCCCTTCAAGGACAGCCTCAGCGGCGCGCGCCCGATGCGCGATGACGAGAAGGCTTACATCCAGAATCTCGTGTCGCAGATGTATGATCGCTTTCTCGGGATCGTGAGCGAGGCACGCAAGCAGCCGAAGGATCTGCTGAAAAACACCGTGGCTGATGGTCGCGTCGTGACCGCCCGCGAGGCGCTGGCGGCCAAACTCGTGGATCAAATCGGCTACATCGAAGATGCTCGTGCTCTCGCACGCGAGCTGGGCAAGGCTCCCGGTGCCGCCGTGGTGCGCTACAAGCAGGAGCACAGCCTGTTTGATGCCCTCGGGCTCGCGGAAGCCGCTCTGAGCAGTGGCAAACCTGCCGCCAAGGTGGAGCTGAATCTCGCGGGCAGTGCCGCGCTGCCGCGTCTGCAGCCTGGCGTGCCTTACTACCTTTCCTCCACCTACGCCCGCTGAGCCTGCGCATGCCGGAAACTGCCAACATTGCCGTGCTGCAAGACTTCACCTGCATTGCCGGGCTGGCGATGTTTCTGGGGTTGCTGGGCTACAAGTGGCTGCGCCTGATGCGACCGCAGGTGGCGTGGAATCATGAAGGCCTCGTGAGCTCGCAGCAGTATGGCGACATCGATCTCGTCGCGATGACAGCGGGCCTCGCCTTGCTGCTGACGAGCATCATGCAGCCGCTTTCCCAAGTGGCCGCCACACCGCAGACCACGCCCGGCGTGGACGAGGTGGCGCTGGGCATCTTTTTCCAGCTCTTTCTCTGCTGCGTGCTGCTCGTTTACCTCGTGCATGTGCGTCATTTGCATCCGGTGGAGCTGTTTGGCTTCACGGTGGTGCGCTGGAAGCCGCTCGCGATCACCATCGTGCTCACGTTGCTGCCAATGTTCCTGATCGTCGGCACCGCCGCGGTGCTGTCGAACGACTGGCTTCAGCGCCTGGCACCCGGTGCGCAAGAGCAGGACCTCGTGCGGGCCTTCACCCAATCGGACGACATGCTGCTGCGCGTGCTCATCATTCTGGCTGCCGTGGTGGTGGCCCCCGTGGTGGAGGAGATACTCTTCCGCGGCTTCATCTACGGTGTGCTGAAGCGCTACACGGACGCGCCTTTTGCCGCGCTGCTCTCCGGCCTGTTCTTTGCGATCATTCACATGCACACCGGCAGCCTGTTCCCGCTATGGGTGCTGGCGCTCTTTTTCTGCGTCGCTTACGAGATCACCGGATGCCTGCTCGCACCGATGATCCTGCACGCCATCTTCAATTCCACCAGCCTCATCGGCATGATGCTAGGCTGGAACACGGCGACGTAGCACCTGCAAGCTTTCATCCTTCATCCTCACACCATGGCATCCTCTCCTCTTTTCGATCTCTCTGGCAAATGTGCTCTCGTCACGGGCGGCAGCAAAGGCCTCGGCAAGGCCATGGCCCGCGGTTTTGCGGAGGCGGGTGCCGATGTGTTCATCTCCAGCCGCAGTGCCGATGAATTGAAGGCCGCCGCTGCGGAGATCGGCGAAGGATTGAACGTGAAAGTCGAATGGATGGTGGCCGACATGGCGGACCGTGCACAGGTCAAAGCCCTCGCTGAGGAGTCGCAAAAGCGACTCGGGAAAATCGACATCCTCGTGAACAACGCGGGCATCAACAACCCGCAGGCCATCGACGAGATCACGGACGAGGTGTGGGACCGAAACGTCGAGGTGGACCTCACGTCCGTCATGGCTCTCACACGGGCGCTGGTGCCGGCGATGAAGGAGAGGAAGTGGGGACGAGTCATCCACATCTCCAGCGTGCTGGGCGTGGGCGGCCGTTTGAAGCGAAACGTGTATTGCTCCTGCAAAGCGGCCTTGATCGGGCTTGCGCGGGCCAGTGCGCTCGACCTCGGGCCCTACGGCATCACGGTGAACTGCCTCTGCCCCGGCCCCTTCCTCACGGACATGCCGGGCAAGCTGCTCAACGACGAGGAGAAGAAATACTTCGCCGACCGCACGGCGCTGAAGCGCTGGGCAGCGCCGCGTGAGCTTGCCGGTCCGGCCCTTCTCCTCGCCAGCGAGGCGGGGGCCTATATCACCGGCCAGGGCATCGTGGTCGACGGCGGGGCGGCGGTTAACATCCTGTGATGAGACGCAAGCCTGCCGGCGGCTGAAAAATCTCGCGCAAAGACCGGCAAAGCGCCTATCTTTGCCACCCAGCCCCCTTCCCCACCATGTTTGAGAACCTCTTTTCACCTCTGAACACGTTCCTCTACGGCCTCGGCCTCGGCGGTGTGTTTCTCGTGCTCGCCCTCGTGAGTCATTGGAAGACCAAGCGTGAGTTCAAGCGCTTCAAATCCCACCTCAGCGACAAGCTCGACCTCGATTCGAAGCAGATTCAGGACATCAACAAGGAGCGTGCCCGCCT
>CALMTT010000162.1 GCA_937872615.1 uncultured Verrucomicrobiaceae bacterium | reverse complement strand
AGTCGATCCCAAACACGAGAAAGCCATTCGCGCGGGAATTGCTGCCGCGGCTGGGCTTGATGCGCTTTTTGAATGCGGATGAGATCGCGCGTGGCCTTTCGCCGCTCGATCCGACGCTGAGCGCGTTTCGAGCAGGGCGATTGCTGCTGGAGGAAGCTCGCACGCTGATGCGGGCGGGCACGAGCTTCGCCATCGAGTCCACCTTGAGTGGCCGCACCTACCTGGCGCTGATCCGCGAGGCCAAGGAGCGCGGCTACCGATTCCTTTTGCACTACATCGTGATCGGCTCCGGCACGCAGGCGGTGGCGCGTGTGGCGCTGCGCGTGCGCCTTGGAGGTCATCACGTGCCCGAGGAGGATGTGCGGCGGCGCTTTGACCGCAGTCGCAGACACTTTCTGGAGGATTACCTGCCGCTTGCCGATGAATGGGGGCTGTGGGACAATGCCGAGCCTCCTCCGAGGCAGATCGCCGACAGCAAAACGCACACCTTCGATCAACTCCAGGCCATGCTCAGCTCCTCCAGCCTCCAAGAAGCGCCTCCGACTGAAATGTCGGAGATGTCGAAGATCGTGCTCGAAGCCGGTCGCGTGGCGACGGAGAAGATGCTCGACTACTACCGCCGCATGGGCATCCGCGTCACGCCGCAGATGACCTTGGCTGACGATGAGCCGGAGCAGGAGGCCGTGAAGTGATGAAGGCGCTGGTCATGGCCCTGTTGGTCGGTGTGAGTGCTTCAGGACAGGATGCGCTCGATGGGCAGTGGTCACTGGATCTGCCGAATCATGAGGCGGGATGGCTTTCGGTCGAAAAGGATCGCGTGGAGCTGCTGTGGGCCGTTGGGGCTGCGCGACCGGTGGAGAAGTTCACATGGAAGGGTGATGCGCTGACCTTTGAAAAGGCGATCAAGCGCCCGCTGGCACCGAAGGAAGAGGCTGCGACGCGTTACCTCATTACCTTGAAGGCCCAAGGGGATGGTTTGACCGCCACAATGCATCCGGTGGAGGCAAAGGAGCCTGTCAGCCCGATCGAGTTTTCCGGCAAAAAGCAGCCACCGATGCCAGCGAGGCCTGATTTGACGAAAATCGCCTTCGGGGAGCCGGTTTCGTTGTTTAACGGCCGTGACCTCACGGGATGGAAAATGAGCCGTGCGGACAAAAAGAATGGCTGGAGCGTGCGCGAGGGGCTTTTGAGCAATGACACGCCGAAGACCGATTTCAGCGCTTACGGCGAATACGCGAACCTGCGCACGGAGGCCGAGTTTGAGGATTTTCAGCTCCACATCGAGTATCGCCTGCCGGCGGGCACGGGCGGAAACAGCGGCATCTACCTGCGCGGGCTCTACGAGGTGCAGGTGACGCACAAGGACTCGAAAATGCAGGGCATCAACGGCCCCGGAGCCGTGTTTGGCCGTGTGGAACCAACTCACAATGCCGGTCACGCCGCGGGCGAGTGGGATGCGCTCGACATCACGCTCGTGAATCGCCACGTCACAGTCGTTTTGAACGATGAAAAAGTCATCGACAACGCCCCGGTGCCTGGCTGCACAGGCGGCGCACTGAAGAGCGATGTCACGCAGCCCGGTCCGATCTACATCCAAGGCGACCACACGAGCGTGCAGTATCGCCACATTACGCTGCGGCCTCGGATTCGTTGATCTTGTTATGGACTGAAAGCCCACTCGGGTGCGTTGAGCATGGCCCAGAGGATGTCTTCGAGGCGTTGGCGCCAGTCGTTGTTGAGCTTTGCAGAAGGTGGCTCGCCTTTTCGGGCGGCGGCTTCTTGGGCTTGGCGGACGATTGTGGCCTCGGCGTCGAGGTGATTGGACCAGCTCACGTATTTTTCGGGGGCGCGGTTGCTGCGAGGAACTGGGGATGCGTGATTCGTGATGCGTGACTCGAAGCCGGGGGTGAGGTGCTTCACGTAGAGGTCTTTTTCCTCCTTGGTGGGAAGGCGGGTGAGGAGCTTCAAATAGAGGTTATCGACGAGTTGATCGACGGTCTGCTTTTTGAGGGCGAGTTGGGTGACGCCGTGGTCGTCGCTGAGGCGGGTGAGCCAGACGCCGACGGTGCCGTTGCTGATGATGGCGGGCTGGAGGACGTTCGGGGCGGCATCGCGGACGCTGGTGGGGTCCTGACGTGCACCGCGCCAGCCGAAGGCGCTCAAGACATCACCGACGGCCTGGATGCGCGGGAGGCTGAGGCTGGGGCGGTCGCGTTCGTTGCTGGTGCTGGTGAGCATCCAACTGCGGCGAGGTTTGCCCATGTGGATGGCGTTTTTCAAATCGCGCGTGTTGTCGATGTCGAGGCAGACTTCTTCGGTCTTGAAGGGCTTGCCGGTGGCGGCGAAGAGGCCGTCCACGATCTGCTCGGCCATGAGGCGACGCGGCGCGGGGGCGGCAAACAGCGGGCTGGTTTCTTTGAGCTCAGTGTCGGTGGCGCGTTGATAGGCGTGCGAGTTCAAAATGAGCCGCGCGAGGTGTTTCATGTCGTAACCACCGCGCACGAACTCGTGGGCAAGCCACTTGAGGAGCTCGGGATGCGAAGGTTTGCCCTTCTCCCAATCGGCGACGGGATCGACGATGCCGCGGCCCATGTAGCGAGCCCACAGACGGTTCGCCATGACCTGGGCAAAGCGCTCGTTTTGCGGTGCGGTGATGAGCGCGGCGAGTTGATCGCGGGTGTCGTCGGGATACTCGGCGAGCTTCGCGGCGGATTCGTCGCAGAACTCGGTGAACGACCATTTCGGCGGCACTTTGGTGCCCACTTTGAGCGTGATGTTGATGAGTGGCTTGCGGCCCGTGGCTTTGAAGCGGTCGAGGCTCACGCTGCTTGTCAAAGGCACTTCGAGTTCCTTCGAGTTCAGCATCGCGGCCATTTTGAAAAGGTCCTCCTGCGTGCTCTTCGCGGCGGGGGCATCGTGGCAGCGGGCGCATTTCATTTCGACGCCAAGGAAGGCGCTGCCGATGATGGTGCCCTTGGCGGCCATGGGCACATCGTTCTGCGAGGCGGTGGCAAAGCCGGCCGGTCCGCCGAGACGCTCGCTGCCTTTCATGCGCAACAGCTCGGTGACGAAGAAATCCATCGGCTTGTTGTCACGCAGCGACTCGTAGAGCCACCAGCGGAAGGGGCCGGTGTTGTTCAGCGTGGGATTGAGGATGTTCGGATTCTCCGCGAGCACATCCTGCCAGTAACCCATCCAGTGATCGGCCCAGCGGGGGTCGGCGAGCACCTTGTCGATCACCGCTTTGCGATCAGGATTCTTTTGGAAGGAGGCAATTTCCTCCAAGCTCGGCGGAACACCGACGACATCCAAGTAAACGCGGCGGAGGAAAGTCAGGTCATCCGTCAAAGCGGTGACTTCGGTGCGGTCGGCGCGGATCTCGGGCCACACGGCACCTTCTTTGATCCAGGTCGTGAGTGCCTCGACCTCGGCGGCGGTGAGTTTGGCACCTTTGGGCGGCATGACCTCGTCTTCATCGGTGGAGACGACGCGTTTCAAGATGGCGCTGTGGTCCGGTTTGCCGGGTGTGATGGCCG
>CALMTT010000161.1 GCA_937872615.1 uncultured Verrucomicrobiaceae bacterium | reverse complement strand
GGGCTTGGCGGGTGCGACGGCTTTGAGGTCGAAAATAGGGGTTTCGAAGGTCACATCGAGTTTCAACTGCCGTGCGGTGCTACCACCTGCCACCTGGACGGCCTTCATGCGGGCCAGCGGCAGGCGGCGCTCGATGTCTCCGAACCAGTTGAGCACCTTGGCAAATTCGTCCTCGATGGCGAGTGTGGTGAGGACGGATCTCGGGATGATCTTGTTGGTGTTCGAGGTCTTGGGCTCGTCCTTATTCTGGCGGATGAGAGTGATGCCGCCCTCACGCAGGCTGAGCTCGATGGTTTGCTTCACTTCCTGCTGTGTCTGGATCTTGTCCACGGCGGGAAGCCATGAGCGGAGGAAGCGGCGGAGTTCCTCAGTCTCCGTTTTGATCATGGCGGTCTTGATCTCAGCGGTGGAGCGCTCCGTCTCGGCGTTGGCAGCGGCCGTTTCAGCATCCTCCGCCTCCTGGCGCATGGCGGTGACCTTTTGATGCACGATCTGCGCCACATACACAATGACGCCGATGAAGGCCATCAGCACAAAGCAGGCGATTTGTTTGGGATTCATACGAGATGGGAAGGTGGTTTACTGGGCGGAGCGGACGAGCGTCGAACGGTATTCGATGTTATCCTCGGTCTTGTTCTGCTGCGCTGAGAGGCTGCGGTATTGAAGCTGCCCGAGCGCGTTTTCGATGTTCATGACCTCCGTGGTGGCATTCACGCCGGAGACTTTGAGGCTCAGGGCGATGTTTGCCGCCACGTCCTCGTCACGCTCAAGGCTCAAGGTGCCCAGTCGTGTCTCCGCGGCGACGGCGCGGGCTATTTTCACGACAATGGGCTGGATGTTGCGGGCACCTTCCATCCACTGCGCCACGGCCTCGGCCTTCTTGGACTCGGCCTCGAGTTCAGCAAATTCAGAGTTCAGCGAATCGCGCTCGCCTTCGATGCGTGCTTTGCGCTCGTCTGCCTCCAGCTTCTGCCGTTTCGCCTTCTGGAAGGCGAAGTAGTCCATCGTCATCATGTAGGCGCTGCCGACTACGGCGACGTAGAAAAAGATGGGAATGAAGCGGAAGGTGGATGGAAGCCGCCGCGCGGCGTCCGTGCGGGGTGTTTTGAAGTCGTGGCAGAGGTAATCAGTCATGGGATGCGGACGTGACAGGTTTCAATGCGGGGATCAGTGTTCGCCGAGGATGGTCCAGAGCAGATCGTCCTGAGTGAGATCGACTGCGCCGACACGCTCGAGATGGACCATGATCTCAGAGCGGAACTTTCCATCGTTGCCATCGCTCACGAAATACACCGGGCTGCCCTGGGGAACTTTGGCGATGAGCGGGCTGATGATCTGAAGCGAGGTGTCGACCGCCTCCGGGCCCAGGCCACTGCGGCAGCGGATGTCCTTCCACTGGCCATCCTGCTGCACGAGGACGCCGATGGAGCCCTCGCAGGCGACGATAAGGATGAAATTCGGCGGCGTGCCGGTGTCTGCGGCACGTGAGATGCTGAGCACCGCGTGCTCCAGCAGGGCAAACAGGCCGCAGCAAACACGTGCGGGGCGCAACTGCACCGTTTTGAGCAGGTCCTCGGTGACCTTCACCATGCTCTCCTCGACGGCGAGGAGCAGTGAGGCGGTGGTTTCCGGATGATGGCAGACGGCGTAGCGCTTGCCGCGGTCATACTTCGGGCCCAGAACGGCGCGTGGGTTGGTGCGCAGCAGCGAGACGCAGTTGTCACCGCGCATCAGATTGTTTTCGAGGCTGATGATGAAGCGATGGTTCACCGAGAGGCCGCACCAGCCGCCCTCGGACATGCCACGCCACTCCTCACCACGCTGGGGAGTCACATCGGCGAATTCACCGTCCATGACGCCGCCATCCTCGAACTTGCCCTTCTTGTTCATGCCACGCCAGCTTGTCTGGCTGCGTGACACGTTCAGGAGCACGGATTTGCGGCCGTCAAAGCGCTGGCGCCATGGCACGGCTGAATCGTCCGCGTCCGGTTTGAACGCGGCGAACGACAATACAGATTTGATTTCATCCAACAGCATAAATAGAGGTCAGTTGTTCTTTGGAAAGGAAGTCGTACACCTCATGCTCGGTGTAGCCGGTCTTGCGGGCGGTGGAGGGTTTCCAGCCATCGGCCATGCGCATCTGGAGGCAGCGATCAAAGCTCTGCATGCCGCGGGTGAAGCCGGCCTCGAGCTCCTGCTCGAGGTTCTTGAACTCCCCGCGGCGTATCATGCCGCAGACGGAGTCATAAGGCAGCAGCAGCTCGTGAATGGGAAAGCGCTTTCCACGCTGCTCGTCGAAGAGAAGGCGCTGGCAGAGGATGCCGCGGATGGAATCGGCAAATGATAGCATGGCGTTTTCCATGCGATCTGATGGCATCAGCTTCAGGAAGCGCTGCACCGTCTGCGCAGCGGAGGAGGTGTGCAGGGTGGCCACGACGACGTGGCCTGTCTCCGCAGCCTGGAGGGCGATTTCTGCTGTCTCACCATCTCGAATCTCACCCACGAGGATGACATCCGGCGCCTGACGAAGGGCGGCGCGGAGGGATTTGTTGAAGTCGAGTTCGTCGGAGCCGATCTCACGCTGGGAGACCAGGGAAGGGATGCCGGCGGGATAGATATACTCGATGGGATCCTCGAAAGTGAGCACATGTTCCTGGCGTCGTTTGGCACGTTCCAGGATGAGCGAGGCGATGGTGGTCGATTTACCGGAGCCTGTGCCGCCGCAGACCAAGAAGAGGCCGTTCTTGGCTTCCAAGAAGGCTTTAACGGCGGGCGGGGGGACGTTGAGCTTGCTGATGTCCGGAATCTGCTCGGGGAGCAGACGCATGACCCAGCGTGGACGGCCGCGGGTGACCATGCGGTTCACACGGTAGCGTCGCGGGCCGAGCTGAAGCGCGTAGTCGATACATCCAGCGGTGAACTCCAGCGGGCGCTCCGGCTGGTAGATGAAGGAGTCGAAGAAAATCTTGCCGTTGCGCTTGTAGGTGAGGGGCTCCCATGGCGTGATGTAAAAGTCGCTCACGCCCGCATCCTTCGAGAGGTGAAGCATGCGGTATCCGAGCTGGCTGCGTTCGTGAATGTCTTCCATGAGGTGATGAGAGCGTCAGCGGTTGCTTTTGAATCGGGCGCGAAGCTCCGCGTGGGCCGAGGAGCCTTCGAAAACGAGGAATTGGTTGCCCTGCACGACACCGGCGCCGGGATCGAGCGTGGCCCAGGAGAGCTCCAGCGTGTATTCGACGCCGTCGATGGTGACGCGGGCATCGGTCGTTGGGCTCTTGAGCTCGATGATGTCGGCACTGGCAAGGCGGTCGCTGGTGTTCTCCGTGGAGATGAGGCCCAGGTTGATGTGCGTGGTGATTGACTGCGAGGGCTGCGTGAGCCCGAGGTTCATCGTCAGGGTGACACCGGAAGCCTCGCTGTCATAGAAAGTGGTTCCGTTGAGCATCACGAGGTCACCGAGCTTGAACCAGGTGTTCGGCGTGATGGTGGAGAATGGCTCGCGGGTAAAGGTGAGCACGTTTTCGACGCCCGCGTCGAGATACTGGCCGTTGCCAAGGTCGAGCTTGGTGTTGCCATGCTTGAACGTGGAGGTGGTGGCTCCATTTTGAACTGTCGTCACCAGATTGGTGCCGCCCGTGGCATTACCCCAACTGCCTACGCTTGTGCCGCTGAATCCCGCCGTAAGCCGGTAGTAAGTTTGTGAGTTGGTAGGGCTCGTGTTGTAGGCCGTCGGATTCGTGGTCTCGTTTCTCGCCTGAATGGTCATGGGAGGTGTTACTGGTCCGTAGGAGCCGCCGGCAAAGAAGGTCCAAGCCCCACCATTGATGCTGATCATGAGTTTCGAGTCGGTCGATGGCGCACCGTTGGCGCTGATGGTCACCGTGTTGGGGAAGGCGCTGAAGGCGTAGGTGCCGCCTGCAGGAGTGATCGTCGGAGCGGGGAGATTCACCGCAGGTGTGCCACCACCGCCGCCGCCACCACCGCCGCCGCCGCCGCCGCCGCCGCCACCACCAGTTCCTCCTCCAGGACCGCTGGAGGGGGCTGACTCACCTGGATTGAACCCCGATGCGGAGCCGCTTTCGTTGACTGTAGTCGGTGAGAGTGATGAACCGGTGGGATCACGAGTTTGCGATGTCCATACCCAGCCGGAGTTGTTGTTGTATTTTTTGGCAGCGCTCTTGCGCGTCTCGGTGCCGTAGTCGGTTGCGGCCAGGGCAGGATCGAGAAGAAACTCAGACACGGCACTGCCAGTCGAGGCACTCGTGAGTTCAAAACGCTGCTTGGAGCGGTTCCAAGTTGCACGGACTTCCTCGTTTGGGCCGCGCTTTGTGGTCATTCGCGCACGCAGGCGTGTGTCTACGAGCCGACCGGATGCCATGCCAGGATGCTGCTTCCACTCAGCTTGCGGACGCACCCGTTTCATTTTATCAAGGACTGCTTGTGGGCTGGTCAGTCCTCCCAAGTCTCCCCCGTCGGCGATGTAGAGGGTCACCATCTGGTTCAATGTGGCCACGTCTGACTCCAGTTTGGCTGCTGGAACCTTCCCATTGCTCGATGACATGTAGGAGACAGCGACAGTGACGAGAACTCCGATGATCGAGACCATCATGAGCAACTCCACCAATGAAAAAGCAGCGGAGAAGGGCTCGGTGGAGCGCTTCCGGCTGACTTGAATGGAGGAGGATGAGAACATCGCAGATTTATTAAATATCATAAAAGACACAATTTCAATTAAAGAATCTGGAAATTATGATAATAGCGTGTGTCGCGGTTTTCAGCCGTCAATGACCCGAAAATCAGCCGCTCCTTATTTTTTTGTTCCAATAGCCATAAATATTGTTTGGGCTTATTTGAGCCTTTGATTATAATTGTCATAATTATGCGCTTCTGCCAAAAACTTCAAGCCACATCATTTGTCCTTCTCCTGCTCTTTGGCGGAGGGGCACAACTCCGGGCGCAATTTCCTAGTGAGGCTACTCTTCACATGATGGCACCTGAATACGAGGCGGAGGCCGAGCGCCTGAGGGATGCCCCGCCACAGAAGTATGACTTCTCCAAGGCGACATTGAGTGATGTGCTGCGCTTTCTGGCCACAGACGCAAACATCTCCTTCTTCTCACTCCCTGACGACAGCGCGGATGGCTCCAAACTGATCACTTTCTCCATTGAGGCGAGTCCCTTCCGGGTGCTGGAGACGCTCTGCAAGGCTAATGGTCTGGCCATCATCCCTGACAACGGCATCTGGTACATCCGTCCGGCGGACGACCGTGAGTTGATCGGCAAAGCCTATGTCATCAAGCACAATGCCCTCGAGCGGGTGGAATATAAGAGCACCTCCGGACTCACCGGATCACCAGCGGGTTCTTCGGGAGGTGGCGGCACCGCAGGCCTTAGCATGCAGGGGGCCACAAAGTCTTTCACCGTGAAGCGAAGCGAGCTCATCAATTCCATTCGCAATCTGCTCGGGCTTCCACCCGAGGAAATGGAGCAGGGAACGATGGGCGGAGCGGCCGCCGCGGTTGCTGCGCAAGGGCAGGACGCCGTGCGTGACATGAATTCGAACACGCTGAGCACCACTCGCAAGCCCAAGGTCATCTGGCAGTCTGATTCCAACACTCTTTACATCGTTGCCACGCGCCTGCAGCACATGTGGGTGGAAGGATATCTGGCCTCCGCGGACCAGCCGCAGCAGCTCATCGCCATCGAGGTGAAGTTCATCGAAACCTCCCGCGATCCCAAGCGTGAGTTCGGCATCGACTGGACCGGCACACTCGAGACCGGGACTTTCCGCGAAGTGAACAAGGTGACGCCCAAGATTGGCACCTACGTGGACGACAGTGGCAACACAGTGTCCTACAACTCCACCGACATCGAATTCACCCAGACGCCCACGAATGGCGGGTATCGCATGGGCCTTGCTCCCCTTCTTGACTCGCTGAACACCGGAAATATTCCCGCAACGCTTGGTTGGCCTGCACTGAGCGTGCTGTCAGCCCAAGATTTGAACATGAGGCTCCGTGCCATCATGCGTGATGACAACACCAACACCACTTCCTACCCGCGCATGGTGACGCTGAGCAACAAGGAGGTGGCCATCCGCAGCGTGGTGAACCAGCCGGTGCTCGATTCCAGTGCCACCAGCACAGGCGGTGGTGGCGGTGGTGCGGCGGTTGCCACCACGCAGATCGCGTATCTGCCGATCGGCACCGTGCTGAACATCCTGCCGAAGAAGATGGCGGATGAAAAGGTGCTGCTGAACATGGATGTCATCGTGTCTTCGATCATTGGTGAGACGGTGATCTCGGGTAATCCCTATCCCATCGCCTCTTCACGTGTTTACAACGCGCCTGTGGAGGTGCATTCCGGCTACACTGTTGCGGTGGGTGGCCTCGATGAGGCACGTGAGAAGGAAGGGGAGGCGGGTGTGCCCTTCCTGGAAAAGATCCCGGGCTTGAAGTGGCTTTTCAAATACAAGAGCCGGAGCAAGAACCACAAGAACCTCATGCTCTTCATCACGCCCACGCTCATCGACTCGCGTGATGGCGGCCTGCCAGAGGAACCTCAATCCATCGTCCCGCTTCGTCCTCAGAAGGATCTGCCCACCAAGCCGCGCGTCGATTATCACACCGGTGCTCTGGCCAAGGGCGCCAAGGACCTGCCCAATGCTTCCCGTTACCTCTCCCGCGAGGCTGACAAGCTGGAAAATATTGTGAACGAAAACCTCATCACGGATGAGACCGGCCAGAAGCTGCGTGAGCTGAAAATCGCCACGGAACAGCTCATCAGCCAGTGCGAGCAGTTGAAGCTCAGCAGCCCGGGAGACTACGCCGTGATCGACCAGAACGAGCTGGTGCTCAAAGGTGTTCTCGACCGGATTGGCCGCATCACACGGACGATGTTCTCGAAGAAGTATTTCTGATCTGCGGACGCGTTCAGACCTTCACCCAGGTCCTCGCTTTGCTGCTTTGGAGGATCGCCTCGCACAGCTTCACCTCGTGGTGGCCGTCAGCGGCGGTGGCAAAGAGTGGTTTGGTCTTTTTGCCGCTGGCGATGTGCTCATACACAGCGCGGTAGTGCATCTTGTGGCAGTCGTTAAACCCTTCCGGATGCCCGCCGGGATAGTCGGTAAAATTGGCCACGTCCTCGAGGAAGCCTGGCGTGCCGCGTTGCATGATCTGGTTGGGCTCATCACGACGCCCAACGATGATCTCATTCGGCTGCTGGAGGTCCCAGCGCACGCTACCCTTGGTGCCATAGATACCGAAACTCAGGCTGCATTTCCAGCCAGCGGCCACTTGCGAGATGAAGGCATTGGCATGCACCCCGGCGGCATGGCCGTGGGAGGCCTTGCCAAACTTCAGCAGCACGCTGCCGAAGTCCTCCGTGTCCACTTTGTAGTCGATCAGGGCCTTCGGGTCTGCCTTGGAGAAAGTTTGCACCTCGCTCTTCGGCCGCTTGCGGGTTTTGTGGAAGGTTTCGATGTGCGCGAAGACATCCGTAGCCTTGGCGCCGAGGACAAAACTCACCGCGTCGATCCAGTGCGTGCCGATATCACCCACGGCGCGAAGTTTGCCGCCCTCGCTGGCGAGCACACGCCAGTTGTAGTCCGTCTCATGGAGCAGCCAGTCTTGGAAGAAATGGCCCTGCACATGAATGATTTGGCCTAGATCGCCTCGCGCCACCATCGCCCGCATTTGCAGGATCGCCGGGAAGAACCGGCAAACATAGTTCACCGCGAAGACGGGGCCTTTTTTGCCGCCTTTGCGCACGGCCTCCACCACGAGCGCGGTTTCCTTCGAATTCATGCCCAGCGGCTTTTCGCAAATCACATGCTTGCCCATCTCCAGCGCCTGCAGGCACTGCTCCACATGCACCTTGTTGGGCGAGGTGATGTGCACCACGTCGATGTTGGGGCTCGCATACATGGCCTCGTGATCGTAGTCGCCATACACCTCCGGTATGCCCCACAGTTCACCCGTGCGCCGTGCGCTTTTCGAGGAGCCGCAAATGCCGTTGATGGTCACGCCGAGTCGTTTGAGGGCCTCGATGTGCACGGGAGCGATGAAACCGGTGCCAATGATGCCGGCGCGGAGCTGGTGGAGAGGAGTCATGAGATCAAAAAGGGGCTGTGATCACGGTTTGGCATCACTGCTTTCTGGACCCTCGCAGATAGCCTGGAGGCGGGCGAGGTCTTCGGGGGACCAGGTGGATGCTTTTGCCTTGTACACGTCTCGCGCCGTCGCCCGGATGTCTTCGGCGTTTGGTGATCCGGGATAGACGAGTTCCTCCCATACCGCGATCGCGCTGGCTTCGGCCTTTTCGACCAGCAAGCCCGGTAGATGCTGCCGTGTCTCAGGATCGTCCGGCGGATCCAGGTGCAGCCACACGAGCAATTGAAGATACTTGGCATCAGCAAAGGGCAGTTCAGGGGCGTGCCCGGAGAGCAGCATCTGGTTCTGCGCCCAGTTGCCTCCTTTCACCCGGCGGACCAGAGGCTCGAGAGATTCTTTGCCCTTGGCAAAGCTGGACACCTGGGCCTCCCGCCATGCCTTGCCACTGGCTGGAGTTTTGACTTCCTGCGGCTCGGCCGAGGAGAAAAGACTGCGGAAGTCCTTAATGGCTCGATACACGCCCTCGGGAGCGAGAAAGAAGGTGCCGCCCATGAGGAACACGCCCACGGCCCAGCCCAATACAAAACGTGCCGCGGAGCTCGCGTTCGGCCGCACGGCCAGCACATCCTGATCACCAAATGCATGCGATGAGGAGCGGGGTTTGGGTGTGGCGGGAGGTGCTGCTTGCTCCTGCTCAGCGGGCTCGTCAGTGCCGGTTGAGGCTCGTTTCCGTTTCACGGTTTCCCATTTACGCTGCCAAGCTTGCTCATCCTCGACCCGCTGAATGGCGAGCTCCCACCAGCAGGCAGGGACCACCTGGCGGAAGAGCTGCGCCGTCTCCATTTCCAAGGTCAGTTGCCCGGCGAGGAATCGGAGAGCACGCCGCTCTTCGTCAGAATCCCACTTCCACGCGGCTTTCGGACGGCGCATGCGGGTGTCCCAGAGATCACGCACCTCCTGCGGGGCGCTGGCCAGCACTTTGCCCGCCGCCAGCCATAGCTTCGCATCGGAGAGAGCCTCCGCGTGTTCGGTGGAAGCCAGCGGAACGGCCGCGTGAAACAACTGCTCTGCCCGTGAGGGGCGTGTCACCGCCAGAGTGGCGGAGAGGGCAAACATCACCTCCACGGCGGCCGGGTTCTTCATGGTGCCTTGGGCTGCCACGATCGATTCCGCCAGGCGGGAAAGACGATGCGTCTCACCACGGGTGGCCCATTTGGACGCCACGGTGCATGCCAGCGCGGCCTGCCCGCATCCCAGTTCGATCACCAGGTCCGGGACACGTGCCAGCTCCGCGAGGCGGTCCTCGTTCTTCTCAAACAATTCGCTGATGAAGGCGCTGGCAGGCACGGCCCAGTCTGGTTTGGAGAAAGCCTGTGCGCAGAAGGCATCGAATCGCTCGGCCACACCGGCGTTGTGGCGGAGCGAGTCCATCAAGTCGCCCGCCAGTTTGCGCAATTCGGCGGGCATGTTGTCATTCATCAGCAGTTGCAGGCGTTGGCCCCGCTCGTCCCAGACAGGATCGATTACCACGGTCTCTCCGGGCCCTTGGGCCATCACGCCGGAGGCGGTGGATGGGCTGGTGGTGGAGGCTGGTGCAGGGTCCGGCATGCGCGTGGCCTTTTACGATGAATCGCGTATGGATGCAACGCGTGGTTCACAGCATCGTGGCACCTTCTTTGAGGGCTCCGGTCTGTCGCCGCCGCCGCCACAGGGGATGTCGTTTGTGCTCGCAGGGGCTGACACGGCATGATGCCCGCACATGCTTCCACTACCCGCTTCCTTGTTCCCTGAGTTTCCCGCTGAGGATCAGCGCCATCACCATGACGCTCTCATGCTCGCGGTGCAGCGGGTGTTGCAAAGCGGGCGCTTCATCCTCGGCGAGGAGGGGCAGGGGTTCGAGGCTGAGTATGCGGCGCATCTCGGCGGCGGGCACGTCACTGGCGTGGCGAGCGGGACGGACGCCATCGAGCTGCTGCTGCGGGCCTTGGACATCCGCTCAAATCAGGCTGTGGTGCTGCCGGCGCTGGCTCCGTCCGCAGTGGCTGCCGCGGTGCGGAGGGCAGGAGCACGCATCGTGCTGTGCGATGTGGAGCAGGAGACACTCACGCTCTGTCCGCGGGCGCTGGCGGAGCAGTTGAAGGGCGCTAAAGACATCCGCGCTGTGCTCGCCGTGCACCTTTACGGCCATCCCTGCGACTGGGCGGCGCTCGAAGAGGTCTGCGAGGCTCACGGTGTCTTTTTGATCGAAGATGCCTCGCAGGCTCATGGAGCCGTTTGGCAGCAAAAAAAGGTCGGAACGCTCGGCAAGGCCTCCGTGTGGAGTTTTTATCCCACCAAGAATCTGGGCGCTCTCGGCGATGCCGGAGCCATCTGGACCACGGAGCCTGCTCTGGCAGAAAAGCTGCGCTGCCTGCGCGAATACGGCTGGGTGAAACGCCAGATCAGCGATGTGCCCGGCGGCATCAACAGCCGTCTCGATGAAATCCAGGCGGCCATGCTCCGCGTGAAGCTGCCGGAACTGGCCCGCCACAACGAACGGCGCAAAGAACTCGCCTCGAAATACACTGCGGCACTCCAGTGCGTGCGACTTCCAATGGTGCGTGAAGGATGTGCCCATGCTTTCCATCAGTTTGTGGTGTGTTCCGTGCAGCGGGACGCCATGCTTGCGCATCTGCGGAGGCATGGCGTGCCCGCGGCGGTGCATTACCCGGCAGCACTGCACCAGCAGCCTGCCTTTGCCTGTGAGGAAACGTTTCCCATGGCTGAGCGAGCGGTGCGGGAAGTCCTTTCCCTGCCGATGCACCCATATCTCAGCGATGCGGCCATCGAGGCCGTGATCAGGGTCATGGAGGGTTTTCAGGCATGAAGCCTGGCCAGCATCAGCTCATGCGCGAGGTGGAGGATGCCCACTGGTGGTATCAGGTGCTGCGCGGGTTGGTGATGGCTGCGCTTCAACGCCATGCGCAAAGTGGTCGCCGTCTGCTGGATGCCGGCTGCGGCACCGGTGGCATGCTGGTTCGGCTCGATGATTGGGAACGCCGCGGATGTGATCTGTCGGCGGAGGCTGTGGAGCTCTGCCGGGAACGTGGCATGCGCCAGGTCATCGTCTCCAGCGTCCACGAGATGCCCTATGCCGATGGCTTGTTTGATGCGGTGCTGTCGCTTGATGTGCTGTACCATGCTCGTGTCGATCCCGTCCGTGCATTGGTGGAGATGCGCCGCGTGCTCGCACCCGGCGGCTTGCTCATTGTGAATGTGCCCGCCTTTGAATGCCTGCGTGGAGCGCATGATGACGCTGTCGAAGGAGCGCGTCGCTATCGCCTGCGGTCTCTCATTCGCCTTCTTGCTGCCCAGGGCTTTGACATCGTCGAAGCGCATTACTGGAATGCCTGGCTCTTCCTGCCGCTTTGGCTGCGGAGACACCTCGCACGTGCCGAAACGGGCGATCTCGCCCTGCCGCCCGCGTGGCTGAATCGCATCCTCACATGGGCAGGTCATGTCGATGCTGCGCTCTGCCGCCGGTTGCGCATCCCATTTGGCTCCTCCGCCTTCCTCGTGGCGCGAAGGTAGGGAGCATGCAGGCCTTGTTTTCTCAATGAACACCGTCCTCGCTGGCGAGCGTGAGCAGCGCGAGCACATTCATGACCGTCTTCGGCACGAGCGACGAGGTCTCGAGGTATTCAGGCAGCTTCGTGCCATCGGCGCTGCGTTCCGAGCAATGGGCATTGCCACCCCACGGACCGAGACCGTCGAGCGTGGGCCCGAGCTGCCAGAGGTGATTGGCATCGCTCAAGCCTCCGCGAGGCACGGCAATGGCCGAGAGCTGCACTTGCGCAGCCGCATCGCCCCAGTGCTTGAACAGCGCTTCCACCTCGCTGCCGCCGGGCCATGCCAGCGTGTGCCCCGTGCGCTCGGCTCGCAGGATGGCGCCGTTCGCGGCCTTGCCGTTGAGACTGCTGAAAAACGCATCCGCTGCGGCCAGCGCAGCCGGTGTGACCGCACGGCATTCCCATTCGGCCATCGCCTCATGCGGCACACGATTCACCACCGTGCCGCCTTCGATGTGGCCGAGGTTCACCGTGCGTTCCTCCGCGGCACTGGTCCATGCGGCGATGGATGGCAGCACGAGAGCCAGAGCGTCAATGGCATTGATGCCAACGGCATGCTGCGAGCCCGCATGCGCGGCCTTTCCCTCGACGCTGAGCTTCCAGGTGCTGCGCCCTTTGCGCGAGGTGACGATGTGCCAGCCGCGCTCGTCCACCGGACCGCCTTCAAAGACCAGCACGGCCTTCGCATGCCCATCGCAACGCACGGCGGTTTGCTTCGCAAAATCATCGCCGGTGATCTCTTCGGCCGCATTCGAGGCAATCAACCAGTGCGTCTGCTCAAAAAGCTCCGGCGAGGTATCGCGAAGCGTGCGCAGGATCAGCCAGATGAGGACGGTGCCGCCTTTGTTGTCGATCACGCCGGGGCCGTAGATGCGTCCTTCATCAGGCCGCTCGTCCCAGCGAAAGTCATTCTTCACCTCCTCCTCGGCAGGAAAGACCGTGTCCGAGTGCGTGACGAGCACGATGGGATCACCACCTCGACCACGACGTCGCAAAAACACATGCTGGCCTGTGCCTTCCGTCGTGCAGGGCGAGAACTCCTCCTCGAATCCCAGATCCGCGAAGAGTTCCGCGGTCCTTGCGGCCACCGCATCCACGCCAGCGGCATTCGCGGTGAAGCTGTTGATATCCACCAACGTGCGCAGATGGCGCAGCGCCTCCGGCAGATGCTGCTGGGCGATGGCGGTGATGCATTCGTGAGTGCTCATGACTGCATCTCACCTCAAACCATCGCCGAGACAAGCCGCGGCTTCCACGGACTCATCGTGGATCAGGTGCACCGAGCAGCACCCAGGTCTCCAGCAGCGCGATCTCGATGGACGGCAGCTGTTTCTTCGGGGGCATGGCCGTGTCCTCATCGTGATGACGAATGGCCTGAATCAGCGGGCTGTGCTTCAAATCGCCCGGCGTGATGGCCGGTCCGGCTTCACCGCCAGTCTGCCAGCCCGTTTTGCTATCCAACGCGAGTCCACCCTCGACCTCATGGTCCCGCGAGTGGCACTCAAAGCAGCGACGTTGCAGAATCGGAAGGATCTGCGTGCGAAAGAAGCGATCCGGTTGGTAAGGCGGTTCCTCGCCGAGTCCCATCATCGGGACGGCGAGCAGCAGAAAAGCGTAAACACCAATTCTCATGCTGATACGATAATCATCCGCAGCATGAACTCACGGCATCGCTTGGCAGACAAGCGGCCTCGATTGTCATGACGTGGCCTGGAAAAGCCCCGCGGTAGGATGCGTTCAGTGCGCATGTTTCGTTCGCTCTTCATCCTAGCCCTCAGCACCACCGCCATGTCCGCCGAACCCATCAAAGGCTGGCCAGCCGAGGTCAGCAAAGTCGAGATCCCATGCAGCGATGGCGCGAAGCAACCTGCGATCTGGTTCACACCGGCAGCGAAGGGTAAAAAGCCGCTGCTGGTCGGCCTGCACACCTGGAGCAGTAACTTCGCCTCCGCCGGTGGCGATGCGGTGTATGCGAAATGGTGCATCGACCAAGGCTGGGCCTTTGTGCATCCCGATTTCCGTGGCCCAAATTGGACACCGCCCGCACTCGGCAGCGATCGAGCCGTGCAGGATGTCGTCGAGGCCGTGGCGTGGGCGAAAGCTCAGACCGAGGTCGATGAATCACGCATCTACCTCATCGGCGTGAGCGGCGGCGGGCACATGGCGATGCTTATGGCAGGGCGTCATCCCGAGCTGTGGGCCGGTGTGAGCGCCTGGTGCGGCATCGTGGACATCGCGCAGTGGCATCGCGAGCATGTGAAGGACGGAAAGCCGGACCGATACGCGCAGAACATCGAGGCCGCGCTCGGCCACGCACCGACCGCCAATGATGCTGATGCGCGGCATCGCTCGCCCATCGCGCATCTGCAAAACGCCGCCAGCGTGCCACTCGACATCGCGCATGGCATTCACGATGGCCGCAAAGGTAGCGTGCCCTTCACGCATGCCATGCTCGCCTTCAACGAAGTGGCCGCCACAGGTCAAAAGTTGCCCGCCGAGGCCATTCAGGCCTATTACGGCACGCAGAAGCTTCCGGCCGGTTGGGCCGTTTCGCCGCCCGATGCCAGTTTTGGCCTCAACACGCCTCTTTTTCGCCAAACGAACGGAGATACGCGCGTGACGATTTTTGAAGGCGGACACGAAATCGTCCATCAAGCCGCTCTGAACTGGCTCGCGAAGCAACGGAAGGGCCAGCCGGCCGTTTGGGAGATCAAAGACTTCATTCCGCTCGCCGCGGACGGCACGAGTGGGAAGTGATGTGTATGCCCCAAAGGCAGGCAGTAGAATTTTCTGATCGGAGTTTTTGGATTCTGAATTCTACTGCCCCCATTCTACTGCCTACTTCAGTATCATCATTTGCCACTACTCCCTCGGCGGCCATGTCACGCCTGCGAGTTCCTTCGGCAACTGCTTCGGGTCCTGCGGATAAAACAGCGAGAGATCGACCTTCGACTTCGATCCCTGCACAAACTCCAGCTCCTCGGGCCCGCCGATGATGAGCCACAGCACCTCCTCGTCAGTATCGTTGAAGACCTGACGAAGCTGATCCGGCCCCACTAGCACGCCGCCGTGCTTCGGGACGGTCAGCGTCTCTTCGCCCACTCGCATGCGGCCGGTGCCTTCGAGCACAAAATAGAACTCTTCCGATCGGATGTGCTTGTGCA
>CALMTT010000160.1 GCA_937872615.1 uncultured Verrucomicrobiaceae bacterium | reverse complement strand
AGGATCGAGCCTTCGCGGCGGTCCCAGGTATAGCGCCCGCCCACCGACAGGCTGAGCTGGTCGGTGAAATCATAGGTGAAGTCGGCAAACCCGGCCATCGTCTCGGTGCCGATATCCGCCTCGGTGAAGGCCGACAGCAGGGTCGGCGCGGGATAGGTGGTATAGAGCCGCACCTCGAACTGGGTCAGCGCCGAGGCATCGAGATAGTAGAAGCCGACCAGGCCATTGAGCTTGCCGACGCTGACCAGCGCCTGGACTTCCTGGCTGAACTGGCTGTTGTTGTAGAAGCCGGGCACGTCGACATCGACCGCCGGCAGCGCGTCGAAGTCGATCGGAGTGGCCGAATCGTCCTTGCGGTAGGCGGTGATCGAACGCAGCGTCAGCCAGTCGTTGGGCTTGCCTTCGAGGTAGAGCGAGGTGCCCCAGGCCTTGACGTCCTGGTGCGGCGTGGTGATCCCGCCCTCGGTGTCATAGACGTTGGCGAGGACCGGCGCGCCCGAAAGCATCCCCGGCACCATCCGGTGCCCGCCGCGCGGATTCGAACGGTCATGGGTGACATCGAATGAAACGCGGGCGAAGATATCGCTGCCGTGGACTTCCACCGTGCCGCGACCGGCCCAGACATCCTTGTTGTAGTTTTCCTGCCCGGTGGTCAGGTTGGTGCCGAAGCCATCACGGGTCAGCCGGGCCAGCGCGCCGCCGATGCGCAGCGTGCCATCGCCGATCGGGGCGCTTGCGCTGACCACCCCGTCGAGCTGGTTGTAGGTGCCATAGGTGCCCCGCAGCGACAGGTGCGGCTGGCTGTCGAGCCGCTTGGTCACATATTTGACCGCGCCGCCCACGGTGTTGCGGCCATAGAGCGTGCCCTGCGGCCCGCGCAGCACCTCGATCCGTTGGACATCATAGATGTCGAGCACCGCGGCCTGCGGACGGTTGAGGTAGACATCGTCAAGGTAGATGCCCACGCCCTGTTCGAAGCCCGAGACCGGATCCTGCTGGCCCACGCCGCGAATGAAGGCCGAAAGGGTCGAATTGGTCGCGCGGCTCGATTCGAGCGTCACGTTGGGGATGGTTTCGGCCAGCGCGGTGATGTCTCCCGCACCCTTGGCGGCCAGCTGGTCGCCCGACAGCGCGGTGATCGCGATCGGCACAGCGATCAGGCTTTCCTCGCGGCGGCGGGCGGTCACGACGATTTCGCCGTTGTCGGCATCCTCGGCCGCGGGGGCGCTGTCCTGCGCCTGGGCGGGAGCAGCAGCGAGCGTGAACAGCGCGCTGGCAAGCAGCGAAGCCTGGGCAAGCAGGGTGTGAGTGCGCATCGGAAATCCTTCCCTTGAAATCCTTCTGCCCGCCGCCTTCGCGCCGGGCCTCCAGTGCGCCTTATATAAAAGTTGAACCAACTTTCAACTTAGTTATGCTTGCATCCTCGGCATGGAGTGTGAATGGTGGTTGGACGTTGCGGAAATGACACAGGGGGAGATCGGTTTGACGTGGTCCGGGCCTCGGTTCGCAATGAGGAACTGGTGACCGCGGCGAAGGCGCGCCGCGCGCCGCTGGCCCCGCGCGCGGTGTCCCGGCCGTGACCTCGGCCAGTCCCGGCAAGTCTTCCCGCACGCCGCGCACCGAACGCGGCCGGCGCACCCAGCGCGCCATCCTCGACGCGGCGGCGGCGGAATTTGGCGAGAAGGGCTTTCACGAAAGTTCGATCGTTTCGATCACGATCCGCGCGGGCGTCGCGTTGGGCAGCTTCTACACCTATTTCGAATCGAAGGAGGCGCTGTTCAAGGCGCTTGTCGCGGACATGAGCGGGCGCGTGCGCGATCATGTCGCCCCGGTGCTGGCGGCACACGGCGGCGGCGCGATCGGCGCCGAAGGCATCGCGCTGGCCGCGTTCCTCGATTTCGCCCGGCAGCACAAGGAAATCTACCGGATCATCGACGAAGCCGAATTCGTCGCCCCCGAAGCCTGGCGCGCGCACTATGTGAACACAGCGGCGCGCATCCTCGACCGCTTGCGCGCCGCACGGGTCCGGGGCGAACTGGCGGTGGAGCCGGACGAAGTCCACGCCTGGGCGATCATGGGAATGAACGTGTTCCTGGGCCTGCGCTTCGGAGTGATGGACGCGAAAGCTGACCTCGACGAAGTGGCGCGGGTCGCCAATGCGCTGTTGAAGGACGGGATGGGGTAGCGCCTGCAACGCCAGCCCCATCTTCACCGTCATCCCGGGTCGAGCCCGGGGTGACGATCAGTGATGGGACAGTGGCCTTGTCGCCTTTGCTCCGTGTCCCCCGCCGCCGGCACAATCGCCGATGACTTTCGCCGCCGCCCCCGTTAATGGCCCGAACCCATGTCCAATCGCCGCACCTTCGCCATCATTTCGCATCCCGACGCCGGGAAAACCACGCTGACCGAGAAGCTGCTGCTGCAGGGCGGGGCGATTCACCTGGCCGGGCAGGTCAAGGCGCGCGGCGCGGCGCGGCGGGCGCGGTCGGACTGGATGAAGATCGAGCAGCAGCGCGGGATCTCGGTCACCAGTTCGGTGATGACCTTCGAGAAGGACGGGATTACCTTCAACCTGCTCGACACGCCGGGGCACGAGGACTTTTCCGAGGATACCTACCGCACGCTGACCGCGGTCGATTCGGCGATCATGGTGATCGACGCGGCCAAGGGCATCGAGCCGCAGACCCGCAAGCTGTTCGAGGTCTGCCGGCTGCGTTCGGTGCCGATCATCACTTTCGTCAACAAGGTCGACCGCGAAGGGCGCGCGGTGTTCGAGATCCTCGACGAGGTGGCCGATGCGCTGGCGCTCGACGTCAGCCCGCAGACCTGGCCGGTGGGGATGGGGGGCACCTTCGAGGGCATTCTTGACCTTGCCAGCGGGCGGGTCAGCCGGCCCGAGGGGGGCAGCCGCGAATTCCTCGGCAAGGTCGACGAGGGGGCCGTGCTGCCGCAGGAGGTGGATGGGGCTCGGTTGCCCTGGCAATTGATCGAGCAACGCGTGCGAGTACGTGGCGTGGCCGGGACACACTTCAATGATCAGCGGCAGATGTCCGGCCGCCTGCTTTTCGTGCAGGGGCTGAGCTTTCTCACGCTCGCGGAAGAGGCGCAAACCGCCAGCGAGGTGCCGCTGGTGCCGGTGGATGGTTTGCTGCGTGCCGGTTCATCTTTGCGACAACGCACCCGTGTGCGCGGAGTGGTCACGCATGTCATCTCCGGCCGCGGGCTCTACCTCCGCGGCGAAGGTGGCGGCTTGTATGTGCAGACGGCGCAGCCGCTGGAAATGCACAGCGGTGATGTGGTGGAGGCGGAGGGCTATCCGGTGATCACGCCCTTCCGGCCCAGCCTCAGCGCGGTGAATGTCTCCCATCTCGAAACCGCGGCGCAGCCCGAGCCGGTGGCCTTTGATGCCGCGGCCACGCGTCACAGCCGCGAGCAGTGCGAGCTGGTTTGGCTGGAGGCGGAGCTGCTCGACACGACCCGCGAAATCGATGGCACCATCTTTGCCTGCCGTGCCGCGGGGCAAGTCTTTGATGCGCATCTGCCGGGCACTTTGGAACTCGAGCCGGGCTCGAAACTGCGCCTCACCGGCATCCTCGAGATGCTTTCGACGCATCCTCTCGTCATTCCGCGAAACGCCACCGCCTTCCGCATCCTGCTGCGAAGCCCGGCGGATGTCGTGGTGGCTGCCCGACCGCCGTGGTGGTCTGGCTCGCGAGGCATCTGGGCTCTTGGCGGGCTCGCGGTGCTGGCGGTGATCGTGGGCGCTTGGGCGGTGGGGCTTCAATTTCTCGTGCGCCGGCAGTCATCGGTGATCCGACAGCAGGCAAGGCAGCAGGCGACCCTTGAGGAGCGGCAGCGCATCGCCCGTGATTTACACGACACGCTCGAGCAGGAGCTCGTCGGCGTGACGATGCTGCTCGACACTGCGGCAAGAAAACTGCCGCACAGTCAAACCGATGCCGCGGAGCCTCTCGGGCTTGCTTTGCGCCTGCTGCGGCGGGCTCGCGAGGAGTCGCGCAGCACCATTCGCGAGATGCGCAGCGTGACGCTGGAGCAGCGAGGCCTTCCTGCCGCAATCGAAGAGCTGCTGCGACCTCTCGCCACCGTCGGCGGCGCGGCTTTTCAGGTGCAAACGACAGGCGAGGCGGTTCGTCTGCCCGGCTCGGTCGAAACGCATCTACTGCGCCTCGCTCAAGAAGCCGTCGCCAATGCCACACAGCATGCGCAGCCGCGTCAGATCGACATCCGCATCGATTATGGCACCGCGTCGGTTTGCTTGCAGGTTCGCGATGATGGCAAGGGCTTCGATCCTGCCGCGCCGGTATCGCCGGGCGAGCATTTTGGCCTGCAGGGCATGCGTGAGCGTGCTGAAAAAATCTCCGCCCGGCTCGAAATCCTGAGCGAGCCGGGGAAGGGCACGACCGTTAAGGTGACCGTGCCGCAACGTCCCAACAGCCACACATGAGTGCCAGCAAAACCATCCGCGTCCTCATCGTGGACGATCATTTTGCCACCAGGCTCGGCCTTGCCATGCCGGTGAATAACGAACCAGACATGGAAGTCGTCGGCGAGGCTGGCACCGGCTCGCACGCGCTCGATCTCTATCGGCGGCTGACGCCGGATGTCGTGCTGATGGACTATCAATTGCCCGACATGAGCGGCGTGATGACCTTGTCCGCCCTGCGGGCCACGCATCCGGATGCGCGTGTGATCATTCTCACGATCCTCGATGGCGAGGAAGATGTCTTTCGTGCCGTCGAAGCCGGTGCGCGAGGCTACCTGACGAAATCCTGCGAATGCGAAGACGTGCTGCGAGCCATTCGCGAGGTGGCCGGAGGCGGGAAGTTCTTCCCAGCAGAGATCGCCGCGAAGATCGAGGCACGCAAAAAGCGCTCGCCGCTGAGTGATCGCGAGCTTGAGATCCTCCGCCTGCTTGTCCGCGGGCATTCTACGAAGGAGATCGTGGACATTTTGAAGCTCAGCATGGGCACCATCCGCCTGCACATCAGCCTCATTTTATCGAAACTCGGCGCCTACGACCGCACCAACGCCGTCGCCATCGCCATCGAGCGCGGCATCGTGCATGTGGGCGAGTAAAGCCCAGACTGGCAAAGTGGACCAAACAGGCCGAAAACAGCGTCATGAGCCGTTACGCCACTGATCAGGAAGTTGTCGCCTTTTTTGCCTCGCACGGCATCGCCGTCACCGATGTGCATCGCCTCGGCATGTCGCGTCATTTGAAGTTGCAAGGCCAGCCGGTAACACTGCCGATGCCCGCCAGCCCGGATGAGTGCCTCCGCATCGTCCGCGAGTGCATCGCCCGCGTCGGAGCGAAACGGTGATCGCTGCCAGATTGAGCGTGGTGCGGGCGTTGATGCGGCTCCACCATGAAACTCACTCTCTCCATCCTCCTGCTGGCCGGACTTTCCGCGCTGGCGCAAGCTCCTGCCAAGAAAGCCGAACCTGCGAAGAAGGGCGAAGCGCCCGCGAAGAAGGCCCCGGCGAAAAAAGTCTATCCAAAGAACCCGCCGCCCACTGTGGCCAACCTCAAGTATGGTCCGTTTGAGCGGAACGTGCTCGATTTTTGGCAGGCGAAGTCCGACAAGCCCACGCCGGTGCTTTTTTTCATCCACGGCGGTGGTTGGATGGGCGGTGACAAGGCGGGCATCGCGGTCGAGCCTTACCTCAAAGAAGGCATCTCCGTCGTTTCGATCAATTACCGCTATGTCTCGCAGTCTCAGGATGTGGTGCCGCCGGTGAAAGGACCGCTGCATGATGCGGCGCTCGCGCTCCAAACTGTGCGCAGCAAGGCGAAGGAATGGAACATCGACAAGACCCGCATCGGTGCCAGCGGCGGCAGCGCCGGTGCCTGCAGCAGCCTGTGGCTGGCTTTCCATCCCGACATGGCCGATCCGAAAAGCAGCGATCCCATCGCCCGCGAGTCCACACGCCTCTACTGCGCCTCCGTCGCCGGTGCACAGACCACGCTCGACCCGCAGCAGATGAAAGAGTGGACCCCGAACAGCAAGTATGGCGGCCACGCCTTCCTTTCACTCACTGGCAAAGACCGTCCCACCTTCGATGCCTTCCTCGCTGCTCGTGAGAAGATCCTGCCGTGGATCGCCGAATACTCGCCCTACGCTCTCGTCACGAGCGATGACCCGCCCGTGCACCTCACCTTCAGCGCCGTGCCGAACCTCGGCAAAGACGAGAAAGACCCCACGCACACCGCCAACTTCGGCGTGAAGCTCCAAGAGCATTGCAAAGCCAACGGCGTGACCTGCGAACTCTACTACCCCGGCATCGAAGGCATCGCCAAAAGCGCCACCGAGTATCTGGTGAAGAAGTTGAAGGAGTAAATCTTTTGCGGCCGGGCAGGGGAGATTACTTCCCCTGTCCAGGCTGCGTGCTCAGCACCATGGGCTCGGCTTGGGCGGGCTTCTTTTTGAGCATGTTTTGAATGGCGGGGATGACGAAGGGCGGAGTTTCGCCGCCGAGTTTGCCACCTTGGGCGACGAAGCGATGTAAATCGGCAACGGCTTCTTCAGCGCGGGAGTCTTTCGATTGCAGGAAGGCATTCGCACGAAGGATGAGGGCGCGGGCATTCCACGGATAGGGCGTGCCGATGCTCTTCACGGCGGCGAGTTGCGCCTGCACGGGCAGGTGCATGGCCATCTCGACACGAGCTCCGAGACGCGAGCCGCGGGCGATGTCCACGGGGTAATCGGAGCCGAGGGTGACAAACAACTTCGCAAGGTCTTGCTCGGTGACGCCGAAGCGGCTCTTCGCGATGGAGGGGAGCGACATCATGGCTTCGCCGATGAGATCGACGCGGCACCAAGGGGACTTTTGGAGCATCTCGAGGCCTTTTTGCACATGCTTCACGAGTTCGACGGGCTGGCGTTTGGCATCGGCGGTGATGGCACGGAGGAATTGGGCATCGAGAGGCATGACGGGCTCGATTTGAGCAATCGCGGCCTCGGCATCGGCGGCACCGGTGCGTGCTTTGGCGAGGGCGGCGAGCCATTGATCGGCCCAAACGGGAGCGGGTGAAGCTGGAGCCTTCAAATAGGTGGCGAGGTCGTTCTTCCAGTAGGCTTTGAGGACCTTCACGCGGTCTTTGATCTCAGCGGGGGCATTGCCGGGAAGCACGTCCTCGGTGGCGGATTTCCACAGGCGGCCGGGCACATGCACGCGTTCGGCGGCGTAGCGCAGTTTGTCGATCTCGCCATCGACCTTGGGCATCTGGCAGCCGACACCGGTGGCGGCCTTGGTGAGGTCGAAGGAGCAGTTCGCCTTCTTCGCCACGCTTTGCGCAAAGCTGAACTCAAGGCGGTTCATGTCATCGGTGTTCACCGGCAGGTCGTTGTAGAGAGCGAGCGCGGCGCAGTAGTCGGCATTTGCCAAACAGCCGGCGAGGAAGCCCTCGGCGCTATCGGTCTGCCAGAAGCGGTTGAGCGCTTCCTTCATCGGATTCATTTGGATGCGCTGGCGGATGGAAGCGAGCGGCCAGGGTTTGTATTCCTTTGAGCAGACGAGGAGCATATCGACGGACTGCGTGGCCCACACTTCGACCTTCGGGAAAACGGAGTGCAATGTCGCGATGACAGTGCTGATGGTCTCGGGCTCGACCTCGTAACCTTGCAGCCACTGGCAGAAGATGCCGTCGTCGCTGAGGCGCTGGCTGGCGTTTTCGTAGAACTCGCGGGTGTAGAGGTTCGCCACGCCAGCACGGCAAGGATTCGAAGGCTCGGAGACGATGAGGTCGTAGTTTTCGCCCTTTGTGAGGAGGAACTCGCGGGCGTCGCCAGTGATGTTGTTCACGCGGGGATGCTTCATGGCGTTGCGGGTGACCGGTTCGAAGTATTGCGCGACTTTGCGGATCTCCTCTTCGAGTTCCAAGGTGTCCACGCGTTGCATGCCGGGCACATCGGCGAGCCAGCCGGAGGTGGTGCCGGTGCCGAGACCGACGACGCAGGCGTTGCGCGGGTTCGGATGCAGGATGGCACCGACGATGCCGAGCATGACTTGTGTGCCAGCATCGCTCACGGCGGAGCCGTCGCTCTTGCCGTTGGTCAAAAAGGAATACTGCGTGCCACCGAGCACGGCGACGGTGGTTTCGCGGCCGTCGTAGGCGGCGACGATGTTGCGACGGGCGTCGCGCTTCCACGTTTCTAGGCCGAGGGCCGTGGTGACATCATCTTTGACGCGACCGTAGCCGATCGGCGAGTGCTGCCACACCGCCGTGGGACCTTGAGCGATCAAAGCAAAGGCCACACAGGCGGCGAGTCCGGCGGTGGCGAGCTTGCTTTGGCTTAACACCGTCCAAACAGGCTGCGACGAGGCTTTGCGGCCACCGCTTTGAATCCACAGCGACGCCGCGGACATCATCGCGATGAGCAAACCGATGACGAGCCAGCAGTTCACGAGGCCCATGAGCGGCACGAGCACGAACCCGCCGAGCAAGGAGCCGGAGATCGAGCCGAAGGTGTTCCAAAGATAGGCGCGTCCGAGCTGGCGGCCGACACCTACATTGCCACGACCGAGCAACGAAACGAGAAGCGGAAACTGGATGCCGCTGAGCAGCGAGGGCAGGAAGGCGAGCAAGCCCATCACAACGGCCCAACCGCCCGCCATCTCGATGAGGCCTAGGCCGCGAAGGCTGTTGTTTAAGACGAGAGCAAGGTGCGCGATGCGGTCGCCCAGTGCCCAGGGCAGCAGCACGGCGAAGGCTTGGAGGGCGGAGACCAGCGTGAAGCCCGCGATGCTTGGCTCGGCCTTTTTCAAGATGAGCGAATAGAGCAATCCACCGAGTCCCATGCCCGCGAGCACGACGCAGAGCACGAGGCCAAAGCCATACACCGAACCGCCGAGCAGCGGCGAGGACATGCGATACCAAACAAGCTCGACGACGAAGAAGGTGAAACCGCTGACGAAGGCCGCAGCGAGTACGAAGGGGGCAGGAGCCTTTGCGGCGACGACGTCTTCCTCGACTTCGACGGCCGCTTTGACCTCGCGCGGCTCTTTTTCCTGCTTCATCGAGATCACACCGGCCACGAGGGCGATGACGAGATTCGCCAGCACGGCAATGATGAGCGTGCTGCGATTGCCAACGCTAGGCAGCAGCCAGAAAGTGCTCAGCAAGGCTCCGCTAACTGCTCCGGCGATGTTGATGCCGTAAAAGAACGCGGTGATCGAGCGTCGCGGGTCGTCGTCACGCTGGGCGAATTTCATCGCCGCAGGCAGCGTGCCGCCCATGAGGAAGCAGGGCAGGCCTAGCACGAGGGCGGTCATGAGCAGTTGCAGGCAGGTGGCAGCCCCGAGGCCCATGCCCGCCGTGCCACCGGTTTTCAAATAGAGGTTTCTCGCCAATCCAAGCATCAGCGGCGAGGCCATTGCAGCCAGCGCGATGCCGATTTCGAGCCGGGCATAGAAGCGAAAGGGGCGGCCGACCTTCTCCACCCAGCCGCCGAAGAGCTTCCCGCCGAATCCCAGGCCCGCCATGAAGACCGCCACGACCGCCGCTGCTGCCGGAGCCGCGCCGCCGAACACCAGACGGAACTCGCGGAGCCACACCGTCTGGTAAACCAGCGAGCAGAAGCCCGAGAGCAGCAAAATGGCCGCGAGGGCTGCCTGAGTGGCTTTCACGGAGGTGGCGGGTGAGGGCTGAGAGGTCATGGAAGGCTAAAATTTAATTCAATTTGATAATTTCTATACCAAATGGACTGAGTGCAAGCGGTTTATCGCCGTTTTCTGGCCTTCGAAGGGTTTTGGGGCTCGAACCGCACTTTGGCCGTTTGGGACTGTGTGCCGGGAAAAGCCTTTTTGACCTCAACCGGCCTTTTTCGCCCCCGGGACCGAAAGCAGAGGTTGGAGTCTAGGCTTTAGCCGATTCGGGACGGTGGATTCGGCCGGATCGGCTAAAGCCTAGACTCCAACGTCCGAATTCGTAGATCAGGGGGAGACGTGACGGGACGCTTGGGCCACGCCGGGGGATAACAACCCGGCCAACGTGATGCCGATGCCATCGGCGAGGAAGTCCCACGGGTCGCAGGCTCGCGCGGGGAACCATTGCTGGCTGTATTCCTCGGCGGCCACGATGATCCCGATCAGGCACGAACCGGTGAGGAGGCGTGTGGAGCTGAGACTGAAGCGGTGGTGACGCAGGGCGATGTTTGCCACCCAGGCGAGGCTGCCCATGAGCAGGCAGTGCATGACTTTGTCCAGATGCGGCATGGCGGCCACCCACGAGAAAAAGCGAGGGCAAAGGCGCATGTCAGCAACGTAAACGATGCTGGTGATGAAGGTGAGCACCACGACGAGGGGCAAGAAGCGGTTCATGCCCGGCATGATAGCTCCGACGGGTTGCCCGCCCACGACAAAGCGTGGCTTCACGCCCAATTCACCGGTGCTTCACACGCCGTTCAACACCATGCCGCGGAGGGCGCTGGAGGACATCATGGGCTGCAGCAGGGCGATGGCGGCGCGGATCTTGGCCGGGGCGCTGATCGAGGGATTGCTCACGAGGATGACATCGGTGGCGAGCGGCGCGAGCGGGGCCACGTTGGCAAAGGACTTCAGCAGCGGCGAGGCATCGAGAATGATCCAGTCCACATGCGGCTTGGCGCGATCAATCCAGGTGCGGTAGCCATCGAGCAGTTCGTTCGTGGCGTGCGCGGGCAGATCGCGGCCGGGCAGCAGGAAGAGGTTCGTGTGGCTGTATCGCAGGGATTCGAGATCGCTGGCCCATGCTTCGAAACCACGAGAACGCGGGAACCACTGATGAAGGGTCGGCGAGGAGGGATTGCACTCCATCATGAAGACGCTACGGCCTTGATGACAAAGGGCCGCGGCGAGGGATGAAGCGACCAACGTCTTTCCTTCACGGGCCTCGGCGCTGGTGATGAGGATGATGCCGCCGCTGCTGGCACGGTTGGCAGCCTGGCGCTCGATGGTGCCGGTGAGATTGTGCAAAGCACCGCTGGCTCCGAGCGGCTCCGGTTTGAGCAACTGCGCCAGAATGGCCTCGGGCGCATTCGCATGCACATACGGCAAACGGGCGATGGTGGTGAGGTCACGTTCCGCAGGCCGCAGCAGCGAAGTGGTGGCGGGCTGCGGCTTGGCCTGCTGTGGTGGCACGGCGGTAAATGGGCTCGCCTCGGCCATGGGTCTGGTGGCGGCGTGCAGAGGTTGCGAGGCCTGCACCGTCGAGAATGGAGAGGGCAGGTAACCCGTGGGCGGAGGCGCTTGGGGCTCCGGTGCCACAAAGGGCCGGACAGCGTGCTGAGGTGCCGTGCCGTAGCTGAAGGGAGAAACTCGCGCCGCCATCATTTCCTCCTCTTCGGCGGAATTGAAGGTGCCTTTGCCACTGAGCAGTTTCTTCACATGATCGTCATAGAAGCCCCAGCCGATCGGCAGCACGATCAGCGTAAGGCCGAAGACCATCGCAGCAGCCACGGCCGCGAGAGGCTTGCTGGGTTTCACCGGCTTGCCGGCGGGCACGGCACGGTCTGCCACACGGAGGAGGCCGCTATCACGGAATTTGCTCGTCAAAGCGGCCGCGGCGCGGCGGGTTTCGACCTTGTCATACCATTCACGATGCGTGCGCACGTCTTCACGCATCTGGGAATACTCCACATTCCGGCCACCGAGGTCCGCGGCGCTACCTTGGGCGGCGGCGAGCTGGGCGCTGAGGTCAACCACCTGGCGTTTCTGAGTCTGCACATCCTCCTGGATCATGAAGACGACGGATTTGACCGCCTTGTCGAGCGCCTCCTGCAAGCTCGCGATCTCGCTGTCGAGCGCGATGATGGTGGGATGACGGCGGCCAAGCTGTGTCAGCGAGGCGCGGTGCGAGCGACGTGCGTCGAGCTGTTTGCGGTTTTCTGCCACGGTGCCGTTATCGGCCACGAGCTTCACATCGAGCAGGCTGTGGCCGGATTTCAGGGCGGCGTTGAGCGTCTGCGCATCGGTCTCGGATCGGCTGAGGCGCACGCGGGCATCGGTGAGGGCGGCATTGATCTGGCGCACACGCTCGGTGGAGACGTTCTGGCTGTCCGCGTCGTCAATGATGTGATGCGTGGTGCGATAGGCAGCGAGCTTTTGCTCGGACTCGCGCAGGCGTTTGAGCGCCTCGCTGGACTCAGCTTGGAGGTAGTCGGACTGGCTGCGAATCGCGGCAGCTTCATCGTCTGCCACGTAGGTGATGTACGTTTCCACGAAGCGGTTGGCGATGTCTGCCGCAGTCTCTGGGTCGAGGTCGCGGACCTGCACACGGAGGATGTGCGATTCCTTGAGCGGCTCGACAGAGACTGCTGCGGAGAGGTACTCGATGAAGATCTCCTTGGGATCGCCCATCGTGCCGGGCTTGTAGAGGCCGATGAGCTTCAAAAGCTGGTCTTTGCGTCCCAGCGTGGACGCCTGACGCTCGGCGAGCCGTTTGACCAGGCCTTGGTCGTAGTGCGTGGCGAAGTATTCCATGTAACGCCGGGAGCTGAGCTCCGAGCGGTGGTTGTTCACGAGCTGCGGAGCACTCAAATCGGAGACGACGCTGCCAGCGAAGCCTTCGAAGGCGAAGGGATTGTCGCCCTTGATGTTGAGCAGCAACTGCGACTCGGATTGATAGATCTTTGCCCCCATGCCGAGGATGTAAAACACGCCTGCGGCGAAGATCAGGCCGATGAAGGCGGCGATGCGCCACCGCTTCCGGATGTAGCGGATGAGGTCCGGAATGCTGATGAGGGACTGCACCTCGAAGTCACCGGGTTTCACCGGCGGCAGGAAGGCATGCGGATCAAAGACCGGCGAGATGCCGGGATGATAATGGGCCGGGGCCTGCATGGCTCCGCTGGGGGCCATGGGCACCAGCGGGCGCGTCGGCACCAGCGCCAGAGCGGCGCCAAAGCCGGTCTGCTGCGGGTATCCTGGGACGCTGTAAGGTATCGCCATGAGTTAGAAAGAAGGGGAAGGGGTGGCCTGCGCCGAGTGACGGCGTTCGGAGGCTTGTTCAATGAGGCGGCCGAGCGAGGCACGGGCTTCGAAGAGGGCAGGGACATTGTCATCCCAGTCACCAAAACCACGTGCAAAGGTCTCCGTGAGCTGGCGTGCCTTTTCATCGAGACCGAGTTCGCGGGCGAGAATGAGGTAATCGTAGTCGTCAGCGGACTCACGCAGCCATTTGAGCCGCATCGAGGCCACGGGGGCGTTCCGGCCATGACGCTCCTGCGTGGCCGGATAGATGAAAAAGCCGTCGCCATTGTACACGTCCTCGCCGGACTCACTGTGGAAGGAGCCTGCGTCCTTCCATGGATCAGCACCAGCGGGCTGGTAAAGCGTGTCCCAGTAGCTGAAGCCGGTGACGCCGTGCTTCGGGAACAACCACGATGCGATGCGGTGATTGATCGGCGGATAGTCTGTGCACCAAACGGGCGAGTGACTGTTTTTGAAGACCTTCGGACGTTGATGCGCCTTCGCCCAGGCCTCGGAGTTTTGCACGAGAGCGGCATACGCCCAGACCTCCTCGCCTGCCTGACGGCGCATGGCGATGTCATGAGAACCTCCGGCCCATTCCATGTCATCCCAAATGGAGCTGAAGTGCGGGCACCAGATGTCCACCGCGCCCAGGAGGCTGCCCCAGGCTTTCTTTTCCGGTGTGGGCTCTTCGGTGATCATCAGCGGCACGCGGACGCCGTGCTTCTTTTCGACGTCGTTGAAGAACTCGCCCCAGCGTCGCACGGTGGCGTAGGCATCGGCGTCATTCGGTTCATCGAGATCACCCATGATGACGTAGCCACGATTCGCGCAGCGGATTTTTTCCAAAATGCGGGCATAGGTGGCGATGTGCTTCATCGCGGCCTCGCGGTCCTTGCCGAGCGGATCTTTGAAGGGCCAGTCAGGCCAGATCGGGATGCTGATGGTGCTGGCGCGGCGATGCAGCAGATGCTTCCGCAATGCACGCTCGACTTTTTCCTCGTTGATGGTGCCATCGGGCTCCGGCAGGGCGTTGTAAATCTGATCAATGGCCAGGCGATGCCGCGCGAGAAGGTCGTGATACTGGTTTAAAACTTGAGCGAGCTCCAACGAGTAGTGTGAGCCATCGAACTCGATGCCATGTGCCCGCGACACGCTGCGCGGCGTGGTCATGATGGAGGTGCGAAGCCGCGGCACGACCGGCAGATCAAAGCTCCACACATGCAGCGTGAAGCTCGCGGTGAGGGCGGTGCCATCGGCGAGGCGGAAGCGCAACGTGCCTTGGTAATCACCCGCGGCGGCCGCATAAGGCACGAAGACATCAATCCAGAAAGGCTGGTTCGTTGCCTCAACCGCGGGATGCGGTTCCGCAGGCATGTCGAGCGGCAGCAAGGCGTCCGGATACTCACCGGGCGGCAGTGGCGAGTTCATCGTGCTTTTTGACACCCGCACATAATGCTCGTGGAAGATCTCCGGCGGAGGCAATGCGGCACCCGAGCTGTGGAGGATCGTCGCTGCATCGACATCGACCTGCTTGAGCTGTTCCGGCGATGCATGAATGACGGCCTGGAGCGGCTCCCATTCGCCACGGGCGGCATGAAGCACGAGGTTCTTGGCCGGACGCGGCTTTTCCTCACGTGAGACACGCGTCATGCCATCGGCCAGCCAGATGACAGGCTTCACCGCCGCGTGGGCGGCGGTGCTGAGCATCAGCATGAGGATGGTCAGAGGCAGGCGGGTCATTGAGGAAGTTTCAAAAGGCGGGCGTAAGTCTCGGCGTAGTGCTCGGTGGCACCGGCGATGGTGAATCGCTCGATCACGCGCTGGCGTGAGAGCTCGCCGATCTGATGCAGCGTGGGTGCATCGAGCGATGCGGTGACTTTCCAGGCATCGGCAAGGGCCTGTGCATCATGCAGCGGCACCGTGTGGCCCACAGCATCGAGCAGGCGGCCGCAGTCGCCGGCATCGGTGGTGATGCACGGCACTCCGCAAGCCATCGCCTCGATCACCGTCATCGGGCAGGCCTCCGTGCGCGAGGACAGCGTAAAGACATCAAAGGCAGGATACAGGTTCCAAGGATCGGCACGGAAGGGCACAAAGCGGACCTGCGAGCGATTCGGGATGGTGGCGAAGGCTTCGCGCTCAATGGCACTCAATTCGACCTCGAGACCGCCACAGAGCACGAAATGCGCTTCCGGCACCTTTTGCTGCAAAAGGGCCGCGGCACGGAAAAAGGTCGGCAGGTCCTTCATCTCGTGAAAACGGCCCACATAGCCGATGAGCGGTGCTCCATCAGGAATGCCAAGATCTGCTCGCGTGGCCGAGCGGGCCTGCTCGGAAGGGCGGAAACGTCCCGCGTCGATGCCATTGGGTATCCACAGCATCTTTTTGCGTGGGTAGCCCATCCTCGCGTGATCCTCGATGGCCGCGGCGGAGCACGAAACGATGCGTGAAGGGATGAATTTCGAGCTGAGGCCGAGGGCGCGGCGGAAGAATGCCATTCTCGTGTCGCTCTCGCCGGGATTCCGATGGATTTCACGGCAGTGAATGCTCCACAGCACCTTTTTGACACCGGCGATGCGGGCCATCCAGCCGCCGACGAGGTCCGCGTGGTGCATCCAGGTTTGCATCACGTCCGGTCGCTCGGCATGCAGCACCATGCGCAGATGGGCGAGCGTGCTGCGTTGCAGGTATGCTTCGCCTTCGAGGTCGTGCAGCGTCGCGCCGGCATCGCGCAGGCGCTTCGCAGCATGCGGCCACGGGCTGGCGTTCACAGCGACGACGACGCTGCGAAAGCGCGAGGGATCGAGCGACTCGACAAGATTGACGAGCATCGCCTCCGCACCACCACCGCCGATACTGTAGGTGAAGTGCAGGATCGTGGGTCGCTTGTCCTTGGCGAAGCCGGAGGTCGGCACCGGGATCGCCGGGGCATGCGGGCGCACGGGGGCGAAGGGCAGGGGAAGCACCGCGGCTTCTCGAGATGGTGTGGCGACGGTGTTCATGACAGGAAACTCATGAAGGTGTTGCTGGCGGAGCGACGCCAGGTTTTGACGGCTTCGAAAGCACCGGAGACAGTGGCCTCGGCCTCCCACACGGACTCGGGCGTGCCGTAGCGTGGCAGCTCGAGAAGAGAGGATTCCAGCGTGACGCGGGAATTGATCATCGAGCAGGCCGCGGTGAAGCCTGCCTCCTTGAGGCCTGTGATGCATTCCTTCGTGTAATCACCCGGGCCGCCATTTGGGTAGGCAAACACGAACGGAGCCTCGCCGAGCTCCGAGGTGATGCGTTCACGGCAGGTGGTGATCTCCGCCTGGATGGCGTTGGGCGAGCAACGGGCCAGAATGGGGTGCGTGTGCGTATGAGCGCCGATTTCCACGAGGCCGGAGGCCTTCATCTCGCGGGCCTGATCCCACGTGAGGGCACGCATGGGGGCAGGAAGCTTGTCGGGAGGCAGTGGTGAGACATCGAGGAGCCGCTCAATACGCCCGATCTCGCTCAGGAAATCCTCGTCGGGCATGCGCTTGAGCTCGGGCAGGAGTTTCAACAGTGCCTCCTGTCGCTGAGCTCTTGTGGTGAGCGGCAGTCGTTCTTTTCCATGCTCGAATTCCCATTCCAGATGCGGCAGGGCAGTCGTCCCAAAGGCGAGATCCATCCGTTGGAACCACAGCCGCTCGGTGCCATCGAGGAAGCCAGTGGTCGCAAACACGGTCGCAGGCAGCTTGAACTCCTTCAAAATGGGAAACGCGAGGTGGTAGTTCGAGGCGTAACCATCATCAAAGGTCAGCAGCACCGAATTTGGCTCCAGTCCATCGCCCTTCTTGATCGCAGAAACGAGGTCGCGCATGGAAATGACGTGGTAATTGGAAGCCAGAAAAGCGCACTCTCGCCGGAAAATCTCCACGGGTAGGTGCAGCGACCAGTCGAGAACTTTCTCATCTCCCATCCCATCGCAGAGGCCATGATAGGTCACGATGCTCGCCTCTTGTCCTGAACGGCGTTTTGCCAGACTGGAAATGCCAGAGCCGATGAGGGCAGCAGCTTTGAATTTCTGCCGGGAGCTGGGTGTGAGGGTGGCTTTCATGGGTCAGGACAGCTGAGTGGAGCGGCCTACAAAAGAGGTCGAGGAGGTAGTATGGGAATTACATTTGAGACGGGTAATTTGATAAAATACGGCCCAAAATCTTAACTTCAATGTATAATTTATAATTACCAGACGGAATGCTGCCCAGCCTTGCCTCTCCCGCCAGCCTCGCCAAAGCACAGGGCGTGCGCACCATCCTCCGCGTCTTTTCTTACCTCAAACGCTACCCCGGCATGGCCGTGGCGCAGATCGGCTGCGCCGTCGGCGGCACGCTCATGGTTCTCGTGCTGCCCTCCGTGACCCGCGAAATCATCGATGTGACCATCCCCGCGCAGGCCTGGGAGCGCCTTGCGCCCTCGGCCATGCTCGTGCTCGGCGCGTTCGTGCTGCAGAACCTCTTCAACTCCCTGCGCATCCGGCTGAACAACAGCTTCGAGCAAAAAGTCATCTACGACCTGCGCAGCGACCTCTACGAGCGTCTCCAGCGCCTGCCGCTGCGCTGGTTCGACAACCGCCCCACCGGCGACATCATGACCACCGTCTCCGAGGACATCCCCGCCGTCGAGCGGGTGCTCATCGACGGCATCGAGCAGGGGCTCGTGGCCGTGCTGCAAATTGTCATTGTGGCCGGTTTCATGTTCTATGCCGATGCCACGCTCGCTTGGACAGCCATGCTGCCGATGCCGTTCCTGGCTCTTGGGGCGGTTTTATACACCAAAAGTGCCCGTGACCGTCACCGCAAGGTGCGCACCGCCTCTAGCGGCATGAACTCGCTCCTCCACGACAACGTCAGCGGCATGCGCCAGATCAAAGCCTATGCCATGGAGAAAGAGGAGCACGCTCGCTTCAATGAGAGCTCCGGCGCATTGAAGAATGCCACGCTGCACCTGATGCATGTCTGGTCCATCTACCGCCCCAGCATGGCGCTGATGAAGGACATGGGCACGCTCATCGTCCTGTGGTTCGGCGCCCGCGCCATCATGCATGGCAACATGAAACCCGGCGACCTCACCGCCTTCCTTCTGCTCGCCCGCCTCTTCTACGATCCCGTCGAGCAGCTTCACAGCCTCAACCAGATGATCCAGGCCGGTCGCGCCGCGGGCGAGCGTGTTTTTGGCATCATGGATGCCGAGGAGGAGCACGGCATCGACGACGGCCTCACGCTCTCGAACGTCAAAGGCCACATCCGCTACGACAACGTGGGCTTCAGTTACACCGGCAAGCTGCCCACCGTTCACGGCATCACCATTGATGCGCAGCCCGGGCAGACCATCGCCCTCGTCGGACCCACCGGTGCGGGGAAATCCACGCTCATCAATCTCCTCACTCGCTTTTACGAGCATGACGAGGGCTCCCTCACCATCGACGGCACCCCGGTGAAGAGCATCAGCAAGGCCAGCCTGCGCCGCCAGATCGGCTACGTCACGCAGGAGAGCTTCCTCTTCAACGGCACCGTGCGGGACAACCTGCTCATCGGCAAACGTGATGCCACCGAGGCCGAACTCTGGAGCGTGCTGGAGAGCGCCAACGCCTCCGAATTCGTCAAACGCCTGCCCAACCAGCTCGACACGCATGTCGGCGAGCGCGGCATCAAGCTGTCCGTTGGCGAAAAGCAGCGCATCAGCATCGCCCGGGCTCTTTTACGCAATCCGCCCATCCTTTTGCTCGATGAAGCCACCGCCAGCGTGGACACCGAGACGGAGCGGCAGATCCAGGAGGCCCTCGAACGCCTCATGAAGCAGCGCACCAGCTTCGTCATCGCCCACCGCCTCAGCACCGTGCGCAATGCGGACCGCATCTATGTCCTCGAACACGGCCGCATCACCGAGCAGGGCACCCACGACGAGCTTGTCGCTGCTGGCGGCCTTTACGCCGACCTCTGCCGGAAGTCGCTCATCGGGCCTTCGTGAAGTGGAAAAAGGAGTGACGCTGTTATCAATCCAGCACTCCAGCAGTCCCATCAATGTTTCACCTCGCCTTCCGGGCCGTGCGTCGGCGGGCGGAAGAAGAGGGCGAGGAGCACGATGCCAGCCAGCGCCATGCCGGAAGGCACGAGGAAGAGCTGCTTGTAGTCCACCACGCCGTCCTTAGTGTAATTGGCGAGCAGTTGCGGGAAGAGCTTGCTGGCCACCACCATGCCCACGCCGAGGATCAGGAGGTTAAAGAGCCCCTGGGCGCTCGTGCGCACGTCTTTCGGGAAGACCGCGTCCACGAAGATGTAAACGGTGACAAAGAAGAAGGCGTAGCAGATGCCGTGCAGCACCTGGACGGCGATGATGATCGCCTGGTATTCGGGCTTGTCGAAGAAGGCGAACACCGCGAAGCGCATCGCGTGCCCCAGAATCCCGATGATCATCGTCCACTT
>CALMTT010000159.1 GCA_937872615.1 uncultured Verrucomicrobiaceae bacterium | reverse complement strand
CGGGATGCCGCTGCCAATGTTCGCGGCTGTGCCTTCGCGGAAGGTCTTCATGGGCACGATGCTGGCGAGGAGATTACCCCCATTGATGAAGGCCGCCGCCGCCGTGCTCACCATGGCGCTGTCCACATCCGTCACCTTGTAGTCCACATCCAGCCAAGCCGTGCCATCGCGCTGAGCGGAGCTGAGCACGATCGGCTGGGGTAAGGCGGGCGGCAGCAGCGAGTTTTGCACGCCTTGGTATTCGCGTTCGTAAACTTTCACCGTCGATGAAATGGTCACAAACGCGTCACCTCTGGCATTGAACGCCAAGGCAACTGGAGTGTTGGTAGAACTCAAAGTAACCGGAGGGTAAGTGTATGTCCCCACCACCGACGTGAGGCTAGAATCTTTGGCCTCTAAGAACCAATTGCCGCCGCCATAATTAAACCCAGCCACAAGGCCGTCTTGCGTTGTGGCAAATCCATCGAAGCTGCTGGCGGCGGTATAGAACCCCGATGAATGCTTGAGGTAGTTGCCTTGGGCGTCGAAGACCACGATCCCAGAATTCCCCCCCACATAAATCCAGCCGTTGGGCGAGGCCGCGATGTGATAGGGCGTATTGACGCCAAACTGCCCTGGCAGGCTTCCGGGGTCGCCCCACTTGCGGAGGAAATTGCCGTTGGTGTCAAACACCTGCACGCGGCGGTTGCCGGGATCGCACACATAGACCTGATCGTTGCGGTCCACGGTGATGAGATTCACATAAGCGTAGCCACTGGTCAGATTGCCAAACAGCCCGTCCGTCGTGCCCGTGCCGCCCCACTCGCGGAGGAAGGTGCCGGTGGAGGAATAGACCTTCACCTTCCGGTCGCCCGCGTTCACGGCATAGACATTGCCCGCCGAATCGCAGGCGATGCCGACGATGTCCGTGAAGCTGCCGAACTGGCGGACGAACACGCCGCTCTCCTCAAACTGCGCGATGCTCACCGGATTGGTGGCCTGCTCCACAAACACGCCGCCGCTGCCGATGGCGATGCTGCCGAGCGTGGGATTGCCCGGCGCGGAAAATTGCAGGTTGTCAAAGCGCCAGTTGTCCTGGGGCATTTGCTGGGCGTGAACGACCGGAGCCAGAAAGCTCCAGAGGGCGGCAGTGGTGGCGAGCAGGGTGCGGGTGTTCATGGTCGCGGGCTAGTGGGTGTGGTGTTGTCGTTGAAAGAAGATGAAAACGAAAAAGCAGGCGGCGGTGACTCAGCCAAGGAGGCGAAGCGTGACGAAGAGGAGAAGCAGGATAACCGTCCCGAGTGCCAGGCGGCGGATGATCTGGTCCTGCGCATTCGGCGCCTCATGCCAGCCTTCACGGCGGCGTTTGGGGAGATGGGTGGAGTCTTGTGTCATGGTTCAAAGTCACACCCGCTTCACCGCCGCCAGCAGCTCATCGAGCTTATCCATGACCTGCTGCATCTGGGTGGGGTTGTAAGTGCCGTCGGCGGTCTGGCTGAGGGGACTGACGGAGGTGGGATTCTGCGCGGTGGTGGCGATGGCGGTGTCGAGCTGGGAGGTGGTGACTTCGCCGGGCGGGCCTTGGTAGCCTTGGATGCCCTGGGCTCCCTGTGGGATGCCAAAGGTGAAATGCACGTTCGTGCCATCGAAGCTAACGTTGACCCACGCGGGATCACCGGGAGCGAGGGTGGTGACGCCATCGACGACGGCGCTGGCAAAGGGCGGGCCTTGCGGGCCGGTGCTGCCCTGCGGGCCGTCATTGCCCTGGGGGCCCGGATAGCCCTGCGGGATGCCGAACGTGAAGCGCAGGGTGCTCCCATCCACGCTGACGGCGGCGGTGGCGGGGTCGCCGGGATTCAGCGTGGTGGTGCCATCCACCTGCGCAGCGGTGACGGTGAGGATGGCGTCGATGAGCGCCTTGAGGCTGGTGAGCTGCTCACGCATCACAGCACTGGAAAGCGGGCTGTGATCGGCGGGCTGGGCGGGATCGAAGGGCATGGCTGCGGCGGAGAAGAAGAGGAGACTTGGAGAAGAGGAGGGGTGGAGAGATGGAGTGGTGGGGCGGCGGTAGGGCGCTCGGTCCTCCAAGCGCCGGGGAGCGGCGGCTGGAGGACCAGCCGCCCTACCTGGAGCGCCTGGTGGGCTTCACGCGCCGGTGAGGGTCCACTGCTGCCAGTCGCTCCAGTTGCCGAAGTCCTCGCCTTTGAGGATGTAGCGGAGGCGGACCTTGATGATGGCGCTCTGGCCGACGGGAGGCAGCCAGTTGAGGGTGTAGTTGGGGCGGAGGTCGATGTCACTCTGGGTGCCGGCGGTGCCGAGATCGAACTCGAGGCGCACGCCATCATACGGGCCCTTGGTCCAGACGACTTCGAGCTTGCCGCCGGTGGTGGCGCGGAGGTCAAAGGCGGGCGCGGCGGTGGGGCTGGGGGCGGGCTTCTGGGGGCCTTCGACACCG
>CALMTT010000158.1 GCA_937872615.1 uncultured Verrucomicrobiaceae bacterium | reverse complement strand
TGCAAATCTGGAGCGGCAATGACAATGGCTTCCCGCGTCGGAACTGGGACAGCCACGAAGATGTCGAGCGTGACCATGGTCCGCTGGCCTGGGGCATGGCGAAGGCGGTTTCAGCGCTGATTCTCGATTTGAAGCAGCGTGGGCTGCTCGACGAGACGATCATTTTGTGGACCACCGAGTTTGGACGCATGCCCAGCACGCAGGGCGGCAAGGGGCGCGACCACAATCCGTATGTTTTTACGAACTGGCTCTGCGGTGGTGGCATCAAAGGCGGCGTTACGGCAGGCGAGAGCGATCAATGGGGCTACAAACCGCTCGACCGCGCCAATCCCACGACCTGCTACGACATCCACGCCACGATGATGCACCTGCTTGGCATTGATCATGAAAAGCTCACCGTCCGCCACAATGGCATCGACCGACGGCTCACGGATGTTCACGGGCATGTGATCCGCGATTTGGTGGCATGAGCTGGTTGCCGCGCCGCGTATGACGGGAGATGCTTTTTCGTCTTTGCTTACTCTCATTCACCACGCTGGCTGGCGCGGCGGAGCTGTCGTTCAACCGCGACATCCGCCCGATCCTCAGTGACAACTGCTTTTACTGCCACGGGCCGGACAAAAACAACCGCAAGGGCGATCTGAGGCTCGATGTGCGCGAGGAGTTGATCAAACTCGGGCCGCAGACGCTGATCGAGCGCATCCACACCACCGATGCCGATGATCTGATGCCACCGGCGGAGTCGCACAAGAAGCTCTCGGCGAAGCAGAAGGACACGCTGAAGCAATGGATCGCCGAAGGAGCGAAATATGAGCCGCATTGGGCCTTTGTGCCGCCGGTGAAATCGAAAGCGGGCAACTCGATTGATGATTTCGTCCGGGCGGAGTTGAAGGAGCACGGGCTTCAGCCTGCGCCGAGGGCTTCGCGGGAGACTTTGATGAGAAGGCTGGCTTTGGATCTCACGGGGCTGCCGCCGAAGGTGTCTGAAAAGGCTGACCTGAGTGACTTTATTGACCACCTTCTCAACTCGCCGCATTACGGCGAGCACATGGCGGTCGCGTGGCTGGATGCGGCGCGGTTTGCGGATACGAATGGCTACCAGGTGGATCGTGATCGGGAGCTGTGGCCGTGGCGGGACTGGGTGATCAAGGCCTTCAACGCGAACATGCCTTTCGATCAGTTCACCATTGAGCAGCTCGCGGGGGATTTGTTGCCGAATGCCACGCTCGATCAAAAGATCGCCACCGGCTTTCATCGCAATCACATGCTCAATGAGGAAGGCGGCATCATCGCGGAGGAGTTTCTCGCCGAATACACGGCCGACCGCGTGGAGACGACGGCTGCCGTTTGGATGGGACAGACCTTCAACTGCTGCCGCTGCCACGATCATAAGTTCGATCCCTTCACCGCGAAGGACTTCTATGCGATGAAGGCCTTCTTCCACAACGTGCCGGAGCGTGGTGTGGGCATTTACAGCAATCCAGTGCGCACCAATGCGCCCCCCTTCGTCAAACTGCCCGCGCCTGAGCTAGAGGCCAAAATCACCGCGCTGAATGCGAAGCTCAAACCGGTCGAAGAACAGCTCAAAGGCCTCGCCGCGGGTGATCTGGAGCCTTGGGCCAAAAAGCTCGTCGCAGCGAAGATCGACTGGCTGCCGCTGGAGCCGCAAAAGGCCACGGGTGGTGACAATCCGCCTCAAATCACCGACAAAGCCGTTTTGATCGGTCCGCAGGAAACGCGGGCCAACAACATCGTCATCAAGGCCAAGCTTCCAGCGGGCAAAATCACCGCGCTGCGCCTCGAATGCTCCACCACGGCTCCTGCGGCCAGTTTTCAATGGAGCGAGCTCAAAATGGGCAAAACCAAGCTGCATCCCATCGACGCCACGCACGCCAGCGTGCTCGACAATGATCGCAAAACCAAATCTGTGCTCTCGGTGGCACCGGACAAACCGGTGCAGGCACTGTTTGAGCTCGAAAAGCCTCTTGAAGGTGGAGAGGTGGCGATCTCGATCGGTGTCGAGAATGCCGGCGGACCTTCGCAGTGGCGTCTCTTTGCCACGACGACTCCGACCGAGGTCATTGCGCCCGCGAGCATCGTCACCATCGCGCAGAAAGCGCATGAAAAACGAACCTCAGCCGAGCGCAAGAAGCTCGCGGACTTCCGCTTGGCGCAGATGCCGGAGCATCGACGCCTGAGTGAGGAAGCGGCCGCTTTGAAGAAGCAGATCGCTGCGGCGGAGGCCGAGATTCCCACCACGCTGGTCATGGAGGAGCAGAAGGAGATGCGCCCCACGTTCATCCTCATGCGTGGTGCTTATGACAAGCCGGGCGAAAAAGTCGCCGCGGCCACGCCCGGCGTTTTGCCCGCGCTCGCTGCGGATCTGCCGCGCAACCGACTCGGCCTCGCGAAGTGGCTGGTGAGCCGCGAGAACCCGCTCACGGCCCGCGTGATCGTGAACCGCTTCTGGCAGCATTTCTTCGGCACGGGTCTCGTGCGCACCAGTGAGGATTTTGGCTCTCAAGGTGAGCCGCCGAGCCATCCAGAGCTGCTCGACTGGCTCGCGGTCACGTTTCAAGAGAGCGGCTGGAATGTGAAGAAGCTCGTGAAGCTGATCGTGACCAGCGAGACGTATCAGCAGAGTTCTCAGTTCTCGGCTCGCAGTGCTCAGTTGGACCCGATGAATACCTGGCTCTCACGCGGACCGCGTCATCGTTTGAGCGCGGAAGTCATTCGCGATCAAGCTCTGGCCGCCAGCGGGCTGCTGGTGGAGAAAATCGGCGGCCCGAGCGTGAAGCCGTATCATCCGCCCGGTCTTTACGAGCAGGTCGTGGCCCAGCGTGACAATCCCAAGGCCACCTACCAGCAAGGCAGTGGCGATGATCTGCACCGCCGCAGCCTCTACACCTACTGGAAGCGCAGCGTGCCGCATCCTGGCATGTTGCTCTTTGACGCACCTTTCCGCGAGACCTGCGCCCTCCGCCGATCACGCTCGAACACGCCGCTGCAGGCTCTCAATTTGTTGAACGACCCGACTTATGTCGAAGCGGCGCGGTTTCTTGCGCAACGCATGATCAAAGAAGGCGGCACGAGCATCGAGTCACGCCTCGCGCATGGTTTCCAGCTTCTGCTCGCTCGAAAGCCGAGTCCGCAGGAACTCAAAGTCCTCACCGCCGCCGTCGAGCGATCCATCCAGGACTTCACGAAAGACGGAGAAGCTGCCAAACAGCTTCTCAGCCTCGGCGAAACCAAAACGGATGACAAATTGAGCCCTGCTGAACTCGCCGCCTACACCACCGTCGCCAGCACGTTGATCAATCTCGACGAAACCATCACCAAGGAGTGACCTCATGAGCACCGAATCCTCCCTCGCACCTTTTTCGCGTCGCAACTGGCTCAAAAGCCTCGCGCTGGCATCACTCGCGAATCCGAAGCTCTTTGCCTCGCCTGCGGCTCATTTTGCGCCGAGGGCGAAGCGCATCATCTGGCTCACACAGGCGGGTGCGCCGTCGCAGCTCGATTTGTTTGATTACAAGCCGGGGCTCGCGTCGCAGTTCGACAAGGATTTGCCGAACTCGGTGCGTGGCGAGCAGCGGCTCACAGGCATGACGGCGGGGCAGAAGCGCTTCCCCATCGCACCATCGGTGTTCAAGTTTGCGCAGCATGGGCAGAGCGGCATGTGGCTGAGCGAGTTGCTGCCGCATACTTCGAAGTTCGCGGATGAGATCTGCCTCATTCGCTCGCTGCACACCGAGGCGATCAACCACGATCCGGCGATGACGCTGCTGCAAACCGGGCATCAAATCGGCGGAAGGCCCGCGTTTGGTGCATGGGTGTCGTATGGCCTCGGCTCGGACAACACGGACCTGCCGGCCTTTGTGGCGCTCATCTCGCGTCCCAGCGGACCGACGAATGCGCAGCCGCTGCACGAGCGCATGTGGGGCAGTGGCTTTTTGCCCTCGAAGTATCAGGGCGTGCGCATGAGCTCCGGCAAAGACCCTGTGCTCTTCCTTTCCAATCCGCCCGGCATCACCACCGAGCGCCGCCGAGCCATGCTCGACGATCTCGCCGCGCTGAATCGCCTCAAGCTCGCTGATTACCACGATCCCGAAACGCAGGCCCGCATCGATCAATACGAGATGGCCTTTCGCATGCAGTCCGCCGTGCCTGATCTGGCCGATCTCTCCAAAGAACCCGCCGACATCTACGAGCGCTACGGGCCCGAGTCGAAGAAGCCCGGCACCTATGCCGCGAACTGCATCCTCGCCCGCCGGCTCGCCGAACGCGGTGTGCGCTTCATCCAGCTCTACCATCGCGGCTGGGACCAGCACAACAACCTGCCCAGCGGCATCAAAAGCCAGTGCCACGACACCGACCAGCCCACCGCCGCGCTTTTGGCCGAGCTCAAAGAACGAGGCATGCTCGATGACACGCTCGTCATCTGGGGCGGAGAGTTTGGGCGCACGGTCTATTCGCAGGGCGTGCTCACCCGCGACAATCACGGCCGCGATCACCATCCGCGCTGCTACAGCGTCTGGATGGCCGGTGCCGGTGTGAAAGGCGGCCACGTCCACGGCGAGACCGATGACTTCAGCTACAACATCGTCAAAGACCCCGTGCACATCCACGACCTCAACGCCACCGCGCTTCACCTCCTCGGCCTCGACCACACCCGCCTCACCTACCGCTTCCAAGGCCGCGATTACCGGCTCACGGACATCCATGGCGAGATCGTGAAGGGCGTGCTGGCATGAGATGGAGGAAAAAGCCTGCGTCAGCGGCCCGTTTGTTGCCTGTGATTTGGAAAACCCTGCTTCTGACTGCTTTCGCTGGAGCCGCCCTCGCGGCGGAGCCTGCGAGCATTGATTGGGTGAAGGCACGCCAGCACTGGTCGTTCGTGCCGCCCAAGGCACCGGACCTGCCGCGGGTGAAGGACCGCGCCTGGCCTCGCGGTCGTGTCGATCATTTCATCCTCACGCAGATCGAGAAAAATGAGCTCACGCCCTCGCCTGAGGCTGAACCGCGTGTGCTGCTGCGTCGGCTGTTTTTCGACCTCACCGGCCTGCCGCCCACGCCGGAGGAAACCAGGTCATTTTTGACCGATGCACGTCCCGGAGCCTACGAGCGGCTGGTGGATGAGCTGCTTGGCCGCCGCGCCTTTGGCGAGCGCATGGCCTCGCTGTGGCTGAACCTCGCACGCTATGCCGAGGACCAGGCGCATCAGGTGGGAAACAACACCTCGCTGAATCTGCCGAATGCCTGGCGCTATCGCGACTGGGTCGTGGCGGCCTTCAATGCCGACCTGCGCTACGATGCCTTCATTGAGAAGCAGCTCGCGGTGGATTTGATCGAGCCGCAGAACCGGGCGGACCTCCCCGCGCTCGGTTTTCTCGGCCTCGGCCACAAATTGTATGCCCGTGGCCGGCTCGACGTGCAGGCGGAGGAGTGGGCGGAGCAGGTGGACACGGTCTCGCAGACCTTCCTCGGGCTCACGGTGGCATGCGCACGCTGCCACGATCACAAGTTCGACCCCGTCTCCACGCGCGACTACTATGCGATGGCCGGTGTGTTTGCCTCCGTGAAGAAAGTGAGCCTGCGTCCCGATGGCAAAGACGAGGAGGAAAAGACCAACGCGGATAAGATGGACCCCGGCACGCTGCACATCGTGCGCGATGAGAGCCCGCGTGATCTGCCGATCTACCTCCGCGGCGATGTGGAGTCTCCGGCGGAGATCGCACCACGCGGTTGGCTGCAGGTGCTGAGCAAGGATGAGCCGGTGAAATTCCAACAAGGCAGCGGCCGCGCCGAACTGGCGAAGCACATCGCGAGCGCGGAGAACCCGTTGACTGCCCGTGTGATGGTGAACCGCGTGTGGGACATGCTCTTTGGCCGTCCGCTGGCACGCACGACGAGCAACTTCGGTGCGATGGGTGACAAGCCCACGCATCCTGAGCTGCTCGATGACCTCGCCGTGCGCTTCATGCGCGATGGCTGGTCCGTGAAGCGCCTCGTGCGCGAGCTCGTGCTCTCCGCCACGTATCGCCAGAGCAGCAGCGGCAGCGCGGCGAATGCCCAGCTCGACGAGGCCAACACGCACTGGTGGCGCATGAACCGCAAACGCCTGCCCATCGAGCCGCTGCGTGATGCGATCCTCGCCGCCAGCGGTGCTTTGAATCCTGATGGAGGCCGCTCGCTCGATCTCAGCACGCCGCAGCATCACAAGCGCACGCTTTACAGTGAGGTCAGCCGCAAGGAGCTGAACAAGACGTTGATGCTCTTCGACTATCCGGATGCCAATGTGCATGCCGCCCGCCGCTCCGAGAGCACCACGCCCACGCAAAAGCTCTTCGTGATGAACAGCCCTTTCATGATCGAGCAGGCGAAACAGCTCGCACAGCGTCTCCAGCAGCACGCCGCGGATGATCCCACGCGCATCCGCCATGCCTACGATCTTCTGTTTGCCCGCGAACCGCTGCCGGAGGAGCTCGCCCTGGCACAGAGTTTCCTTCAACAACCCGCCGAGGCCGGCTTGAGCACCTGGGAGCAGTTCGCGCAGGCGCTGCTGGCCACTAATGAGATGAGCTATGTGGACTGAACCGATCTCCAGCATGTCCCGCCGTGATGCGTTGCAGCGTCTCTCGGCCGGTTTTGGTGCCATCGGGCTCTCCGGCATGCTCGGCGCGGCGCCGAAGCAGCCGATCACACCGAAAGCGAAGCGCGTGATCTTCCTCTTCATGAACGGCGGGCCGTCGCACATCGACACGTTTGACCCGAAGCCGGCGCTGAAGAAACAGGAAGGCCAGCAGCCCTCCGGAAAGCTCTACAAAGCGCCCAAGACCAGCGGCTTCATGTCATCGCCATTGCGCTTTGAAAAGCGCGGCCGGAGCGGCATCGAGGTCAGCGAGAGCCTGCCGCGGCTCGGCAGCATCATCGACGACTGCTGCGTCATCCGCTCGATGCACACGAATGTGCCGAACCATGAGCCGGCGCTGCTCATGATGAACACCGGCAACATCCAGCCGATCCGCCCCTCGCTCGGCTCATGGGTGCTTTACGGCCTCGGCAGCGAGAATGAGAACCTGCCGGGCTTTGTCGTGCTACGGCCCACGCCGAACATCGTCGTGGGGCCGGCCCTGTGGAGCAATTCCTTCCTACCCGCCGAGTATCAGGCCACCGGTGTCATCACTTCCGACATGGCCGTGGACAAGCTCGTGGCCAACGTGCGCAATCCCGAGCTCTCGCTGCCTGTGCAGCGCCGCCAGATCGACCTCATCCAGAAGCTCAACGGACTCCACGCCGCACGTCGCGAGCACGATTCCGCCCTTGAATCGCAGATCAAGGCCATGGAGACCGCCTACCGCATGCAGACGGCCGCCAGCGACGCCTTCGACATCAGCAAGGAGCCTCCAAAGATGCGTGCGATGTATGGCGACACGCCCTTTGGCCGCTCCTGCCTGCTCGCCCGCCGCCTCGCGGAGTCCGGCGTGCGCTTCATCAGCGTTTACTACACCAGCAGCAACAACCAGCCCTGGGACACGCATAGCGATCACTATAAAAGACACCCGGAGCTCTGCGCCGACAGTGACCAGGCCTCCGCCGCGCTCATCAGCGATCTCAAGCAGCGTGGCCTGCTCGAAGATACCCTCGTCGTGTGGACCGGTGAGTTCGGCCGCACGCCCTACTCGCAGGAAAACCAGGACAAGAACAAGAAGACCGATCCGATGAAGCGCGGACGCGATCATCATCACACCGCGTTCAGCACGCTGCTGGCCGGTGGTGGCATCCGCGGTGGTCTCGCCTACGGCACCTCCGACGAGCTGGGCATGAATGCCGAGGAGAACCCCGTCCACGTCCACGATCTGCACGCCACCATCCTGCACCAGCTCGGCCTCGATCACGAAAAGCTCACCTACCGCTATGCGGGCCGCGATTTCCGGCTCACCGATGTGTTTGGAAAGGTCGTCACGGACATCCTGGCTTGAAGAAGACTCTCACCTGCACCAAAACCCCTCATGGTCCTCGACACCCTCGCCAACGCCACCCGCTACGAATCTCTGAACTCCCGCTTCGCCAAGGCCTTTGCCTGGCTGCGCACGATGGACGGCACGCAGGAGCTCGGACGGCATGACATCGATGGCGATCACTGCTTTGCGCTGGTGCAGACGTATGAATCAAAACCCATCGAAAAAGCCAAGTTTGAGGCACACCGGAAATACATCGACATCCAGTTCATCCACAGCGGACGCGAAACAATCCTTTGGGCCCCTTTGGACACGATGAAGGAGGAGACGATGGCTTATTCCGACGAGAAAGACGCCGCGCTGTGGAAGCTCACCGCCGACACCACGCCGCTGCACGTCAGCGCCGGTCACTTCGCCATCCTCTGGCCTCAAGATGCCCATGCGCCCTGCATCGAGTGGGACAAGCCCGAGCAGGTCTTCAAAGTGGTGATCAAAGTCGCGGTCGAGTGACCGCCACGTTACGACGCCATCTTCGCCGCGAGCTTCACCGCCTCCACGAGGCTGCTGCCGTTGGCCTTGCCCTGCCACGCGATGTCGCACGCGGTGCCATGGTCCACACTGGTGCGCGGCACAGGCAGGCCGAGCGTCGTGTTCACCGCCGTGTCAAAGGCCAGCGCCTTCAACGGGATGAGCGCCTGATCGTGATACATGCACACATACGCATCCACCGCGCGACGCCGCGCGGCGATGAAGGCCGTGTCTGGCGGCAGTGGTCCTTCGATCGTGATGCCCTTCGCCTTCGCGGCCTCGATGGCAGGCAGAATGATTTTTTCCTCCTCGCCGCGGCCAAACAAGCCATGCTCGCCCGCGTGCGGATTCAGCCCGCACACCGCGATGCGTGGCTTTTTGCCCTTCACACGCTGCACAGAGTGCGCCGTGAGTTCGATGACATCCAAGATGCGCTCTTTCGTCAAAGCGGGGACCACATCTTGATAACCGATGTGCACCGTCACGAGGCTGCAAACCATCTCCGGCGAGAAGAAGGTCATGCAGGAGCGTTCCGCAGCCATCTTCTCCGCAAACATCTCCGTGTGGCCCGGATACGTGATGCCAGCGGCATGCAGCGCCTCCTTGTTCAGCGGCGCGGTGGCCACGGCGGCCACTTGCTTCGCCAACGCGGCCTCGATGCTCTTTTCGACATATCGATAACCTGCCGCGCCGGTCTTCGCGCTCACCTTCCCCGGCTCGAAATCAGCCGCGTCGAAGCCAAACAGGTCCAAAACAGCCGGCTCGTCGATCCCGGCACATTTCTCCGTCCACTCGATTTCGCTGATGATGCGCTTCGGAGCCGGCAGACCGGTTTGACGTGCACAACGCGCCAAAAGCCGTGCATCACCAAAGATCACCGGTGTGGCGATTTCGCACACTTCCGCGTTGGCGAGCAGTTGCAGGCAGATTTCAGGCCCGACCCCGGCAGGGTCGCCCATGGTGACGGCGATGAGTGGCTTGGACATCAAATGCGTTGGTTGGATGAAGGGCCGCCATGATGGCGTGCTCTCGCGGTTCGGCAACCCTCACAAACCCGCTCCCTGCGCCTTCACCGCCGCGTCATGCTTTTCGATGCTGCCGCCCTGCTCGATGAGCTTCTTCGCGATCTCGTAAGCGCTTTGAAAACGTCCATCGCTATCCGCATCGATCCAAATGGGATTTGTGGAGCCAATCACGCGCGGTGTGAAGGTCTTGCTGCTTGGCTGATACGGCCGCGGAATCTCCCAAAAAGGCTCCGTCACGCCCGGTCCGGTCGCGATGGCGACGAGATGCACATCATGCAGCGGCTTCGGCATGCTCCAAGTGAGGCGCTTTTCATCGGAGATGGTCCTTTCATGCACGAGATGGCCATTCGCGAAGATTTGGAGCCTGTCGGCACGCGTCCACGACGGGCTCTGGATCACGCATTCGACCTTCAGGGTGTCACCGAGACCTGTCGCGGTATCACCAATGCCAAAACGACCGTCCACGGTCATCGTGACGAGCAAACCAAGACTCACGAGCAGCCTTCCTTCGTGATACGAGCGCCATACCTCGCCGAGGTTTACTGCGGCGGGATCATCGTCCTTCGCCATCGCATAGGTTCTCCCCTGCCCCAGGATGAAACGGTTCACATCGTGACTGTCGCTTGATCCGACGGCAAAGATGCGATGCCCGCGATTCAGCAGCGCGAACCAGTCGCGATACAGCAGCTCGATGTCCGACTGCATGGCCTCGGAGGTGATGACCTCGATGGCATTCAGGCCGCTCAAAGCACCCGCGTGTCGATGTTTGCCGGTCTGCGGATTAAACATGACGCCACCGAGCGGCACAAAGCCGCTGTGCAGATCCCGCGGATGATTCAGCGTGATGACCTCCACACCCGGCGTGGCGCGAATGGCAGGCAAAAGGAGGCTCCAGTCTTGCTCATTCGGATCGACGACCTTCGCACCGTTTTGCACCGGGAAGGCATTGAAGTGCCCATGCTTCGTCGTGACCTCGTTTCCGATCACCGGCGTGAAATGCCGCGCCACATCCATCCTCGCCGCCGCAGGCCCGTAATCGGTGTGATGATTGTGATCTGTCGAAATCGCCAGCTCTATGCCTTCACCCGCGATCGTCAGCATGCGCTCATCGATGGTGGCATCGCCATGGCCGCTGTGCGTCAGCGTGTGAATGTGGCTGTCCACCGCGATCCAACCGCTCGTGTCCACCTCGCGCTTCAGCTCGAATTTCGTTTCTTTGACCTCTCCGGCCTTCAGCGAGATCGTTTGCCTCTCTGCGCTCCATTCAAAGCCTCGGCCCGCATGCAGCACATAGTCGTCTGGAGGCACGGATAGCGTCACGCGACCATTCGAGGCGTAAACCACGCCCGTCCTCGCAGCCACCTTGCCTGCTGGTTCGGCCTTAAGCGGCTGCAACGTGCCATCAGCTCGCGTGAGCGTGATCCGGCACGGCATCTCATTCGCCACCACGACCTTGATTTGAGCCCCGCCGATGTCTTGCGACGTCAAAACAACCGGACCTACCTCAATGTCATCCAGCGCTGGCGGTGCCTCGATGCGCAACACATTCTCTCCATCCTTCAACATGCCTGCAGGCACCTTCAGAATGCATTCGAGCGGCGTTTCAGCCGTGGTGAGGCTGCCGAGCTTCTTGTCATTCAAAAACACCGGCCAACCGAGCTTCACATCCTTCTGCCAGATGCGGAGAAAAAGCTCGCGGACATTCTTTTGAGCCTCAAACCGCCTCTCCAGCCGCTCCGCATCGACCGCGTGACCTTCATAAATCGACCATTCAAACTGCCCTGGCTTGCCGAGATGGAGCCGTTTCGACTCCAGCACCACGTCCTGAGCCGAAAGCGAGGCATCAAAGGCCACACAGGCCAAAAGAATGCAGAATGTTCTCATGTCAGTTTAAGCCAGCAATTCACTGATCACCTTTCCACTCACATCCGTGAGCCGATGATCGCGGCCGCCGTGTCGGAAGGTGAGCTTTTCATGGTTCATACCCATCTGGTGTAGCAGCGTCGCGTGGATGTCGTGGATGTCGAGCGGCTGGTTGACGACCGAGTTGCCAAACTCATCGGTTTCGCCAAACGCGGTGCCGCCTTTGAATCCGCCACCGGCCATGAAGATCGAGTAGCCGTTCACATGATGATCGCGTCCGCACGAGTCGGTGACCTTCGGCGTGTGCGGCGTGCGGCCCATCTCGCCAGCCCAAAGCACAATGGTCTCATCGAGCAGGCCGCGCTGTTCGAGATCCTTGATCAGCGCAGCGACGCTTTGATCGGTGACGCGGGCATTTTTGGCGTGGTTTTGCCGCAACTGGCCGTGCTGATCCCACGGTGAGTTGTTGCCATCAAAGGTCGGGCAGGTGATCTCGACAAAGCGCACTCCCGCCTCGACCAATCGTCGCGCCCGAAGCGCCTGCGTGGCGTAGAAACGCTGATGCTCGTCGGTCGAATCGACACCATAGAGCCTGCGGATGTGCTCCGGCTCCGCGTTAATGTCGGCGATGGACGGCACGGCGCTCTGCATGCGGAATGCGGTCTCGTAGTTCGCGATCGCCGCGTTGATGTCGCTGGCGTTTGAAGTGCTCGCAGCGAATTCTGCGTCCTGTTCAGCAATGAGCGCAAGCTTCCGCCGCTGCAACGCCGCCGTGTCCAGTGGCGCGATGTTGTCCACCGGAACGCCCTTCGCGCGAAAAAGCGTCGCCTGATGGCTAGCGGGCAGGAATGAGCTGCCAAAGTTTTCGAGACCACCATTCGGCACCCAGTCGTTGTTCAGCACAACATAGCCCGGCAGGTTCCCGTTCTCCGTGCCGAGGCCATACGACACCCACGCGCCAAAGCTCGGCGCCTGCCCGAGGATGCGCCCGGTGTGCAGCAGCAGATTCTGCTGCCCATGCAACGGCAGCTCGCCGACCATCGAGCGCACCACGCATAGCTTGTCCGCCACCTGCGCGAGGTGCGGAAACAGCTCGCTCACCCACAGCCCGCTTTGTCCGCGCTGCTTGAATTCCCACGGACTGCCCAGCCACACGCGGTTCGCATTCGACTGCGAACGCTTCGACACCGCGCTCTCGCCGATCGGCTTTCCTTCGTGCTTCTTGAGCATCGGCTTTGGATCAAACGTGTCCACATGGCTCGGCCCGCCGTCCATGAAGCAAAAGATGACGTTCTTCGCCCTCGCCTGCTTGTGCAGCGACATCCCGGCCATCGCTTTCAGCGCGAGCATGCCAAAGCCAGCCGAGGCGCCCGCCAAAACATGGCGGCGTGAGCAAAGGCATGCGTCGTGTGGCTTCATTTCAGCGGTAGTAGATGAACTCCTTCGTGTTGAAGAACGCATGCGCGAGGCTTTCCCATGCAGCGGGCGTGTTGCCGCCGAAACTTTGCAGAGCGGCGACCCAGCGATTGGTTTCGGCTGCCGTGGGTTCGCGGGCGAAGGCGCGGGTGAACATGGCGTGGAGACGCTGCTCTGGGCTTGATGATTTATCCTGCGCCCAGTGCTTCGCCATGGCGAGAACGAAGGGATCGTTGAGGAGGACGAGGGCTTGCGTGGGGACATTGGTGACGTCGCGCCGGCCGGTGGGGAGTTTGAGGTCGGGGAGATTGAAGCCGGTGAGGAATTTCGGCGGCTGCATGATGGACATTTGCTGGTAGATGGAGCGGCGACCGTCGCCATCAAGCGGGCCGGAGAAAAAGCGCTTCGCTGCGTCCTCGGCAGTGCGATACGGCAGAATCGGGCGGCCGTAGAGCTGCGGATCGAGCCTGCCGGAGACGGCGAGCAAGGCATCGCGGATGGACTCAGCCTCAAGTCGGCGCGTCGGGTAATACGAGAGCAGCCGATTCGCGGGATCGCGATCACGCGCGGCCTCAGTGGCGTGGCCGGACTGGCGGAAGGTCTGGCTGAGCACGAGTTTGCGAACGAGCTTCTTCGTTGACCAGCCTTCGCGGATGAAGTCGCGCGCGAGCCAGTCGAGCAGTTCGGAATGCGAGGGCTTGTCGCCGAGACGGCCGAAGTCATCCGGCGTGGCGACAAGGCCCGTGCCGAAGATCCACTGCCACACGCGGTTCACATACACACGCGCGGTCAGCGGATGCTCCGGATCGACGAGCGACTCGGCAAGCGCGAGGCGAGTGGTGATCTTGCCGCCGTGCAGCATCTGCAATGAACCGGGCTGCAGCAGCTCACCGATGGCATCGACATTGCCGCGCAGGTTGAGCGGATACTTCGCGGCGACCACGTCGCGCTCGTCCATGCTGTTGCAGGTGCGCGGGAAGGCGATGCCGGCTTCCACTCGACGATAGTCGGCGATGAGTTGGGCGAGTTTCGTGCCTGTCGTGGCCTTGTTCGGCAGCAAACCGTTCGCGAGGAGCCAGTTGAGCACATCGGTGTCGCCAGGTTGCGGCTTTTGCGCGCACCAGCGCTGCACGGCGGCATTCAACCACGTGGCAATGCGCTGCCACGGATCGGTGGCGATGTTGTTTTGATAAAGACCAGTGAAGGCATCGAGTTCATCCTGCGGCGAACCCGCAGTGTCATGCGTGACGATGCCGGTGATGCTGATCCAGCTCCGTTTGTCGTAGCCGAAGTCGTTGTTTTTGAGTCCCTTCGCCAAACCGGTGCGCGGCGGGAAATTCGGATTCAGTGAAGCGGTGCAAAACTCGATGGTGACCTGCTGCGCGCCGTTTTTCAGCCCGGCATCGGCAAAGGATTTCCACTGCGGTTCGGTGTTCGTGTAGAACGCGATCGTTTCGTTCTGGAACGCATGGTCATCCACGACGAGATGGCCGCCGAACTCGCCACCGGCAACGTTCAGGCTCACGAACTTGCCGGGAACGAGGTGCTGCGGCGGCATGCGCAGGCTGGCGGGCAGTTTGGAGCTGAGCGCGTGCGAATGCCATCCATGTGGCAGCAGTCGCGAGACGATGGTTTCGCCTTCGAGGGCGATCAGAGGCGTTCCATCGTCGGTTTGGCCGTTGGCGAAGCCATCACCTTCAAAGACCCATTTTGCGAGCGAGGCCGGTTTGAAGGCCTTGTTGGCGTTTCGGGCCGTTTCGCGGCTCTTTTGCCAGGTGGCGGCCACTTTCGGCCAATCGGCCGGAGTGGCCAAGGGAGCACCGATGCCCTTCAAAGCCTCCTTGTGCTCAGCGGCCCATTTTTGAAGTGCTTCGGCCTTCAAAGGCATGCTCCACAGCTTCGACAGCTCGCTGCGGATGCTTTGGCGCAGTTCTTTGAGCTTCGCGATGGCCGCGTCGTTTTTCCCTGGCGCATCAATGACGCGCGAGGTCCACCGTGGCGTGGTGAACATCGCGGCGAGCGAGTAGTAGTCGCGCTGTGAGACGGCCTCCAGTTTGTGATCATGGCAGCGAGCGCAGGCGACGGTGGTGGCGAGGAAGGCTTTCGAGAAGGCGTCGATCTTGTTGTTCACCATCTCCTGATGGATGCCGTTGAACATGAGGCTGCTGCCGTGGCGATGCTCGCCCATGTGGTAGAACATGGGACCGATGAGGCTTTCGTTGGTTTGCGCGTCTTTGTGGAGGCGTGGCTTGGGGAGGAAGTCTCCAGCGAGCTGTTCGCGCACGAGCTGATCGAAGCCGATGTCGTCGTTGAAGGCGCGGATGAGGTAGTCGCGGTATTCGTGGGAGCCTTTGGCGGGATTGTCCCACTCGTAGCCATAGGTGTCCGTGTAGCGCACGACGTCCATCCAGTGCCGGGCGAAGTGCTCGCCAAAGTGCGGGCTGGCGAGCAAGCTCTCGACATAGGACTCGTATGACGAATGAGCCGGATGCGACACCGGCGGGAGCCCCGTGAGAACGAAGGACAGGCGGCGGCGAAGGGTGCCTTCATCAGCAGGTGGGGCCATGTCGAGGCTCGCGGCTTTTTGCTCAGCACGAATGTAGGAATCCACGCTGCCTGCTGGCGCGTGGCGCATCGGTTTAAGGCTCCACCAGTCGAGGCGCTTTTGAAATTCCTCCTCCCAAGAATCCCCGGAGCCTAGTTTCGACGATGGGACCTGCGCTGCTGAAGCGCTGAGGAAAACCATCGAGAGAACCAAGCAGAGGCTTTTCACGACCCAACCAACGGAGATTCATTGCCGCTTCTCATCAGGCGGGACGCATTTCACGGCTTCAGCTCCTGATTGCACACGCCGCGGGTGCCCGGTGGAAACACGTTGTTGCTGAAGTGCAGGCCACGTGGGCCGCTGGGCTCGGTGGAGATGATCACATCGTAAATGTAGCGTGGCGGGCCGGGGTTGTGGACGAGGTTGCCTTGGATGAGGACATCGGTGAGCGGTGGATCATCGGGGTCCTGGCCGGCGTCGAATTTGAAGGGCGAGCGTTCTTCGCCCCACATCCAGTGCGCATCGCCGTGGCCGAAATCGGAGATGAGGTTGTTCGCGATGATCGATCCGCCGTCCGGATTCGCAGGTTTGCCGTCCTGCGCGGGGTGCGCTGCGGCACCGGGCATCAATCCGATGGCCCACAGGTCGTTGCGGATGAATTGATTGCCCGTGATGAGCACGTTGCGGCTGCCATGCATGGCTTTCATGCCGATGTGAGCATGGTTGACGATGTTGTTGGAGACAATGACGTGGTCGCAATGCAGGTCGATGCCCTGCGCGGCATTTTCGATGTGGTTGCCGAGCAGCCGCGTTAAGTCGCTGACCTCCGGCGCGGTCACCTGGATGGCGCTGCCTTGCCGCCAGTTGTCCGTGTAACCCGCATTCCAGGCCTGCTGGCTGAGATGCGGCCCTTTCTCCGGGTTCTTTTTCACAAAATCGCCCAGCTTGAATTGCTCGCGGCATTCTTTCGAAGGGAAATACGTCTCCTCGATGACGTGATTGCTCTCGATGAGCGTGCCCTTGCAGTAGCGCACCATGATGCCCGTGCCGTCCGTGCATCGAAACGCGTAGCCGGAGACATCGCCCTGCGTGCGGTCATCCACGCTCACCTTCATGTAATTGCGCACGAGGCAGCGGCTGATGCGCGAGCTGCTGCTGTCGGTGACTAGGATGGCGCCCGACTTTGTGCGGTTGTTGATCACCTTCACATTCTCGATGATGAGATCGCGGCAATTTTGGGCACGAAGAGCCTCGGTGTTCGTTTCACTCTGGTCCTCAGGCCGCGTGAGCGTCACATCACGGATTTCAATGCCGCTGGCGTTTTCGATCTCGAGGATCGCCTGCTCGGGATTTTGCTGAATGATGCGTCCGGGCCCGCAAAGCCCGCTGCGGTCGCCACGGATGCGGAGCTTCTCGGTGATGACATGATCGCCCGCAGGCACAAACACCCTTTTGCCCGGATTCGCCGTCAAAGCGGCCTGAATGCTCGGAAACGCCGCTGCGGAGATTTCGCCGGTCACTGGTGCATCCGCAGCGAAAGCGGCCGCAGTGATGAAAAGGGAGAAAAGGAGCTTCGTGGGCATGAAAACGCTTTGGGAAGGCATCACAACGACGCAAGGACCGTTCTTCATTGCTGTTTCCTTCCGTGCCTCGTTTTTCCAAACCGCCCGCCATGCTCTTCCGCGCCGTCTTTTCGCTCTTTCTTGCCCTCACACTCACAGTGCAGGCCGCCAGCACGCAATTCACCGAGGAGGATCTCGCGGCGCTGGCGGAGAAAGGCGTGATCGAGTCGCCGGACTACTGGCGCACGAACGCCACCGAGACGGGAAAGTGCGATGGAGAGCATGTGGCGAGCTTGTTGATCAAAATCGCGCGGCTCACGATGCCGGTGAACACGCTCGATGAGGCGCTGGAGGTGCTCACACGGCAGCGAGTGCTCAGCTCGCCGGACTATTGGAAGAAGACGGCCATTCCCGGGGGCGTGTGTGTCGGCAAAAACGTCGCCATCGTGCTCAGTCGAGGCGCGGCGCAGTTGCCGGTCGATCCGCCGCAGTCGGTGAATGCCACGCCGTTGGAGGCGACGGACTTCAATGATCTGCGCGAGAGCTACGATGTCGTCATCGCCGGCGCGGGCACGGGCGGTGTCGGCGCGGCGGTGCAGGCGGCACGACTCGGAGCCAGCGTGCTGCTTTTGGAGGAGACGGAGTGGATCGGCGGTCAGGCGATGGCCGCAGGCGTGACCTCGATGGATGAAGGACGCACGCTCGTGCGTGAGCGCGGCCTGTATCGCGAGCTTTGCGGCCTCATCGCCGCGCATTACCGGCCACTCGGCGTGAACCACCTCACTGCCTACTGGCATGGTCACGTCGGCGTGGAGCCACGGGTGGGGCGTCGCTTGCTCCACGTCATGCTCGGCGATGCGAAAGGCCGCGGCGTGCTCGATCTCGCCCTGCTGGCCCGCGTTTCCAAAGTCACGAAGGAAGGCAACACCATAACTGGCGTGGAAATCACGCACGCAGGCCGCACTCGCCGCATCGCCAGCAAAGTGCTCGTCGATGCCACCGAGTGGGGCGATGTCATCCCGCTCACCGGTGCTCGGTATCGCGTGGGCAATTGCCTCAATGACGCCATCGACCCGAAACGCCACGTGCAGTCCAACACCTGGACCGCCGTGGTGAAGCAGTATCCGCAGGGCGTGCCCGCCGAGTTGCTGCTGCGCGAAAAACCTCCCGGCTACACCGACAAGGTGCAGGCCGCGTTTTCGAAATCGCTCGTCGCGGGCGAGAAGATCGATCTGAAGGCCAAACCGTGGAACTGGGCCACCTTCATCGGCTACCGCGGCATGCCGGACAGCGCCCGCCCGGCCGATAACAGCGTCATCACGCGCACGCATCTGAACTACAACAACGACGTGCACTCCACCATCGCCGAGATCGAGGCCCCCGCCGCGCGTCTCGCCATGAATCGCGTCATGCAATTGAAGACGCTGCAACTGCTCTACTACATCCAGAACGTGCTCGGAAAGACCGACTGGTCCGTGGCAAATGACGAAGGCTATGACACGCCATCGCACATCGCCGCCGTCGATGCGTGGATCAAGGAGCAGCCGGAGCTCGCGCCCTTCCGCCCGGTGCTCGTGCATTTCTCCATCATCCCCTACACCCGCGAAAGCCGCCGCATCATCGGCCTGCACACGCTGCGCCCGTCGGAGATCGAGCGCACGAAGGCAAAGCCGGTGCAGTTCCGCCACACCGTGGCGCTCGGCGACTACGCCATCGACCTGCACGGCTCCATGCGAAAAGAATGGCTCGAAACCGACCTCGATCTCGAAAGCGACATCCCGCACAAGTTTGGCGAGCGCGGCCTCGGCCCCTTCGCCATCCCGTTCGAGTCCCTCATCCCCGAAACCATCGACGGCTTCCTGCCCGCCGAGAAAAACTTCAGCCAAAGCCGCATGGTGAACGGTGCCACCCGCCTGCAACCCCACACCTTGAACATCGGCCAGGCCGTCGGCGTCATCGCCGCGCTCGCCGCGAAGCAAAACCTCGCCCCGCGTGCCGTCGATCCCGTGAAAGTCCAGCGCCTCCTCCTCGAAGCCGGCGACACCCTCACCATCGACCCCGTGAAAGCCCGCCACGGCACGGAGGCTTGGCGGGAGTTGCAGATGGAGGTGTTGAAGAATGGGGTGGAGGTGAGGTGAGGTGGCTTGCCATGCGTAAGATCGGCCACAGAATACACTACGCATTTCTCTACAATGCCTCCGCCAAAAAGGCCCCGTAAGGCGATGGTGCCGACCTGAACTCTCTAAGCCGCCGAAGGTTTGTGGTGGGACGACAGTGGAACCTACCCGCTCTGTGCGAGTTGCGCTTCGAAGCCTTCACTAAAGAACCTTGCGCGCAATTGCTCCATTCACCGAGACGAACCGCACATTCAGCGAGAGCACGATCTCATCCAATAACAATCCAAGCTCAGCGGCAAGCACCGCGAAATCCACCTCTCCGACATCCGCCGCGCAAATCCCAGTGATTGAAAGACCATCCTGCGACAGCTCATGGAGCGAACTCTTGAGCGCCTTCTCGCCACATCATTGATTTCATCTTCACTACAAAAGCTCCGTGCTAACCTCATCGGACCAAGTTGCGTGCTCTAGAACGTAGGCTGACAAGACTTCTTCCCCTCTCCCCACAATACAGTCGGTGCCGCCACGGAAACTCGCGCTGAATGCGAGTCGAAAGCCCACCTCCAGTGCGCACCATCTCTTCTAGCAACCAACACACCGCCCCGGGTCATGATAAGCGGTTGACGTTTCACCCCTCCCACCCGCGCCACAGCCACACGAGCGTGTCGGCCAGCGTGTGCTCGAAGACGCGTTTGTCGCAGTGGCCGCTCTTTTTGCTGAAGACATAGCGGTGGTCGTAGCCTTTCTGGTCGAGGGCCACGTTCGTGCGCATGCCGGCCATGACCCAGTTGTGATAGGTTTCCTCGGGGTCGTTGGCCCGGTTGTCGTTTTCGGAGACGTGCGTGAAGATGCGCAGCGGCTTCCGCTCGCTCGTTTCGATCAATTTCATGCCGGAGTGATATTCCCACGCGCCGAGCGGGAATTTGGCTTCTTCGGGTGCGTCGTCATCCTGCTGGTCCACGAAGGTGCCGGAGTAGGCGACGATGCGGCGGAACCAGTCCGGGCGAAACCAGCCCATTGTCAGCGCGGCGGCCCCGCCAGAGCTGCAACCCATCACCGCACGGCCCCACGGATTCTCCGTGAGCGCGAACTTCGGATACACGGCGCGGATCTCGGCATTCCTGAGCACAGCGGGCAGCACTTCGTCGTGAATGAAGCATGCGAGGCGATCCGACATGGTGTCATACTCCAGACCACGCTCGCTGTTCTTGCCGTCGTTGCCGCCGTTTTGCACCGCGATGCAAACGAAGGCCGGCAGCTTGCGCTTTGCGTCCTTCGAGACCGTGAGGTTGTCGAGCGCGTTGCTGATGAGCCTCAACTGGCCTGGACCATCGTGAATGACGAGCAGCGGAGCCTTCGTGCCATCTTTATAGGTCGCTGGCACATACACGGTGATCTTGCGTTCGGTGTTCACCTTCTTCTTGTCCGGCTCCAGCGTCTTGTCCTTGCCGTCGAAGACCTTGCTGTCCGCCAGCTTCATCATGAACTCGAACTTCCTGCCCTTCGCGTTGCCTTTGTCGGTCAAATCAGGATCGAGCTTGTATTCTGGCCCGACTTCAAAAGCCCCGTTGCCCTCCTTGCCGGGGTTCTCGGTGTAGGATTCAGCGGCGTGCAGAGAGGTGATAAGAGCGAGCGCGAGGAGATAGCGTTTCATGAGGGATGCGTGGCATGTGAACGTAGCAGGACGAGCTCTATTTCCATGAGCAAGTGTTGACAGCTCTCGTGAAGTCCGTGCAATGCCTGCCATGATCCGCCTCCTCTTCGCCGCCTGCTTTTTTGCCATCACCACTGCTCACGCGCAGCAGATCATCCTCCTGAAGCTCGATGACGTCATTGCGCGACGCGTTGGCACAAAGCCGGTGTCGGATCGCTGGCAGAAAGTGCATGACTACCTCATCGCGCAGGGCATCAAGGGCTCCTTTGGCGTCATCACCGAGTCGCTCGAAAAGGACAACGCGATGTATTTTCAGTGGCTGAAGGACGTGCAAGCCGCAGGACGCATCGAACTCTGGATGCATGGCTACAAGATGCGCGGCACGAGCGACACCGGCGAGTTCGAAAACGGCACCGCAGCCGAGCAACGCGCGATCTTGTCAAAAGGCGAGCGCCTCGCGAAGGAGAAGCTCGGCTTCACGCTTCCAGCTTTCGGCCCGCACTGGAGCGGCACCACCGATGCCACGGACGAGGCGATGGAAGGCGTGCCCGAGGTGAAGATCTGGCTCTATGGCCCAGCGAAGCCGAAATTTTTCACGCGCCTCAGCATCCCGCGTGTCATGGCTCTCGAAAACCCGACCTTTGTGCCCGACGCGGACAAGTTCATTGCCTTCTACGACAAACACGCCGCACAAAAAGACGTCCTCGTGCTCCAAGGCCATCCCGAGCAGTGGAACGAGGAACGCTGGACCGGCTTCACGAAGATCATCGACTTCCTGAAATCGAAGAGCGTCGTCTTCATGACGCCGAGCGAGTATTTGCAGCACGTGCAGGCCAAACCAGCCACGAAATGAAGCGACCACTTTGAGCGGCCGGAGTTCCAAATCGCACCTCAAGTCATGAAGTCGCTCCTTTTCGCTCTTTTCGCTTTCTCATCTGTTTTAGCCTACGACCCGCTGAAACCGTCTGAAGCCGCTTTGACGGCTCCGCTCGATTTCACCGTGCAGGATGCGAAACGCGATCGTGCATTGCCGATCCGTGTGTTTTTGCCTGCGACCGCTAAACCAGCCCCCGTCGTGCTTTTCAGCCATGGACTTGGCGGCTCATGTCAGAACAACCCGTATCTCGGCAAGCATTGGTCTGCGCGTGGCTATGTCGTCGTCTTTGTGCAGCATCCCGGCAGCGATGAATCCGTGTGGAAGGGCCAAGGACCGGCTCGCATCCCGATGGCGATGAAACAGGCCGCAAGCCTCGAGAACTTTCTTCTGCGCGTGGCAGACATTCCAGCGGTGCTCGATCAACTCACACGCTGGAATGCCGAAGAGGCTCACGCATTGCGGGGTAGGCTCGATCCCACCCACGTAGGCATGTCCGGGCATTCGTTCGGCGCGGTGACCACGCAGGCGGTCAGCGGACAAAGCCTGCCGGTCGGTGGCGCACGCTTCACCGATCCGCGCATCAAGGCCGCTGTGATGATGAGCCCCAGCGTGCCCGCTGCAGGCAGCGCGGAGCGTGCGTTTGGCAGTGTGACGCTGCCGTGGCTGCTCATGACTGGCACAAAGGATGTCGCCCGCATCGGCAGCATGACCATCGGCGGTGATCTCGATTCGCGTCTCGGCGTTTATCCGGCGCTGCCACCCGGCGATAAATACGAACTCGTCCTCCACGAAGCCGAGCACGGTGCCTTCGGTGAACGCGCCCTGCCCGGCGAAGGCCGCCAGCAGAACCCGAATCACCACCGCGCCATCCTCGCCCTCAGCACCGCCTTCTGGGATGCCTTCCTCAAAGGCGACGCCGAGGCCAAAGCCTGGCTCAATGGCGAAACCTCCCGCTCTGTGCTGGAGAAAGACGACAAGTGGCAGCGGAAGTGAGCGTTCACGTTCACTCATGCGCATTTACGTTTTCCTCCTCGCTCTCAGTCCTCTGCTTGCAGCAGAGCCCATCACAAACTCCATCGGCATGAAGCTGGTGCCGGTTTCGCCGGGCAGCTTCACGATGGGGCAGGATGGACCGGCGGCGGATTACAACGTGAAGAAGCATGCGGAGAAGTTTGATGACGCGGACTGGGATGAAAGGCCGGTGCATCGCGTGGTGATCACGCAGGCGTTTCAGATGAGCACCACGGAGGTCACAGTAGAGCAGTTTCGGCAGTTTGATCCGAAACATCGCGGCCAGCACGACGACGATGCGGTCACGGAGGTGAGCTGGAATGACGCGGTGGCGTTTTGCGAATGGTTGTCGAAGAAGGAGGGCAAAACGTATCGCCTGCCAACGGAGGCGGAGTGGGAGTTTGCGTGTCGGGCGGGCACGACGACGCTGTTTAACACGGGAGATGCTCTTCCGACTGGTTTTCATTCCTGGCCGAGCGACACCGGCGTCCGTGATCGCTTTTTCCCGGAGGAAAAGATGCCGTCGGAGTATCAGCCGAAGGGCACGAAACTCTCGCTGAATGTCGGACGCACTCCGGCGAATGCGTGGGGGCTTTTCGACATGCACGGCAACGTGGCCGAGTGGTGCGCGGACTGGTATGGGCCGTATGAGGCCGCCGAGCAGCGTGATCCGCTTGGGCGTGTCGATGGCGACCTGCGCGTGATCCGCGGTGGCAATCACTCGGTGCAGACGCGACTGCTGCGCTCGGCGAATCGCATGTCCTGGGTGCCGGAGGCGGTGAATGAGCGCATCGGCTTTCGTGTGGTGCTGGGTGAGTGGCCAAAGGGCGAGAAATTGCCGCTGCCGAAGCCTGCGCTGCATGCGCAGAAGGTTTCTCAAAGCACGCCGAAGATCGAGCGGATGGACCCGAATATACCGTTCTTTGAAGGACCGAAGCCCTTCGTCAAAGTGGAGCCGAATTCCTTTGGTCCGACGTATTCAGGCCACAATCACAGCCCCGCCATCGCCGAGTGCCCGAACGGTGATCTGCTCGCCGTGTGGTATTCCTGCGTCGATGAAGCCGGGACGGAGCTGAACAACCTCGCCAGCCGTTTGCGGCGCGGCGCGAGCGAATGGGAGCCTGCCTCGCTCTTCTGGGATGGCGCGGACGTGAACGATCACGCGCCGAAACTCTGGTGGGATGGCGACAAGACGCTTTTCCACCTCGTGCGCGGTCATCGCGAAAACATCGTGCGCCACAGCACCGACAACGGTGTCACGTGGACCAAACCAAAGATCATCCAGCCTTGGAGCGAGATCGGAAACCAGCTCATGCGCACTCGCGACGGCACCATCTTGATGACACAAGACGTGACCACCACGAGCCTGACGAAAAGCATCGACGGTGGCAAGACCTGGACCTCTGAAACTATCGCCGACAAAAAGCTCGCGCATCGAAATGGCAGCTCGGCACGTCATGCGGGCATTCATGCACCCATCGTTGAGCTGCAAGACGGTCGTTTGATGAGCTTTGGCCGACTCAACAGCGAATCGGAGCAGAAGGCCTTCAATTTCAAAACACCCGCCAGCTTCTCCAGCGACGGTGGGAAGACCTGGACGCATGAAGCGACCGAGTTCCCCGCGATCAGCAGCGTGCAGCGGCAGGCGTTGATCCGCCTGCGTGAAGGCCCGCTGCTCTTCTGTTCCTTCACCGACCTCTCCGCCAATGCGCGAAACCCGAAGGGCATGACCTTCAAAAGCCAAAACGGCGACTTCAACGGCGCAGGCCTCTTCGCCGCGGTGTCATTCGATGATGGCAAAACGTGGCCGCACAAGCGTCTCGTCACTCCCGGCGGCCCGCAGCGCACGGTGAACGGCATCGACCGCAACATGTTCCCGCTTAGCGACACCCGCGCCGAGCACAACGGCTACCTCGCCGCCATCCAGACCCGTGACGGACGCATCCAGCTCATCAGCAGCCGCAATCACTACGTCTTCAACCTCGCGTGGCTGATGGCGCTGCCAGTGGGGCCGTAGCCGGATGAAGGCTGCTACTTCACGCGGAGCACGAAATCGACGAGCTCCTGGCACTCGAAGAAGGATGGCGTGACCTTGTGGCCCTCGCCGGGGATGATTTTCACGCTGAAGGAGCCGTCGGCGGCTTCGTAGCGTTCTTTGAGGATCTTCGTGTTGTCGTTGTAAGGCACCACGACATCGCTGTCGCCATGCACGGCGAACATCGGGACCTTGTTCGCGGCGAGGCCGGCGAGGTTGTCGATGGGATTATACTCTTTCAGCCTCGTCACGAGCTCCGCTTCGGGCAGCGCGTAGTCGGCGAGGGTTTGCGGCTTCGAGTTCTTCAGCGGCCAACTGGCGAGATTGCACACGGGGTAGATGCCGACCCAGGCCTTGATCTTGTCGGGATTCCGAAAGGCCCACGCGAGTGTCATCATGCCGCCGCGGCTCTGGCCGAGCAGGATGGGCTTGGTGGAAAAGCCGCGCTTCACCATGGCATCGTAAAAGAGGGTAAACTTCGCGCTGCTGGCCGGTGCGCCGCGCACCTCGCCGAGGTCGTAACCCGCGAGGCTGATGCCTGCCTTCATGAAGGCATCAAAATACATTTTCTGACCTGCGAGTGAGACGCCACCCTTCAGAGTGGGTGCATACCAAACCCACGGTTTGCCCTCGGCGGGCTTTGGAGCGGTGTAGAGCACGGCGGGATGGCCGTCGACATCGAAAGTCTCACGCGGTGATGCGGGCTCCTGGGCCGGCAGCGAGTGGGCGACGAGCAAAACGAGGAGGCAAAGCAGGCGGTGGATCATGGCGCGGAGAAAACGCGGCGCGATGGTGCCTCTGCCAAGAAAAATGAGATGCGCCGATGCTCGCGATCAGCGCCGACGGCGCGGCTTTTCATCACTCCACGGCATCTCGAAGGACTCATCCGGCAGGAGGAAGCCCTCGGGGCCGCGTTGCGTATTCAGATAGTCCTGCAGGATCACGACGGCGGCGAGCTGATCGACGACTTCTTTGCGCTCTTTTTTGTCGGTGATGCCGGAACGAGAGAGCGAGGCCTCCGCCTCGACAGACGACAGACGTTCATCGACGAACTCGATGGGAATCTCATGCCGCAGTTCCTTGCCGAGCCTCTCGGCGAATTTTTCGACGCGTTCCGCCGCGTCACCACGCTGGCCGTCCATGCGGAAAGGCATGCCGAGCACGATCTTGGCGATGCGCTTTTCCTGCACGATGAGGGCGATGGTGCGCTCCGGCTCATGCTGGGCATCGATGGTCTTGAAGGGATTCGCGACGAGCTCCAACTCATCACTTAGCGCCAGGCCGATGCGCACGGTGCCGTGGTCGATGGCGAGGATGCGAGACATTAGGAATGACGAATGAGGGAATGATGAATGACGAAGGTGTGCGGCAATGCCGGACGATTCATCATTATCAGCGAAGCTCCTGCGGCAGGCCGTCCACGAGCTTCTTGATATTCTCGGCACGGGCGCGGTCGGCCACGAGCAGGCCGTCTTTTGAGGCCACGACGATGAGATCCTGCACGCCGAGCAGTGCCACGTGCTGGCCTGTCTGGGCAAAGACGATGTTGTTTGAGGCCTCCTGCTGCGAGAGGGGGCAGTTGTGCTGGTT
>CALMTT010000157.1 GCA_937872615.1 uncultured Verrucomicrobiaceae bacterium | reverse complement strand
GTCTTCGGCGCGAGACCCCTCAAACGCGCCATCCAAAAGCACCTCCTCGACCCGCTGAGCCTCGCCGTCCTCGAAGGCAACTTCAAAGAAGGCGACGACATCACCGCGCAGTTGCAGGGCGGGAAGGTGGTGTTTGAGAAGAGGTGACGAAAGAGTCGAGTCGGGCCGATCAAGAGGCAGTAGAATGAGGGCAGTAGAATTCTCTGATCCAATTCGCTGCTTCTGAAATTCTACTGCCTGCACCCTACGTTTCGCCCCCGATTTCTCCAATGCCTTCTACTTTTGATGCTTCGCCAGGCATTCCTGGAGCTTTTTCCATGCAGCATGGTTTCCGGTGAGGTCGAAGTCCCACGTCGCGCCATTGGCAAATGTGAGATGGATGGCTTGGCCGTTCTTCAGGATGTCCTGCATGCCACCGGATTCACCGAGCGGCTGGGAGATGCGCAGCCAGCGGTCACCTTCATCATCGATGACTTTGGCGACAGTGTCACTGCCTTCACTCGCGGCCTGTTTCGCGCCAGCCAGTTTGATCTTCAGCGATGCGTCTTTGGTGCCGGTCAGCGCCTTCTCGATGGCCTTCCAGTCACCAGAGGTGTCGAGATGGTAATGCGTGGCATCAACACTTAGTCGCAGGTAGCCGCCATCATAAGGGCGGATCATTGAGGCGCTGTGGAAGGCACCTTTGCTGTCGGTGAAGTAGTGGATGGTCCAGTCTTCGAGCCACGTGTAATCATGCTCAACACGCTCTGCGGGTTTCGCGGCGCTGATTTGAGAGGTCGCACGAGGTTGAATGTCGGCGAGGGCAAAGCTGGTGCTGAGCAGAAGGAGGGAAAGAAGGTGTTTCATGGTTGGTGATGCGTTTCGGGCGAGGTCGGTCACATGGTGTCCATGTAGGTGCGTTGGAGGCCGAAAGCCCGCCGCCGATTCTTCACTTGGGCCTGATGCGAGCAAGCCGGATTTCAGTTTGGAATGGTTGAAGGCGGATCGATGGAGTCTTGGGGCGCTGGATAGGGGTGAATGGGCCGTCACCCGGGCCGCTCGTCCGGCGAGAGCTGCTTCAGCCAGAAGGTGAGCGTTTTCGGGGACTCCGTCTCCTCGCCGATCTCCTTCCACACAAAGGTCGCTTGGAGTTCGGGGTGCTTCGTGTAGCCCTGCGCCTGCCAAAAGGCATCCAGCGGGCGATAGCCGGCCGGGCGCAGGGGATGCTCCAAAGGACGGTCCACGGCGCAAAAGGTCGCGATTTGAGCCCCGATGGCCCGGGCATGCGCCTCGCGATGGGCAAAGAAGGCCTTGCCGAGGCCGTGGCCGCGATACTCCGGCAGCAGGATGGACTCGCCAAAGTAGCAGATGGTCTCCAGATCATACCCCGCGCCTCGGAAGGCCGCCTGAAACTCCGGCCCCTCCTCGCTCATCGGCATGCAGGTCGTCGCGCCCACCACCTTGTCGCCGTCAAAGGCCAGCACCACGAGGCTGCGGGGGCAGCGCAGGTAGCATTGCAGGTAGTCGCGCTCGTAGTCGAGGCTGCCGTCGTAGAGGTAGGGATACTCGCGGAAGACGGTGATGCGCAGCGTGCCGAGTGCGTCGAGGTGGGGCGACAGCTCAGCGCCGTGAAAGGGCAGGAGGGTGAGGGGCATGCGACCAGAAAGGGCGGGGAAGGCACATCCCGCAACCCCCGGCTTGCACGCCCGCGCCATCTCGCTACGGACACGCACCGCCTCATGACCAAGACCTTCGAAATCCTCGGCAAATTAGACACCGAAAGCGACTGCCACAAGCTGCTCTACGCCCCGCATCCCCTCCCGCTGAAGTATCGCGAAGGCCGCGTGTATAAGATCGAGTTCACCGGCGACGAGGCCGCGCTCGACGCCTTCGTGAACAAGGTGCTCGTCGATTCCATCAGCCAGGAAGCCCGCACCGGCGGCCAGCCTGCCTTTGAAAAGGCCGCCTTCGTCCTCGAATACGGCATGAAGGGCGCCGCCCTCGACCTGGAGAAGGAGATGATCCTCAACTACCACCGCGCCAATCCCGACGCCGCCTTCCAGATCACGAAACTGACCCTCCGCACCCGCATCTACGTCTTCGGCGAAGGTGCCGAGCCCTCCCAGTTCGTCCGCGACACCGTGAACCCCGCCATCCACACCCACGAGGTGCTGAAGGCGGCTGCGTAAGGGGCGCAGGCTTCGAAAAGCTGGCAACTTTGGCTCACCACACTGCGGGTGTTTTCGTTAGCGAGAGCCACGTTTTGGCCTCTGTGCCTCTCCGTGACCCCTGTGGTCGAACGGATGGATTTTCTGACCACAGAGAACACGGAGGAACACAGAGAAAGGCACTCAGCATCGCTGCCTGGACCAAGGAAAGGCACTTGCCAAGTGCCACAAGGCGGGACTTGGCGAGTCCCGCTCCCTGCGCCACCAGCAGCCCCTTCGAGTCTTTGGACCAAGCGCATGAAGAATGCGCCAGCAAAGGAGCCCTCTTGCTCCGCAAGAGGAGCCCAAGGCCTTCGCTGCTCCCACAGGCTCCGAAATTCGTCAACGCACCGGCCCGCCACGCTGAGTTCCTCTCGCGGAGCGAGTGGACTACTTTGCTTCGCCGTATCGGTCACATCGCGTGATAGTTTTCAGCCTCCAATAGCCAAATGCCGTATGTTATCCGGCATTCTTGTTGCCCGATTCCAACATTTGCCGCTAAAACCACACCATGAAGACGCAAACACCGTACTTTTCCCACACTTTAGTCGCCTATAAAGGTGCTCGCAAAACGACAGAAGTGTTTCCCATCTGAATTGTTCGGCTAAGAAAACTGAGTCCAAAGCCAAACCAAGCACTCTTTTGCCATGAGAACTCACCATCGCTACCTGATCGTTTTCACTGCCTTATTGTTGCTCCTCGCGGTTTGGTGGCTGGCACCGGCCAAGCACCCCCGCGGAATGTCGCATTCCAACGGGAGCGCATTGTATGTGACTAAGAGTGGGGAGATCGTCCCTGTCTTTTACGCTCAGCGGGACGGAAACATTAGATACCTCCTTTGGCTGGGAGGAGTCAGCGAATCTACGGCCCGGGAATTGCGCGTGGTTGATAGCGACACGACAGTTACCGTTGTTGATCGCACGGGAGATGCGTTCGTCGGCCCGCTACCTGCTGACGGTGGTGTTTATGAGTTTGCTGACCGGAGCTTGGTCGGCAAATCGATCGCTCGCATTTCCCACCACGAACTCAATCAGCGACAGAAACGCGCGCATTTCGAACGCCTGGCTGATTTGAGCCAGTTGGTTGAGCCGACTCTAGCGAACCGATAGCCAAGACATCCACCTACCACCGAGAATGGCCGAACAAAACGGATGCAGGCTCGAAGGCTATCGGTCGTGTCAGCAACGTCTTGCGCTCGCCGTCGCCTGATCCGGGACGTTAGACCGTCTCACTTCGCCCTTTTCTTCTCCAGCCCGCGATAGACACCGAAGTCGTTGAAGAAGAACTTTTTGGCGAGCCAGTACATCCAGTGCTTCTCGGGGATCTCCTCGCCTTCGCGCCATTGGCTGGTGCGCGGGGTCATGCTCTCGATCTCGGCCATGGCGGTCTGGCGGATGGTGCTGTCCTTGGCGGTGTGCTTGGTGACGACAGCCTTCACGAGGTCGGGGCGCTCCAGGACGATGCAGCCGCGGGTGTTTTCCGCGGCGATGTGGCGAAAGTCGCGCAGGAACTCGCTCTTGGTGAAGACATCGAAGAGGTCGTCGCTGGTGCGGACGCTTTCTTTGGCGAACTGGATGATGGGGCAGGGCTCGATGGCGCCGGTGGGGCTGATGTGGTGGCTGATGCCGTTCGCCATGGGGCAGAGCGCCTGGCCCTGGTGGTCGTAATAAGCATCGACGATGGCGATGGGCAGCTTGGCCCGCATGTTGACGACGAAGCGGCGCACCTGCGTGATCTGATCGGGCGTCAAAGCGAGCTCGGCGCTGATCTTTGGGCCCACGGGACGGTAGGTGTGATACCAGGCGTAGTGAACGCCCATGTCGATGAGGCGGCGCAGCCAGGTCTCGGTGAGGAGGTCGTCGATGTTTGTCTTGCAGAGGCTGGTGGCCACGCCGGTGAGCACTTTGGCGTCGAGGCAGTTTTGCAGGCCGCGCAGGGTGCGGGTCAAAACGTCGGTCTTGCCGCGGCGCTCGTTGCTGACGACCTCGGTGCCTTCGATGCTGACGAGCGGGGTGATGTTCCCGAGCTTGCGCATGGCGGTGGCGGCCTTTTCGGTGATCATCTGGCCATTCGTGAAGACCTGGAAGTAGGCGTCCGGGTGCATCGCGAGGAAGTCGAAGAGCTCCGGGTGCATGAAGGGCTCGCCGCCGAGGATGCCGAAGAAGGCGTTCCCATGCCGCTTGGCGTCGTTCACGATCTTGTTCAGCTCGTCGAGGTTCAGCGACTCGCGCGGTTTATCGACATCGACCCAGCAGCCCTGGCAGCGGAGGTTGCAGGAGTTCAGGATGGAGATGTAGAAGAAGGGCGGGAAGAACTGGCCCTGCTTCATGCGCTGCTTGTGCAGCATCACCGAACGCGCCCCCTTGTAGCCGAAATTCCAGCCGATCTTCGCCAGGCAAAGCGGATCGACGGTGCGCAGGATGCGGGAGGTGAGGGAGAGGAGCATGGGGCGGGGAAATGACGAATGACGAATGCAGAATGACGGGGTCGCAGTCGATCCAGGCTGAAAGAGGTCAAGTTGGAGGGAAAGGTCAAGGAACAGCGGATGAAAGGATCATGCTGTCATGTTTCAACGGAACCCGTGGTTTGTTTTTTCGATTGGAAAAGCCGCACGGTTTTCAGGATTGTAGCCGCACGAGAACCAAAGACGAATTGATCGAAGTCAGGACGTTGCTCGATGATATGGAGGCACATCTCCTGCAGGATCATGAGATCGGCACCCATGAAGCTGATGCAGCCACGGCTGTTTTCGAAGTAAAACTTGGCACCCGTGCTGACCGCGATCTCAATTTTCTCCAACTCAT
>CALMTT010000156.1 GCA_937872615.1 uncultured Verrucomicrobiaceae bacterium | reverse complement strand
CCACGCTGCATCGCGGGCAGGCGGTTTATCCGGCCAGCACGGGCATCGGCACGCTTTGCCATGGACTGGTCACGGCCTGCATGGCCTTGCAGACAGATCGCGAGGATGTGCAGCTCATGGCGCTGGAGAATCCACTTCAAACCTCCGCCTTCGATTATCCGAAGGAGTATTCCCTCAAGAGCCCGAAGTTCGCCCGCGCGATGGCGGTGCGGGCAGGCGAGTATGTCACGACGTGGATCTCCGGGACGGCGAGCATCGTGAACTCTGAAACAGTCCACAGAGGTGACATCGTGAAGCAGACGGAGCAGACGCTCACAAACATCGAGAAGCTCATCGCACCGGAAAACTTTGCGCGGCAGGGCTGGGCGGATGCTGGAGCCACTTTCGAGGATCTCGCGCGACTGCATGTGTATGTGAAACGCCCGGAGGACTACGAGGCATGCCGCGCCGTGTGCGAGCGCCGCGTGGGCCATGTGCCCGCCATTTACGCCGTGGCGGATGTGTGCCGCCCGGACCTGCTCGTGGAGATCGAAGGCGTGGCTTTCTCCCGCCTGCGCAAACCCGAATCCCAGCTTCGGACCCACTGATGACCCGCCATGAAAACCCCATGCCTCTTCTTCCTGCTGGCCGCGATGACTGCGGCCGGAGCGGTTGACGACACGGCACGCAAAAGCACGCCTGCCGCCGCGCCGCCGCCTGCTGTCAAACCTGCGCCGCAGCCTACGCCAGCGAGTCCAAAGGCCAATGCGGCGAAGCCACCGCTGCTCGCCACGGCATCCATAACCGCCGCTGTGCCGGTGCTGCCGCCTCCGCAGCCGAAACCGGAACCCAAGGCAGAGCCGCCGCTCTACGAGAGCACGTCGCCAGTGAAGCCTGCGGGCGAGATCGACAGGCTCGTGATGGCAAAACTCGAGCCGCTCGGTGTCAAAGCGGTGCTTTGCCCGGATGCGGTGTTTGTGCGACGTGCCTTCCTGGATGTCATCGGCACGCTGCCGACTGCGGCGGAGGCTCGCGCTTTCATCGAGGACCCAAAACCGGACAAACGCCGCGCTTTGATCGAAACGCTGCTCCAGCGCGATGAGTTCGCGGTGTATTGGGCCATGAAGTGGAGCGATCTGCTGCGCATCAAGGCGGAGTTTCCGATCAATCTCTGGCCGAACGCGGCGCAGGCCTATCACCGTTGGGTGATGACGGCGATTGAGGACAACATGCCCTACGATCAGTTCGCGCGTGATCTGCTGACATCGAGCGGCAGCAACTTCCGCGTCGGTCCCGTGAACTTTTACCGCGCGATGCAGAACCGCGAGCCGGAGGGCATAGCATCCACGGTGGCGCTCACCTTCATGGGCGTACGCACGGATGCGTGGAAGCCGGAGAAGCTCGCGGGCATGGCTCGGTTCTTCACGCAGGTGGGCTACAAGCCGACGAGCGAGTGGAAGGAGGAGCACGTCTTCTGGGACCCGATGGGCACGCACACGCTGGCGGGAAACATCGCGCCGGGGAAAGCCTCCATCGAGGAGATCGGAAAACCTGCCGCGCCCGCGCAAGGTGTCGCCACGACGGACGCTCCGGCGTTGCCAGCGACAGGCGAGGCGGTGTTCCCGGATGGGAAGAAGATCAAGCTTCCGGAGGACCGCGATCCGCGCGAAGTCTTCGCAGAATGGCTCATCACGCCGAAAAATCCGTGGTTCACGCGGAGCATCGCGAACCGCGTTTGGTCCTGGTTTCTGGGTCGCGGCATCATCCATGCGCCGGATGACCTCCGTGAAAACAATCCGCCGTCGAATCCCGAGCTGCTCGCTTATCTCGAAGGCGAGCTGGTGAAGTCGAAATACAACTTGAAGCACCTTTACCGGCTCATTTTGAACTCGAACACCTACCAGGCATCCTCGCTGCTAGGCGACACGAAGCCGGAGGCGCACTTTGCCCGCTATCCGCTGCGCCGTCTGGAGGCCGAACTGATCATTGATGCGATCAACAAGATCACCGGCACCACTGAGCTTTACACCAGCGCCATTCCCGAGCCCTTCACCTACATCCCGCAGGGCGAGCCGGCGATGTCGATTGGCGACGGCAGCATCACCAGTCCCTTCCTCGCGCTCTTCGGACGTTCGGCGCGCGCCACTGGCATGGAGGAAGAGCGGTCGAACAAGTTCATCGCGCCGCAGTGGTTGCATCTTTTGAACTCCACCCAGATTCAAAAGAAGCTGGAGAGCGGTCCCGGCCTCAGAGACATCATCAATGCGAGACGCACGCCGCAGAAAACGCTCGACGAGCTTTATCTGACCATCCTCTCGCGCCTGCCGACCTCCGCCGAGGTGGAGCTGGCTCTCTCGTATGGCGAGCCAAGGGAAGGTCTGAACAAAGTCGGCAAACCGCGCACCGGCAAACGCACCGAGGAGTGGAACGACATCGCGTGGGCGCTGCTCAACAGCAGCGAGTTTTTGTTTCGTCACTAACCCCCAACCTCCGAATCATCATGAGCACGTCGAACCTCCATCAAATCGGCATGACATGCAGCCGCTCCACCACGCGGCGGGATGTCATGCAGGCCGGTCTCTTCAGCACCGCGAGCGTGTTGTTTTCCAACACACACGCCGCCACCGCTCCAGCGCCGCAGGCATTGCCTGCCGCACCCTTCAAAACGAAGGCGAAATCCGTCATCCAGGTCTTCCTGTGGGGCGGCATGTCCCACAACGACACCTGGGACCCGAAACCGGACGCGGGCTACGATTACAATGGCCCGATGAAGGCCCCGCTCTCCACCAACGTGGCTGGCATCCGGCTAAGCGAGTGGTTTCCAAAACTCGCGCAGCAGGCGGACAAGTTTTCACTCATCCGCAGCATGACGCATGGCAACAACGGCCACGAAACCGCTGCGTATCTCGTGCAGACCGCTCATCAGCCAGGCGAGCGTCTGGCGTATCCGAGCGTCGGCGCGGTGTTTTCGTATTTTCGTGGCAAAAACTACAAAGGCGTGCTCCCGCCCTATGTGGTGCTCACGCAGCCACAGGGCCGTTTTTCAGAAGAAGGCTTCCTCGGGGCCAAGTTGAAGCCTTTTGCCACCGGCGGCGATCCAAACGCCTCCCGCTTCGAGGTCGAGGGAGTCATCTCCCGCAGCATCAGCGATACACGCCAGCAGGCGCGGCGTGATTTGCTCGCGAAAATGGACACGCTGAGGCAAACCGCAGGCGGCGATGCGCAACTCACCGCCTCCGAGCAGGCCAAGGCGGAGGCGTATGACATGATCCTCGGCAAAGGACGCGAGGTTTTCGATCTCTCGAAGGAGAAACCCGATCTGCGCGACCGCTACGGGCGCCACACCTTCGGCCAGGACTGCCTCGCCGCGCGGCGCATGGTGGAGTCGGGCGTGCCTTACATCGTGATCAATTATCCCGGCGGCTGGGACACGCACAGCAATCACTTCCAGACGATGGGCCGCCAGGCGCCGGAGCTCGATCAAGGTCTCGCCGCGCTGCTGCTCGACCTCAAAGAGCGCGGCTTGCTGGAAAGCACGCTCGTGTGGTGCTGCGGTGAGTTTGGACGTGGGCCAAAGATCGACTGGCAGCCGCCGTGGAATGGCGGGCGCAATCACTACGGCAAGGTCTTCTCCGTGCTTGTCGCGGGCGGCGGATTCAAAGGCGGCCACGTTGTCGGTTCCTCCGATGCCAAGGCGGAGGAGGTGAAGGACCGCCCCGTATATCCCGTGGATTTACTTGGCAGCGTCTATCAGCTCGCGGGCATTGATCCGAAGGCAAAACTCCCGCACCCGATGGGCCTCGAAGCCCACGTCCTGCCCTACGGTGAGGAAGGCGTGAAGTCCGCCGGTTTGCTCACTGAAATCATGTAACCACTCACCGCCATGAAAATGACACTGGTCACTGCCGTGCTCGCCGCCACCGCGGTGATGGCTCTCGCGGCTCCGAAGGTCAAAGCGCAGTCACGGCCATACATGGGCTACGTCTATCCCGCTGGCGGCCAGCAGGGTGCCACCTTTGCCGTGAAGATCGGCGGGCAGTCGCTCGACAACGTCACCGGAGTCATCGTCACCGGCGGCGGTGTCAGTGCCAAGGTGGATCGTTGCTTCAGCCGCATCGGCCCGCAGGAGATCACGCTGCTGCGCGACCAGTTGCGCGAGCTGAAGGCCGCGCAAAAAGCCGCAAAGGCACCCGACCCAGCCACGGACGATCTCATCGCCCGCATCGAGAAGCGCATCGGTGAATACTGCCAGCGTCCCGCCAGCGCCGCGCTCTCGGGCCTCGTGTTTCTCGATTTCACCATCGCGAAAGACGCCACGCCTGGAAAGCGGGAGTTGCGGCTCGTCACCCATCAGGGTGTGTCGAACCCGCTCGCCTTCCACGTTGGCCAGCTCCCTGAGATGACGCGCAAGCCCATGCTCACCGCCGAGTTTCAAGTCCTCGGCAAGGAACAGCTCGCGCTGCGCAAACGGCCCATCGAAGAGGAACTGGTCAACGTCACACCGCCCTGCACGCTCAACGGCCAGATCGCCTCCGGCGAGGTGAACCGCTACCGTTTCACCGCCCGCAAAGGCCAGCGGCTGGTCATCTCCGCGCTCGCAAGGCAATTGATTCCCTTCATCGCCGATGCCGTGCCCGGCTGGTTCCAGCCCGTGCTCGCGCTTTACGACAGCAAAGGAAAAGAAGTCGCCTACCAGGATGATTTTCGCTTCAAGCCGGACCCCGTCGTGCTCTTCGAGGTGCCGCAGGACGGCGAATACACCGCTGCCATCTCGGATGCGATCCATCGTGGACGCGAGGACTTTGTGTATCGCATCACCATCGGCGAGCAGCCTTATCTCACCAGCGTCTTCCCGCTCGGAGGCCACGTCGGCGAGACACATCATCTCAAGATGCAGGGCTGGAATCTCGAAGGTGCGGCTTTGAAGCAGCCCGCGAAAAACGCTGGCGCAGGCGTGCAAAGCGTGGCCGCCATCGTGACAGGCGTCGTTTCAAACGCCGTGCCCTTCGCGCTCGACAGCTTGCCGGAGACCTTTGACAAAGAGCCGAACGACAGCAGCAGTGCTGCGCAAAAAGTCACGCTGCCCGTCATCGTGAACGGCCGTATCGACAAAAAAGGCGACTGGGATGTCTTTGAGTTCCAAGGGAAGGCCGGGCAGGACCTCGTGACCGAGGTGCAGGCACGCCGCCTGGAGTCGCCGATGGACCCCGTGCTCAAAATCACCGGACCCGACGGCAAGATGCTCGCCTTTAACGATGACTATGAAGACGCCGGCAACGGCGTGAACACGCACCA
>CALMTT010000155.1 GCA_937872615.1 uncultured Verrucomicrobiaceae bacterium | reverse complement strand
GCGGCGATTCCGAGAACGAATCCGAACATCATGATCACCGCCAGGCTGTTGCTGATCCCGGTCTTGAGCGTGGTGGAATTGAAGCCGACGCCTTGAGCGAGGGAGGGAAGCGTTCCCAGCGCGAGAATCGCGGCTGTGACTGCGAGGGAACGAAGCCGAGCCAGTTTGGGTTGCAGGTGAGAGGTCCATTTCTTCATAGCGGGTTTGATCATTTTTGTTTCACGTTCAGCAAGTGTTCGCTGATGTGCGAAGAGAGATATCAGGTCTGAAGGCGGCGAATGCGTATCCCATACGCATCATGAAGTCGGAGGTTTGGCATCAAAAGCGCATGCAAAAACCTATCCCCGCTGAACAGATTCAACGGCTCCGTGATCTCGACCAAGTCTTGGCTCGAGAAATCCGCGGCCAAGATCACGTTCTCCAACCCATCATCTCTTCGCTCAGGCGAGGAGAGTTGGGACTGACGAAACCAGGACGGCCGAAAGGTAGTTTCCTACTCCTCGGTCCGACTGGTGTAGGAAAGACCGAAGCGACCGTCGTGTTTACAAATCATTTGTTCGGACCTGAGAAACTTTTTCGATTCGATATGTCGGAGTTTCAGAACCAGGAGTCGATTGCGCTATTGCTGGGAGGAAAACTGGGCGAGCGTGGCTTTTTAGGTGCAGTGAGAGAGAAAGCAAGCGAGGGCACACTGCTTTTCGACGAAGTGGAGAAGGCTCACCCTCGGATCATGGATCTCTTCCTTCAGCTGCTGGATGCCGCACGTTTAACGATCGCTACCGGGGAGACTCTGGATTTTTCCAACTTCTACATCGTCGTGACCTCAAACATCGGGTCGGCGGAACTAATGGGGCTGCAGCACTCAAGCGAATCCACCCTGGAGAGACACGTCCTAACCAGAGCTCAGCAATCCTTGCGGCCCGAGGTATTCGCACGGATCAACGAAAAGCTCGTGTTCCACCGCCTGAGCTATGAGCACCAGCTAGAGATCGCGGAGAAATTCCTGATCCGTGAAATCGAGTTCTTTGAATCCCTTGGCTACAAGCTAACCGTCACCGATGCCATCCTCCCATTTCTAGTGAGAAAGGGCTTCCATCCGAAACTGGGAGCGCGACCCATGAGAGATGCGGTGGAGAGACTAATTGGGGTTGCGGTCTCCGAAACATTACTTAGCGGCATGGTAGGTTCAGACCATCTTAAGATAGATGTGATGAGGGAAATAATCTGCACAGCTATCGACGACGAGTCGGGCTGATGTCTCGATTAGTAGGCTTACACGCTTCATTCGGCCTGCATAATCGAGTCATCATTTGGATCGTTGGCGTTCAAAGCTTTCATTTTGTTACGCGCGAGACTCGCCACGTTGTTCTTACAGCTTAAGAAGACACCTCGCAAGCAGTCCCTTGTCGCAAGCAGTCCCTTGTCGCAAGCAGTCCCTTGTCGCAAGCAATCCCTCGCAGCTAGTAACACCGTCCAGCGGCCGGAGTGCTAGTGCCCATGCCGGTGGTGCACGTCCGGATAATGCGGGTGCGAATGCAGCAAGGGCTCATGCCGATGCGGATGGCTGTGAGGCTTATCCGCTTGTTGGCCGGGGCTGTGGGAATGCTGATGATGTTCGTCGTGCGTATGGAGATGTTCGTGTTCCAGCGGCTCGTGGCGATGCTCATGCTCATGGCGTTCGGTGAGATGCAACCCGACTCCGGCCGCCATGAGCGAGACGGCAATGAAGAATCCCACGCTCAGTGAATCGCCCAACACGGCGACCGCACCCGCCGCGCCGACGAACGGCGCTATCGAAAAATATGCTCCGGTTCTCGCCGTGCCGACGTGGCGCAGCGCCAACACGAACAACGTCAGGCTTAGTCCATAGCCGAAGAATCCGATCGCGCCCACGCCAAGCAAAACAGACGCACCGGGCAACTTCGCTCCCAGGAACAAACCCAGCAAGGTATTGACGCCGCCCGCGACCAAGCCTTTCAGCATGGCAATTTGCACCGGATCACCAGCCGATACCTTGCGCGTGAGATTATTGTCCACCGCCCAAGAGAAACACGCCCCGCCGATGGCCAGTGCCCCCCAAGGCACGCCTACTTCGGGTCGTCCCGTCCACGACAGACAAACTCCACCCGCAGCAATCAGAGCCATGCCCCAGGCAATGCGCGCGTCGAAGTTCTCCTTGAATACGAACCATGCCAGTAGTGCGGTAAAAACGCCTTCCAAATTTAAAAGCAGCGAGGCGCTCGACGCGGGCGTCTGCGCCAACCCCCACATCAGCAGCAAAGGGCCGACGACTCCGCCGGTAAAGATCGCGCCTGCAAGCCACGGCGTATCCGCTCTATTCAAAGCTGCCTCGCGCGCGCCAATTTTCTTGCGCGAAAACCGCAGCAAGGAGTAAGCGCCCAAACCGATTCCTGAACCAAGGTAAAGCAGCCCGGCAAGCAACACGGGTTCGACGTGCGGTGACACACTTTTTGCAAGGGGAGTGCTCAGACCGAACAACGCCGCGGATAGCAATGCGAAGGCGATACCTCTCATTGCATCAGCGCGATTTCAGATAGCCCGAAACCTGTGCCCACGCCTGCATCACGTCTCGCAAGGAATCAAGATGGCTTAACTGGATGGCGGACCAATCCCGGCGGACGGGTAGCACATCGGCCAGACTGGTATCGCCCGCCGCGTAGCGGGACTCGGCGGACTTCAACACGGCTTCGGCGCGCGGCAGAATTTCAGTCTGGAGCGCGCGGGAGGTGGCCAGAGCGCTGGTCAATTCCGCATAAGACTGGCGCAAGCGGAGATGTAATTCATTCTCGGTCATGCGCGAGCGCGCCTCGGCAGCGGCAGCTTCGGCACGGGCTTCGCGCAACTTGCCCTGGTTGCGGTTGAAGAGTGGCAGCGGAACGCTGAGGCCGATGTCGAATGTGTTTTCCTTCGTGGCTTCAAGCCGGTGATAGAGAGCCTCCACCTTAATGTCGGGAATTCGCTCCGCTTTCGCCAAATCAATGCGCGCGTTGCTGGCGCGTAGGTTCGCATCGGCCAAACCAAACTCTGGTTGCGCGGTCAGGTTGGCGGCGAGTGCTTCCAGGGTGGGAATCTCGAACGTCGTATCGAGACTTCCGACGAGCGACTTCACTCTCAGCCGACTGTCGCCAATCGCCGCAGCCAGTCCCAGCATCGACTGTTCACGCAGGGATTGACTGCGCTGGACTTCCACCTTGGCCCGCGCGAACTCCATTTCGATTCGGGCTAAATCCTCCGGGACGGCATCGCCGGCATCCACGCGGGCTTTGGTGGTTGCGGCGACTTTCTCAATGCTCTGCGCAATCTGGCGCTGCGTCTGAAACGCCTTTTCCTGATATAGCGCCGTGGCAAAGGCGGTGTGAACGCGCTTACGCAAGTCGCGGCGCGTGACTTCAAGTCCGCGAACGCGAACTTCCCGGTCGAGCAGCTCGGCTTCGCGCGCCTTGCCGAGCCGCCCGCCGAGCGGAATCGGCTGCGCAATTCCGGCGACATACTCCCGTTGGTTCGAAGAGTCACTACTGAACGGAATTTGTTGTGCGCCCACAATGGCTTCGGGATTCGGAAACGCACCGGCTTGTTGGGCGCGGCCCGCAGCGGCGTCCACCAGTGCGCGGGCTTCGGCCAATTGCGGTTGTCGACGCTCGGCCATTTCGAGCGTCTGCTCGAGGGTGAGATTCTCGATGGGCTGCGTGCTGGCAGAATTGGTTTCAGAGGCGAGCAGCAGATTGCCGACGGAAACGAATATGGCCGCCAGCAGCGAGAGAAGAAGTTTTGTTCTCATAGTTTACCTCAGCTTTCCACCGTCACGGGCCGCCCAAGCCGCAAATAAAGGGCGGGAACAATAATCATGTTAAGCACCATCGAGGTAAGCAGACCGAACAGGATCACGATGGCCATCGGGGTTTGGATTTCATTCCCAGGTTTCTCGCCCCCTACGGCGAGCGGAATCAGCGCGAGTCCGGCGGCTAACGCGGTCATCATGATCGGCACGAGCCGTTCCATCGCGCCGCGTCGCACGGCTTCACGGAAGTCCGTCACGCCCTCGTGTTCCTGCAAGTGCCGGATGTGGGAAACGAGCATGATGCCGTTGCGCGTGGCGATGCCGAACACGGTGATGAACCCGATCAGCGAAGCGACGCTCAACACACCACCACCGACAAACACGCCCACCACACCACCGATGAGAGCGAGCGGTAGATTGAGCATGATGAGTGCGGCATCTCGCGGCGATCTAAACGCCAAGTGCAGCAGGAAACCTATACCGATAACGACCCCAATACTGACGAGTGTGAGCGTTCGACTCGCTTCGGCGGCGCTCTCGAATTGTCCTGCGTATTCCACTCGGTAGCCGAGCGTCGTGGCCAGGATGGGGTTTACCAGTTTCTGAATGTCGTTCACCACGCCAGTTACGTCGCGCCCGGCGACGTTGCATTGCACAACAATCTTCCGCTCAACCTGTTCGCGAAGAATCTGGTTCGGGCCGGTATCTCGTTGAATGCGTGCGAGCGAGCGCAACGGCACACGTGCGCCGGCGGGCGTGTCCACGAATAGATCGCCTAGCGTATCAAGTTGCCAGCTTTCGGCACTCTCCAGCCGCACCACCAACTCGTAGGAGGTCTGGCCTTCGAGCACGCGCGAGGCTTTTACGCCTCGCAGTGCCGCTTCAACCGTGCTCGCCACGTCGCGGATGGTCAGCGCATGACGGGCAATCGCCTCGCGCTCGAACTTGATTTTAAGCACCGGCACTTCGGTCTGTTGCTCAACGGACAAGTCCACGACGCCCGCGACACCTTGCATTGACTGCCGTGCCTTCTCCGCCAGCGAACGAAGCTGGTAGAGATCAGCACCAAAGATCTTCACCGCGATGTTCGCCCGCGTGCCGGAAAGCATGTGATCAATGCGATGCGAGATCGGCTGGCCGATGGTGATGTTCATGCCGGGGACTTGTGAGAAGGCGGCGCGTAACGCTTCCAGAAACTCCTTCTTATTACGGTCCTTCGTCACGATGGACACATCGAGTTCCGCAGCCTCGACGCCCTGTGCGTGTTCGTCCAGTTCCGCGCGTCCGGTGCGGCGTGCGACCGATATGACTTCCGGGAAACTCATTAGTGTTTGTTCCACCACGCGACCCAGTCCGTCGGATTCTCCGAGAGAGGTGCCCGGAAGGGTTACGGCACTGATGGTAAGCGAACCCTCATTGAACTCCGGCAGGAATGCGCGGCCCATCCGCGTCGTTGCCAGCAATGCCAGGGCGAGCACCACGACGGCGGGCAAAGTGAAGCGCCACGGATGAACGAGCGCCGATTGCAGAATTGGCGCGTATCGGGCCTTGAGCCATTGCACGAATTTGGATTCGTGATCTGCCAACACACCTTTGCTCTTGGGCAGGAGAAAATAGCAGAGCACCGGAGTCACGGTCACAGCTACGACCAGCGACGCCGCGAGCGCCACAAGATAGGCGACCCCGAGCGGTTGCAACAAGCGCCCTTCGACGCCTGCGAGGAAAAAGATTGGAATGAAGACCAGCGCGATGATCAGCGTGGCGAAGACAATGGAGCTCCGAATCTCAATACTGGCAGCCAGCACGACCTGTAAGATGGGACGCCTTGTTCCTTCGGGCAGATGATGATTCTCACGCAACCGTCGGAAGACGTTCTCCACGTCAATCACCGCGTCGTCCACCAGCGC
>CALMTT010000154.1 GCA_937872615.1 uncultured Verrucomicrobiaceae bacterium | reverse complement strand
GATCAACGCCGCCAGCATCTGGCAGGTTGCGCACGAAACGCGTCTGGACGTGCTGTCCGTCGGCAGCGAATCCACCCGCCTGACCGATGCCATGCTCGCCCAGTGCATGCGCCAGCGCCGACGGCGTGTGGGGGCGGTGGAAGGATAAAACAGAGTGGTGGGCTTGATGAGGTCCATGCGCATGCCACGCTCATCGCGAGCCAGATTCACCGCTCAATCATCCGGCTGTTACTTCATCGCCACATGGCATTTGTGTCACCGGATGAAGCGATGCGAAACATGCTCATCTGCAACGTTCGCGTGACAAAGATTCGCCTGCTCATTCCGCTGTGAAGGCATGCCCTTGAACAACACAAGTCAAGCGGACCTCGTGATGCTGATCTGGTGTGTGACCATGCTGAAGCAATCGCCTCACTTCAATTAGATCCCGCATGCAACATGCGTGTCACATGCTGCATTCAGTCCGACGAAATGGTCACACTGAAGTAAAGGCGCGGATGTCAATCGCATCCATGAATCGCGCGCCTCAAGGCCACCATCGTTTATGAAAATGCGATTCAGCTCTCTCTTATCGTTTGTCACCGCACTCGCCACGGCTTGTGTTTTTCATGGAGCCGCACCGGCTCATGCCGCACCGTTCACAACTGGCAACATCGTCGTCTACCGTGTGGGGGATGGCTCGACAGGCCTGGTGAACACCGGCAGCCCGGTCTTCATTGATGAATACACTCCATCGGGAACGCTTGTGCAGTCGATTGCAATGCCCACAACCGTTTCAGGCGCAAACAAGCGTTTGATCGCGAGTGGAACCGCCGGCTCTGAGGGGCTGCTCGCGCGTTCGGGAGATGGTAACTATCTGGTTGCTACTGGATATGATGCGCCAATGCCAACCACATCTTTGACAGGCACGGCGAGCACATCCGTAAATCGTGTCGTGGCACGAATCGCAGGTGATGGAACGGTGGACACGACCACGGCGCTGACTGATGCCGCCACGGCCAACAATATCCGCGGTGCATTCTCCACCAACGGCACTGACATTTGGGTGTCCGGTGGCGCGGGCGGGATTCGCTATACCACTTTGGGCGGAACGACTTCCACACAGCTGAGCACCACACAGACAAACAACCGCTGCGTCGGTGTCGTTGGGTCGCAGTTGTTTGCCTCATCCGGCACAGGCACCCACACCAGCAAAGGCGTGAACACGGTCGGAGCAGGAGTTCCGACCACGTCTGGGCAGGTCATGACGCGCCTCACCGGCCTGACGGACACGAATTGTCCGAGCACTTACGGGTTCTTCTTCGCGGACCTCGATGCAGGAGTGGCAGGCATCGACACCTTGTATGTGGCTGATGACGCAGCCGGCGCATTGACCAAGTTTTCGCTCGTGGCTGGAACTTGGACGTCGAACGGCACCATCGGTGTGGATGCGGATGATTACCGAGGTCTTGCTGGCGTGGTCAACGCGGGAACAGTCACCCTTTATGCGACCCGCAAAGGCGGCGCAGTTGCGGCTGGAGGTGGCGAACTGGTGACCATCAGCGACAGCAGCGGTTACAATGGTGTTTTCTCCGGCACGCCAACGCTGCTGGCCACAGCGGCAAGCAACACGGCCTTCCGTGGTGTGGCTCTTGCTCCCACGCCTCCGGTAGTGCTCCCGACCGTCACTGTCTCGGCCCCGGACGGCACCTCGGCCGAATCTCCCTCCGACGCTGGCTCCATTCGCATCTCGCGCACAGGAGCCACGACGAGCCCGCTGACCGTGAACTACACGCTGGCCACGGGCGTGGGCCAGGCGGGCGCTGGCGATTATGTGGAAACACTGGGTGGCAGCGCAGTGATTCCATCTGGAGCATCGTTTGTGGACATCACGATCACACCGGTGGACGACATTGTTCTCGAAGGGGACGAGACGGTTTCGCTGACGCTTTCCGCCAATGCCGCCTACACGCTGGGCGCGACGGTTAACGCTTCCGTGACGATCACGGACAACGAGACTGACATTGATCTCTCACGTTATGTTCGCATCGCTCGTTATGCCCTGCCTCATCCGACGACCACGACGCCACCGAGCGCTTTCAATCTTCTCTGCCAGGAAGCCTCTTCAGTGACTTACAATTGGGACACGGATACGTTGTTCGTGGTTGGTGATGGTGGCACGGGCATCACACAGGTATCGAAGACAGGAGCTTACATTGATTCGATGACACTGGCGGCTGGCAGCAGCCCGCAAGGCACCGAGTTTTATGACACGGAAGGCCTCACCTACATCGGCGGCGGGCAGTTTGTGATGACGGAGGAGCGTGACCGCCAGCTCGTCAAATTCACCTATGTGGCCGGCACCACGCTGACTCGCGGCGCGACGCAGACGGCGAAAATCGGCACCACGATCGGCAACATCGGGCTTGAAGGGCTTTGCTACGACCCGCAGACGAGCGGCGCGACGCCCGGCTTCCTCGTCGTAAAGGAAATGACGCCCAAGGGCATCTTCCAGACGAACGTGGACTTCACCGCCGGGACGGCGACGAATGGCTCGCCCTCGACGGTGAACTCCACAGACCTTTT
>CALMTT010000153.1 GCA_937872615.1 uncultured Verrucomicrobiaceae bacterium | reverse complement strand
CCAGCCGCGCCGTATACTCCGGCCCGATGGCGTTCTCTAGATAGCCCTTCAGCGTGGCCGTCAAGCCGTCGGCCATGGGCAGCGTCGGCGACATGTTGATGCCGATGCGGCGCGGGTTGCGGGCGTGGACGACATCGCGCAGGTAGGGGGCCAGCCCGGCCTGGTCGTAACCGTAGTACGTGACGATGTCGTACACGTCGCGGAACAGGTCCTCGCGCTGCTCGTGGGAGCCGATGAAGATCTTCTCAGGCACGGCCCCGCCGTTGTCGAAGAAGACGTAGGCGTTGCGGACGCCCGGCCACCCGCCGCCGATGTCCATCAGCAGCGTGGCCGCCGCGTAGGCGCGATTCACCGCACGCATCAGTTCGCGCAGGCCCGAGCCGTGCAGCGCCGAAATGAACACCCGTTCGGCGTACTGCACGAAGTCGAGCTTGCGCGCCAGCATGGACTCGCACTGCTCGCGCTGATACTTGGTCAATCCATCCCACTTGTTGACGGCGATGACAAAGGCGCGCCCGGCGTCGAGCACGTGGCCCAGCACGGTGGCGTCCTGCTCGGTGACGCCTTCCTGGGCGTCCAGCAGCAGCACCACCTCACCGTCCTCCACGTCACCCACTCTCAAGCCGAAGCCACCCAGCTCGCCGATCTGCGATTGAGCTTCGCCAACGGCCGTGTCACACCGTTGTAGGCTCGTTTGCCAAAACGAGGCGTGATGCGCTCACACCTCCACCCCGCTCGCGATCAAGGTGTCCGGCTTGTCGCGGCCTATTTTGATCGTGTACTTGCCCGGAGCATACACACGCGGTTTGAAGCTCCCGCCTTGGACGCGCACGGTGTATAAAATCTCGCCCGTGGCCTCCGCGATGACCTGCACGACAGGATCAGTCACGCCTTCAAACATCTGCGCTGGCAGATACGCGTGGACCTTGCGGCCGTCGTTGGCGTCTTGAGCGATGGTGATCGGCCAGCCGGGGAACTGCGCTTTGTCGCCATCAGCGACCTTCGAAAAGCGAGGCCAGCACTCGAAGGTGATCTTGCGCGTTGTTTTGTCGAAGCGGATGAGGCCGTAGCCATCGGCGCGCTTCTTCTCATCTTGGATGTCTTCCGGGTTCGCGTAGGCGAGCATGCTGATCGGATTCCCGAGGCCGTCTTTGAAGTCGCCGGTCCATGGGAGAGGGCTGTTCGGCACGGGATTCGGGCCAGGCTTTTCATCGAGCGGATGCCACCAACGGCCGTAGATCGTGTTCACGAGCGCCGGACTGGTAAAACTGTAAGGCGCATCGCCAAACTCGTCGATGCCGTGCTTCACGACGACGGCGAGATGTTGGTCGCCACAGAGATGCGGAGCCCATGAACGGCGAATCTCCACCAGCGCACGATTTCGGCCCGCTTGCGGCCAGCCATTGCAATCGAGGTCGGCGAGCAGGCGCTGATCGCGGCCGCCATGCATGTGAACGGCTCCACAGAAGGCCGTGGCGGACAAAACGCACTTCATCACCGCGCCGCCGCTGTAATCCTGGCCCCACTCGTGGAGGAATTTTTCCTGTCGTTTGCCCAAAAGCTCCAAACCGGGCAGATCGATGGTTTTCGGGTCATAAGAAGGATCGTTGATGTGATCCGGCCGCGGCCCCATCTGCGGAATTTTGCCCGCAGGACCGCTTTTGAACTTCCGGTCTTCGAGAATCGCGAAGTCGATGCCACCCACGGTCATGCGCGTGAAATAGACGCCGACATCGCGGTTCACCGGCTTCGGATCGTAACCATCCGGCAGATGCCAGCTCTGCTGACGCTGCACCTGATTCACATAAGCCACGGGATAACGAAAACCGCCGTCAGCGTCGCCGCTGATGGTTGATTGCTTGCCGTCCTCGCCCCAGAGATTGCCGTGGCCCACGTCGTGATCATCGGGAATGCAGACCGTCGGGCGGTCGCGGATGATGTCGCGGAACTGTAGCCCGAATTCGATCCAGCCTGCCGTGTGCTCGGTGTGGCGATAGGTCTGATCGCCGCCAAAGAAGAGCACATCCGGGTCCTGCGCCCGCAGATTGTCGATGATCTCCGTGCGCGGCCCGATGGTGCGGCTGGAGTTGCAGCTCATGTTTGCGATCACGATCTCGTTCTTCTCCACCGGATCACGGCGGATGAGACCTTCAAACATGGCCTTCTCACCATGTCGCACGCGGTAGGCCACATTCTTCGAGCCATCCCAACTCTCGACGCGAAAATGCGCGTCCCAGCCGGGATAATGCACCTCGCCCTTCGCGACCTCTTTCCACGTGCCATCATCCTGTTTGAGTTCCAGCCGAGCCACGCGTTCTTCACCCGGCTTCAGCGGGAAAAGCTGTGCACTCATCTTCAGCACGCCGTTTTGATGCGTGTAATAGGCAAAGCACACCACCTCATCACGCGGCACATCCATGGAAGGCGGCGGCGTGGCACCACCGCCCTTGCCTTTGCCCTTCGCCTTCTTTGTCTCGTTTTGAGCGGCTGCCTGCACGCCTTTCGTCCACCACTCGCCCGTCGTCAGGGATTCGAGATTCGGAAACTCCGCACCAAACGGCTGTGGATTGTCCACGGCGCTCGCGGAGCCGCGAACAAAGAGAAATGGAGCGATCTTGAGAAGGAGTCGGCGGGTGAAGGTCATGGTGGTCGGCTGCAACGACCCCGACTCCGCGAAAATATCAGGATTGTCCATAGCGGATGCCTGCACCCTGCATCTCCGCCCGCGTAAGATGCTGCGATGCTACTCCGCCTGCTTTTTCCATTCGCCCTGACCACCGCCGCTCTCGCCGAGCCGGTGAGCTTCAGTCGCGAGGTGCTGCCGCTGCTTTCTGACAACTGCCTCAGTTGCCACGGGCAGGACGCAGGCCATCGCAAAGCCGATCTGCGGCTCGATACACAAGAAGGTGCCCGCGAGGTGCTCAAATCGGGCGAATTCATGAACCGTATCCTCACCGACGATCCCGATGAGGTCATGCCACCGCCGAAGTCTCACAAACCGAAGCTCAAAGCCGAGCAAGCCGCTCTTTTGCAGCGTTGGATCGCTGAAGGTGCCGCTTGGGGCAAACACTGGTCCTTCGAAAAACCCGTCAAAGCCAAGACCGAAGGCCATCCCGTGGATTTCTTCGTGAAAGCACGCCTCGCGAAGGAAGGCCTGAAGCTCTCTCCGCGGGCTGCGGAGCATACTTTGAGGCGGAGGCTGGCTTTCGACATCACGGGGCTGCCGCCCAAGCAAGACAATCAGACAAGGGGACAATCAGACAAGGAGACCGGCAAGGCACCTGGCTCATTGTCTCCCCATCCGATGGTCTCATTGTCTTCCTACGATAGCTATGTGGACTCTCTCCTGGCTTCACCGCACTACGGCGAGCGCATGGCCATGTTCTGGCTCGATGCCGCCCGCTACGCGGACACCGACGGCTTTCAATCCGATGCCACGCGCACGAACTGGCCTTGGCGTGACTACGTCGTCGAGTCCTTCAACGCGAACAAACCCTTCGATCAGTTCACGCTGGAGCAATTCGCGGGGGATCTGCTGCCCAACGCCACGCCCGAGCAAAAGATCGCCACCTGCTTTCACCGCAATCACATGACCAACGGCGAAGGCGGTCGCGACAAAGAAGAGAGCCGCATCGACTACGTCATCGACCGCGTTAACACGATGGGAACCACCTGGCTCGGCCTCACGCTCGGCTGCACGCAGTGCCACACGCACAAATTTGATCCCATCTCGCACCACGACTACTACGCGTTGAACGCCTTCTTCAACAGCATCGACGAAGACGGCGCGGCGGGCACGAATGCGAAGCCCTACCTGAGCTACCAGTCGCCGCATGCGAAGCGAGCCGTCGAGGAGTCGCAGAAACTCGTCGAGGCACGCAAACCCATCGAAGCGAAGGCCAAAGCGGACGCTGAGAAGCCCTTCGCGAAGTGGCTGGAGCAGCAGCAAAAGCAGGCGAGAGAAGAGGAGGCAAAGAGAGAAGAGGAGAGGAAGAAAAAGATAGAAGATGAGAGAAAGAAAAGAGAAGCTGAAGATGCATTGAGAAGAGAAGAAGAAAGGAAAAAAAGAGAAAGAGAAGAGGAGTCTAGGAGGAGACTGCAGGAACAGCAGAGACAAGGAGGAGGATTTACTTTTGGAGCGGATGGGAAAATAATAAGAAATGCCGGTCCTCAACATCTTCAACATCAAGGAAATTATCCTAGAGCACCTCCAACGTTTGAAGATAAGATGCTAGCTTTCGATCCAAGCTACCCAAATAACAGGAAGAATGAGTTTGCTGACAAGTACTTCACGCAAGTGCTTGCAAGTCTCCTCAACACTCTGATCACCTGGATGCCTTCGCAGCAAATCAATACTGTAGCTATGTACAAGCATAAGATCTTAGCCCATGCTCAGACTAATCCTGAAGATGCAATTACTTACAAAACACCGCCAGAAGGCAAGACCCTCAAGCCGGAAGAAAAGTACCCCACCGCCACCGAGAGCCTCAAAGCCTTCGGGAGACTCCTCGAGGCCCTGACCAAGCCTGCCGAAAAC
>CALMTT010000152.1 GCA_937872615.1 uncultured Verrucomicrobiaceae bacterium | reverse complement strand
CATTCGATTGCCTTTGGTCTTGTGACGAGTCGCCATGAGGCCAAACCGACCAATGCTGCGATGCCAAGAAGGGTCAGCACGGCAACAAATCGAAAAAATGGTTTCATAGGAGCCAAGGACATGCCTGGAGCATAAAGGTTCCACACATTGAGCGCCAAGCTGAAGTTCATTCTCCCGAGCCGGAGGCTCGAAAGAGATTAGCCGCTGGTTAAACCACCGGAACCAAACTGCCGCAGACGGTCAGCGCCACGGCCGGGACGCGAGAAGGGGGCGAATGTCCTGCGGCGATGTTGCCAGCCAGACCCCGTGTGCCCTTCTCGCGCCCTTCCAGGGCGCGATTCGTGTTTCGTGGGCGTTGTCCGGTGGTTTCACCACCGGCTAATTTCTGGCGTGCCTCCGGCACGAGATGAAATCATCGTTGCGTGGAGTATGGTGTTCTGAAACCATCCGATATGGATGAATTCGTGCAGATTGCTCCAGACATCGTCGCGCAAGCCAATACTGATTTTCCGCCCGAGAAGGTCGGCGAGCTTTTGAAGCAGCTCCTAGCAGCATCGGGCTCAGAGCGTATCCAGCGATGCATCGTATTCGCAGCCCGTGGTCACCCGTGGCGATTCCAGTTCTTGTGCAAGCTGGCGAAGGAGGATTTCCGTGATGGCATCATGAACGCTGAATATGACCGGCATGACACTCGCCTCTACGACTTCACCAAGCCCATATTCGAGGCTCAGATCGAAGATCCACACGTGTGAAGCCCAACTGACCGACCAGCAACCACCGGAAACGAACTGTCCCATCATCCCCGGCCTCAGCGCCACTTTGGTGAAGAAAAACGAAGAAGACGCGGGCAAGTCGCAGTTCGGCATAGACACGCCGCCTGCTTTTGAAGCGCTGCGGATGCGTCTCGGTGCCTATCTCGATGCCAAATCACCCGCACCGAAAGATCGCTGGCATGACCCGCGGCCTGGGCGGCCGGATTTGAGCAAGGCACGGCAGATCATGCCGCTGGCTCACTGAGGTGGCACCGTCGCACGCTTCTTTGCAGGCCGGTGCTCGCGGATGAACTCGGAAGGCTCCCAGTAGTTTTTCGTGCTCTTTTCATACTTCGACTGCTCCAGGCCCATGCCGGGAGTTTTGCGCAGTTCGAAGTGCAGATGCACGGGGTAGAGGCCGTTCGCGTTGCCCATCGTGCCGATCTTTTGGCCGCGTTTGACGTGGTCACCGGCCTGCACCAGGCGCTGCTGGAGGTGATGATAAGACGATTCACAAACCTGGAGCCGTCCCTTGGGATCCCAGTAATTGTGCCGCACCATGATCACATGGCCGTGGCCGATGCTGGTGTTTTCAGACAAGACGACCAACCCATGTGCGACGGCGTGCACGGGCGAGCCGAGGTCGCTGTTGGCGGCGCCATCGCCATTCCAATCCTCGCCAGCGTGCGGACCGTCCTGGCCAAAAGCGTGACGCGTGATGTGGTAGCCGCCTCCGTCTGGCGCACCGACCGGGAAATCAAAGCCATCTGCCACATTTGCCGCATCAACAGCCTCGAAAGACCTTTCCTCCGGCTGCTTAGGCGCTGCCTGTGAGGCCGCTCGGTAACTGAGCGCCAAAACGCCTGCCATCACGAGCAGCAACACGAGAACAAAAGCAAGGATCGTGAGCAGCAGGCAGCCACACCCCCCCTTTTTGCCAGATGGACGTCCACCATGCCAGAGCGTGATTCCGGCGATGGGGAAGAAAAGAGCGCCGATGAAGGACAGCGGCACGATGAAGGCCTCATGTGCCGTCGGGTGCCATTCACCCGTCTCCATGTTCATCGCATAAACAAAAAAACCAGCGATCGCGAGGCACGGCAGCGCCAGGATGAACGCGCTCACGGCAAAACCGCGCATCCAGGTGCCACGCAGGATGCCGGTGATCGCAGGCGCGGCGGAGATGAGCAGCAGGGTGAATGAAACCATGCCCGTATCGCGCATGCCGCCGCGCAGCAGATCCACCATGAGCATGACCGCGATGCCGACCATGGCGAGTGTTACCCAAACAGCCGCATTCACTGCCAGTGCGTTCATCGAGCCCTTCTTCGGATTCTCCGGACCACCCTCGCCGCGCCATCCCATGCGATGCGTGGTGATTTTGCCGCATGCGGGGCAGCTCATGAGCTTCATCGGCTTTCCAGAGGCGCCGTAACGAATGCCTCCGCGATCCCAAACCGACGTCGCATGCCCGCAATCGCACACGAGGTGCCATTGCTGCGACTCGGCCTTCATTTTGTCGAACCACGAAGCGGGGCACCAGCGCTGGAAGAACCTCTGCGTGCCGCTGAGCGGCTTGTCGGTCGGTTTTGACGCTGCCTCGACCTGCGTGCGAAACTCCGCCGCGGTGGCGAAGCGGAGCTCCGGCGTCTTTTCGAGCGCACGGAGCACGATTTCATCGATGCGCACATCGACCTGAACGCGTTTCGACGGCGCTTCGAGTTTTTCGCGCGGGCGCTCGCCGGTGAGCATCTCGTAAAGCACGACGCCGAGGCTGTAGATGTCCGCACGGTGGTCGGCGTGGCCGTTTTGCTGCTCCGGGGCGGCGTAGGCGGGGGTGCCGTGGGGAAATGTAGCCCGACCTTCCAAGGTCGGAGCTTCTGCAGAGGCAGGAACGAACTCGGAAGTTCGTTCTACGATCTTCGCCACGCCGAAGTCGGCGATCTTCACGATGCCGCTTTTATCGATGAGCAGGTTCTCCGGCTTGATGTCGCGATGGACGATGCCGTGATCGTGGGCGCATTGCAGCGCATCGCAAACGGGCGGCACGATGCTGAGGGCTTCTTTGGGCGTGAGGCGCTTCGTTTGGAGAAGCTGGCGGAGATTCACGCCGTCCACGAACTCCATGAGGAGGTAGTAAATGTGGTTCAGCCCTCCGGGCTGATCTGAGAGCAGTCCAGAGGACTGCACCACACTGCCGAAATCATAAACACTGACGATGTGCGGGTGATTCAGCGCGGCGAGGGCCTGCGCTTCTTTTTCAAAGCGGGCGGCGAACTGCGGATCGTCCGCACGCTCCGGCGCGAGCAGTTTGAGGGCGACGAGGCGGTTCAGCGACTTTTGACGTGCTTTATAGACCACGCCCATGCCGCCGCGGCCGAGGCATTCGAGGATTTCGAGCTGCGGAAAGTGTGGCGCGAGTTCCTCCGGCGTCATCGGCGGCAGTGCGATGTGCGTTTCGCCGTCCTGAGTGGGCTGGATGGCTCCGATCATCAAACAGCGCGGGCAAAGGCCGCCCACGGCATCGGTGGAAAGAGGCTGACCGCAGCGCGGGCATTGAGAATGAGAAGAATGCGGGTTCATGCCCGGTGATGCCGTGGAGTGAGGAGAAGGTTACACAAAAAGTGTGCTGCAGACATTCTTGTCTGCACGGGCAAGCTGGAAAGCCTGCCACACACTCAGCCGCCCAAGGCGGCCAGCAGTGCCCGCATCTCCTCCTCAATGATCGCGGAGTCCTTGAGCGTGCCGGCGATTTCTTGCTTCACGCAGTGGCGAAAGCGGCTGCGGAGGCGATGAACGGCCACGCGCGCGGCTCCAGCACTGAGGCCGAGTTTTTCAGCGGCGGCGTTTTGATCGCCGTAAACGGCTTCGCCGAGCAAACTGGGCTTCAAATGCTCCAAAAGCTCGGTTTTGCCTTCTTTGGCACATTCACGCTCCAAAACGCTCATCGCCCGTGCGAGCACGGTGATCGCCCACTGACGGTCAAAGGCAGCTTCGGGGCTCTCGCGATCGTTTTGAGGCAGTTCGGGCGTTTCGGCATCGAGCGACACAGGCGTCACGCCACCACCGCGACGCAGTCGTTGATCCGATTCGCGTTTCGAGGCCACAAAGTGCCGCACGGCACCGAGCAGATAAAAACGGAAACGCCCCCGAAGCGGGTCCGCGCCTGAAATGGCCCCTCCAGCGAGGATTTCAGCGAAGAAGGCATGACTCATCTCCCGTGCCGCGTCCGGCTCGCGCAGCACTCCGCGCAAATAGGCCACCACCGGCTCGTAGTAGGCCTCACAAAGCTCCGCTAGCGCTCCACGCCCTTCATCGCTGTCCGCCTTGGCCGCGCACACGCGTGTCCAGCGTGTGGTGTGAAAGGCGGCGGCTTCGGGAGAGGTCATGATACCGGTGATGACGCGTGGCGGGTGAAATGTTACCAGCAATTCGAGGCTGGTGTCCAGAGGTGTGCGCAAGTTGACTGCTCAGCCATGCGTTTCAGGCAGCCCATGAAGCCTCTCTTCTTTCTCGTCCTCGCCGCCACGTCGTTCGCCGCTGATTTTCCGCGTGTCATTTTCTCCGATGATTTCTCCGCCGAGGGTTTTGGAAAGGCTTGGGGGCACTACAAGAGCTCCAGCGTCGTGAAGGACGGCATGCTGATCGGCATCACGGCTCCAACATCCGACCACAGCGCGGTGGATAACATCAAGTTCACTGGCGAGAAGGATCTGCAGGTCGCCGTGAAGTTCCGCTTCACCAGCGACAAGGCGAAGAGCTTCAACGTGTGGTTCGACGACAAGAATTACAAAGGCTCCCATGCCGGCCACATCTGCCAGGCCACGATTTCCGCAACCGGCGTGAACCTCGCCGATGCCAAAACCGGCGGCTTTGACCTCAGCAACGGCCTCTACGACCGCAAGAAGGCCAACCAGCTCACTGACGACGAAAAGAAGATGCTCGCCGGCAAGCAGAAGCGCATCCCGGCGAAGATCAGCCTCAATGAGTGGCACACCCTCGTCGTCACCACGCAGGGCGATAGCATCAGCGTCTCCATCGACGGCAAGGAAGTTGGCAGCTTTCAGTCCGCGGGCATCGCGCATGACACCAAGTCCCTTGTCAGCCTTACCACGAATCCAGTGGATGTGCATTACGACGACTTCAGCATCAAAGGCGTGGCGAAGTGATCTGACCGGTCGCATTTCGCACAGTCTTTGTCGTGGCGTGAATTGGGGCCTGTTCGCTATGCTCGGGCACCATGAAAACCATCCAAACTGACGTCCTCGTCTGTGGCGGCGGCTGCGCGGGCATCGCGGCAGCGCTTTCTTCGGCCCGCAACGGAGCGAAGACGCTGCTCATCGAACGCGCCGGGTTCTCCGGCGGCATCATCACGACGGTGGGGTTGCCTTACTTTGACGGTCTGATCGACAAGCCGAGCGGGCGCTTTGTCGTGAAAGGCATCGCGCTGGAGCTGCTGCAGCGGCTGGGCATTGCGAAGCCGGGCGCGAAGTCGATCGACGACCTGCCGCCGGAGCTGGTGACGAAGTATTGGGGCAGCATGTGGATTCCGAATGTGGAGCACTTCAAGGTGCTCACAGATGAGTTGATCCTCCAGCACAAGGACAAGCTCAGCGTGCTCTTTCACAGCGTCGCCTGCGACGTGGAGGTGAAGGAAGGTCGCGTGGCAGCGGTGATCATCGCGAACAAGGACGGACTCACGCGTGTGGAAGCGAAACAAATCATCGACTGCACTGGCGATGGCGACATCGCGCACTGGGCAGACTGCCCGACGATCTCGTCGAAGCCGCTCATGCCGCTGACGTTGCATTTCCGCATCGGCAATGTCGTGCCGGTGAAGGAGACGAAGGAGATAGCGAAGAAGGTGCTCATTGAGGCGCACAAGGAAGGCCGCCTAGTGAACTTCTACGGCCCGGGGCTCATCTTCGCCTTCGCGAAGGACGAGTGCTACGTCCACGCCACCCGCGTGCCTGCCGATGCGACGAATGCCGCCGATTTCACCCGCGCGGAGATACAGGGCCGCAAGGATGCGTGGGCGATCTTCAACGAATGGAAGGCGAAGGTGCCCGGCTTTGAAAACAGCTACTACATCATGAGCGGCCCTTACATTGGCGTGCGCGACACGCGCCGCATCGTCGGGCTGAACGTCCTCACGCTCGAAGACCTGCAAAAAACCACGCGTCACGACGACGCCGTCGCCACGGGCTGCTGGTTCCTCGACATCCATCCGCCCGAGGTCTCCGTCGATAAACCCTTCACCGGTTCCGGCTTCCAACCGAAGCCCTACGACATCAGTTATCGCACGCTTGTGCCGCAAAAAGTCAGCAACCTCCTCGTCGCGGGCCGTTGCCACAGCGCTAGCAGCGAGGCGAGCGCCTCCAGCCGCGTTACCGCTACTGCGATGGCCCTTGGCGAAGCTGCGGGAACTGCCGCTGCACTCGCGATGGAGTCGAAGGATGAAGTCGGCACGCTTGGCGGTGTGAAAGTGCGCGAGATGCTCGCGAGACAGAATGGCGGACCATATTCGGATGCTTGATATGAAAACAGAGATCGAACTTTGGATGCTCGACCGACGCTCAGCCGGACAGTGCGTGCTCGGCACCCTCCTGAGCCTGGCTTTGCCGACGCTTTCCGCCGCCGAAGAGGTAAAAGCGGTCGAAGAAGTCTGTTTTATCCCTGAGAATGATTATCCCTATTTTGGTTACGAACCCGAATCACACTCCTGAAATGCGCCTCGAAAACAAAGTCATCCTCATCACCGGCAGCGTCACCGGCATCGGCAAGGCCATCGCGAAGCGTTGCGTCGCCGAGGGCGCACGCGTGCTCATTCACGGCCTGGAGGCGGATTTGGGCCAGGAAACGCTCACGGAGCTTGGCGAGGGAAATGCGGCGCTCGTGCTCAAGGACCTCGGTGAGGAGGACGCGCCGCAAATGCTCGTCGAGAAGGCTGTGGCGGCGTTTGGCAAGCTCGATGCCGTGGTGAACAACGCCGCGCAGGTCGGGCTCGGCAACATTCACGACACGGACGCCAAATGGTTCCGCCGCATGCTCGAGATTAACTGCGTGGTGCCTTACCTGTTCATCCGCGCTGCTTTGCCGCATCTCCGAGCCGCGCACGGCAGCGTCATCAACATCGGCAGCGTCAACGCGTGGAGTGGCGAACCCAATTTGATGCCCTACAGCGTCTCCAAAGGCGCTCTCATGACGCTCACACGCAATCTAGGCGACACGCTCATGCGCGAGGACGGCGTCCGCGTGAATCAAATCAACCCCGGCTGGGTGCTCACCGAGAACGAGGCCAAGCGCAAACGCTCCCACGGCCTCAAAGACGACTGGTATGCCGATCTGCCGAAGGTCTATGCCCCCGCCGGCCGCATCCTCTGGCCCGACGAGATCGCCGCCTGCGCCGCCTGGCTCCTCGCCGACGAATGCGGCCCCATCAGCGGCCAGGTCTTCGATTTGGAGCAGCACCCCTTCATCGGTCGCAATCCGCCGAAGGACGCGAGCACGATTCCCACGAAGTGATTTCGATAGGAAACACGAATGACCGCGAATTTGGACGAATGAAATCGAATGTCACTGCTTAGAGCCCGCGAGGTTATCTGCGGGCATTCGTTCTCATTCGTCTTCATTCGCGTTAAAACTTAACTCTCTGCCCTCAGCCCTACGCTCTCTGCTTTTATGCCCAAACTCGCTGCCTTCCCGAAAGCCTTCATGGTCGCCCTTTGCAAAGAAGGGACGATGACCGTCTCCGAATGGATCAAGCTCGCGTCCACGCTCGATGTGCAAGGCCTGGAATGGTATGCGGGCTTCCTGGAGATGGCCGATGAGACAAACTGGCCGCGCTTTCGCCGTGAAGTTGAGGACACCGGCAAGGTGATCCCGATGATGTGCTGCTCGCCCGACTTCACGCATCCCGATGCCGCCTTCCGCGAGAAGGAGATCGCGAAGCAAAAACGCTGGATCGACATGACGCACACGCTCGGTGGCAGCTACTGCCGCGTGCTCAGCGGGCAGCGCCGGCCTGAATTGACGCTGGATGAAGGCGTGAAGCTCGCTGCGGACTCAATTTATGCCTGCCTGCCGTATGCGCAGGAGCGCGGCATCACGCTCATCATCGAAAACCACTACAAAGACGACTTCTGGGAGTATCCCGAGTTCGCGCAGAAGATGGATGTCTTCTGCAAACTCGTCGATGCGGTGAATCACCCGAACTTCGGCGTGAACTACGACCCCTCGAACACCTACCTCGCGGGCGAGGATCCCATCGAGCTGCTCAAGCGCGTCTCGCATCGCGTCGTGACCATGCACGCGAGCGACCGCTACCTCGCCGAGGGCACCATCGAAGATCTCCGCAAAGAAGAAGGCGGTGCTCAGGGCTACGCCAAACGCCTCCGCCACGGCGAGATCGGCAAGGGCCTCAACGACTACGATGCCATTTTCAGCGAGCTGAAGAGCAAAGGCTTCAACGGCTGGATCAGCATCGAAGACGGCGTCGATGGCATGGAGCAGCTCGCGAGAAGCGTCGAGTTCTTGAAGAAGAAGATCGCGCAGCACTGGCCATGAAAGCTTTCCTCACCGCTCTTTTTTTCACCAGCCTCGTTTGGGCCGATGACAGCGCCAAACTCACTGCGCTGCTCTCGAAAGATGGTGTCGTGACGATTCCGGCCGGTGATTACCATCTCGATGGCTCGAAGCCGATCCCGCTGAAGTCGAACACGACGGTCATGGCCCACGGCGCACGCTTCATCCTGCCGGAGTCGCTGCCGGACCAGGCTCGTGTGGTGCTTTTCGCCGGGGAAAACATCGCGCACTTCGCGTGGCATGGTGGGGAGTTCGTCGGGCAGGTGTTTGATCCGGCGAAGAAGGAAAACACTTGGGAGCCGAGCGCGAACACGAAGGGCATCGAGATCACCACGACGGTCGCCGGTGGCACGCACGATCTGCTCTTTCGTGAGGTGAAGTCGAACGGCATGGCCGCCGCGGTCATCGGCGTGCATGGCAAATACGGCAAGAAGAGCGAAAGCGATGTCGAGCACTACGCGGAGCGTGTCGCGGTCGAAAGCTGCACGCTGCTGCGGAGCGGGAAGTTCATGTGGGACTACGGCTACCTGTGGCAGATCATCACCTTCCCCGAGCATTACGAGACGTGGGAGGTCGAGCGGGCCAAGAAATACTTCCGCACGGATCTGATGCGCGAGGTGACCTTCCGAGGCGATCAGGTTCGCTTCGACAACACCACGCGTCCGCTGGTGGTGAGCAAGTCGGACGAGCCGCAGGAGGCCATCACCTTTACCGGTAAAGATCTGCCCCAGAGCCTCGTGCGCGGTCACCAGTATTTCGTGATCGAGTCCACACCCGAGTTTGTGCGCGTTTCGGAGACCTTGGGTGGTGAGGCGGTGCAGTTTGGCGAGGCGGGAGCAGGCTCGCTGATCTTCCTCATCAATGCCGCCTACCTCGGAGCCTATGCGCCGACCGGCAGCGGACCCGGCAAAGGAGCCTTCGACATCGTCGGCGCACGCGATGTGCGTGTCACGGGCTGCCAGCTCAGCGCCATTGGCGACACGATGCACATCCAGCGTTGCAAAAACATCGTCTTTGCGAACAACCACATCCTCGGCAGCCGCATGGGCGCATTCTTTTTGGCCGAGTTCTGCCAAAACGCCACCATCACCGGCAATCTCGTCGATGGCACGAACGGCAGCCGCGTCATCAGCGTCGAGAAAAGCTGCACAGATGTCACCATGACCGGCAACACCTTCCGCGGTGGCGGTCGCGGCGCATGGATCAACCAGCCCGTGAACTTCATCATGACCGGCAACGTCTTCATCAACAACACCACGAAAAACGACCCCGATCCCCGCCTCGGCCGCATCGCCTACCGCACCGCGCAGCCCGGCCAGTTCCCCGAGCTCTACTTCACGCTCTATGAGCCCGGCGCCACCTACGGCCCCATCATCGTGAAGGACAATATCTTCCAACTCGGTGACCACTGCCCCGAGGAAGCCGTCACCTTCGCCCCGAACGGCCACGACCTCGTCTTCACGGGCAATACCTTCCAAAACAAGCCCGCCACCATCGTCGTCGATCCCACTTGCACACGCAGCACCATCGAAGGCAATCTCGGCGCAAAAACCGTGAAGAAGCCCGTCGATTTCAATCATGGGCGCCGGTGAAAATTCCCGCTCTCCAGGCGTGACGAACGGCGCATTTGATGCACTGTTCGATCGAACTCATGGATCTCACGCGCAAACTCGAAATCCTCGCTGATGCGGCGAAGTATGACGCGTCCTGCGCCAGCTCCGGCGCGGCGCGGAAGGACTCGCGCGATGGCAAAGGCATCGGCTCCACTGGCGGCATGGGCATCTGCCACAGCTACACACCGGATGGGCGCTGCGTGTCGCTGCTGAAGGTGCTGCTCACGAACGCCTGCCTCTACGATTGCCACTACTGCATCAACCGCCGCTCCAGCAATGTGCAGCGGGCGCGGTTCACACCGGAGGAGGTCGTGCGGCTCACGCTCGACTTTTACAAGCGCAACTACATCGAGGGCCTCTTCCTCAGCAGCGGTATCGTGCGCAGTGCGGATTACACGATGGAGCAGGTCATCGAGGTCGCGCGGCAACTGCGAGAGGTGCATCACTTCCGCGGGTACATCCATCTCAAAACGATCCCCGAGGCCTCGCAGGCGCTCATCGACGAGGCCGGACGCTACGCCGACCGCATCAGCATTAACATCGAGCTGCCCTCGCAGCAGAGCCTCGACCGACTCGCGCCGGAAAAGAACCTCACGAACACGAAGCAGGCCATGCAAGGCATCCGCCAGCGCATCGACGAAAACCTGGAGGCGAAAAAAGAGGCTCGGCAGATCGTGAACCGCCCTCGCGTCAAAGCGCCCGCCTTTGCCACCGGCCAGAGCACGCAGATGATCGTCGGCGCGGACGACAGCAGCGACGCGCTCGTGCTGCATCGCGCCGATGAACTGTATCGCGAGGTGCGGCTGCGCCGCGTTTACTACAGCGGCTTCAGCCCCATCCCGGAGCCCAGCGTGCTGCTGCCCATCAAGCCACCACCACTCGTCCGCGAGCATCGTTTGTATCAGGCCGACTGGCTGCTGCGCTTCTACGGCTTCGATGTCGGCGAACTGCTACCCAAAGAAGACCCGAATCTCGATCTCGACCTCGATCCAAAGCTCGCGTGGGCTTTGCGAAACCGCGCCGTCTTCCCCGTGGACATCAACCGCGCCTCGCAGGAGCTCCTGTGGCGCATTCCCGGCCTCGGCACGGTGAATGTTGCCCGCATTCTCGCCGCGCGAAGGTGGTCGAGCCTCACCCTCGCCGATCTGCAACGCATGCGGGTGAACCTCAAAAAAGTGCAGCCCTTCATCATCGCCGCCGATCACCGTCCGCGCATCGCCTTGCTCGAAAGCCCGAATCTTCGCCAGCACTTTCTTCCCGGCCCGCGCCAACTCGAGCTTAACTTCCGCGCAGCACCACCCGTCACGCCTGCGGATGCTGTGATGGCACTCAGCGGCCAGTTATGATCTCCGCCCTGATCCAGCCCACCTTCGAAGCCTGGCGCTCCAAGGCCCGCGAGCTGCTGCGGCATGGTGTGAAGCCCGAGGAAGTGCAGTGGGCCGATGAATCGCAAACTCCGTCTCTGTTGGCCGAGGATGCGGTGACCTACGGCGAAGCACGAAAAGACGCCGTGAAGGTCCCCGCCGAGTTTTTGCACCTCGCCGCCAACGTGTGCGCCCACACCGATGAGCGGCGCTTTGCCATCCTGTATCGGCTTTTGCATCGCCTCACGCTTGGCGGCGAAAAACACCTCCTCGCGATGCCTTCCGACCGTGACATGCATCAGTGCAGCATGTGGGCGAAGGCCGTGAGCCGCGACATCCACAAGATGCATGCCTTCGTGCGCTTCCGACTCGTCGGCGTGAATGAAGAAAATGGCCGCGAGCAGTTCGTCGCGTGGTTCGAGCCCGAGTATCGCATCACACGCCTTGCCGCGCCGTTTTTCGAGAAACGCTTCGCCGGCATGGAGTGGTCCATTTTGACGCCCGACGAGTGCGCGAGCTGGGACGGCGAAAAACTCACCTTCATGCCCGGTATGAACCGCCATGATGCCCCCGCCGCCGATGCCCATGACGACCTTTGGCGCACCTACTACCGCAGCATCTTCAATCCCGCCCGCCTCAAGGTGAAGGCCATGCAGTCCGAGATGCCCGTGAAGTATTGGAAAAATCTCCCCGAGTCCGAAATTATCGCCGGTCTCATCAACGGCAGCGAAAAGCGCGTGCAGACGATGATTCAGACACCCGAACGGCCTGTGAAGTCCGCGCCGGACAACGCGTATCTACGCAAGCTGCGACAGCAGAGCATGAGATGATTGTGGAGACATCGCACCTGAGCGTCGTATGAAAGCGGTTCGCTCTCATGAAACGCCTCTTTTTACTTCTCAGCCTGTTTTCGATGCCAGCTCTCGCGGAGACGCTCGAGGCGGATTTGCTCATCGTGGGCGGAGATGAGGCTGGTTGTGCCGCGGCGGTGCAGGCGGCGAGGCTGGGCGTGAAGCGTATCGTGCTGGTGAATGATATCGACTGGCTCGGCGGCCAGTTTTGCACGCAGGGCATCGGTCCGATCGACGAGTGGACCATCGTGAATGGCAAACGCGCTGAATTCCCGCCGAGTGGACTTTTCGCTGAAATCCTCGAACGCATCCACGCGCACAATCGCCGTGTGTATGGTCTCGCACAGCCCGGGAACGGCTGGTGCGGCAGGAACACCATCGAGCCTGCGGCCGCCGCTCGCCTCTTCGACCAGTGGCTGGCTCCGCATGCGGCGCAGATCACGATCAAGAAGGGCTGGGAGCCGGCCAAAGTGATGGTGGAGGGCGGTCGCGTGAAGGGTGTGGCCTTCCGCAAGGCAGGCACCGACGGGGCGCCTGACCTCATCGTGCGGGCAAAGTTCACCGCGGACTCGAGTGACTGGGGTGATGTGATCCGCCTGAGCGGCGCGGGATACATGGCGGGACCGGATTTGAAGCAGCGGTTTGGCGAGCCGAGCGCTCCTGAGGTGCTCGATGAAGCGGGCGAGCAGGAGATGAATCCCATCTCGTGGTGCCCGCTGCTGCGTGAGACGGAGCAGGAGCGTCTCATCCCGAAGCCGCCGCGTTACGATGCCTTTGCCTTCGAGTCGTGGTCCAAGGCACCGCTGTGGGTGGACTGGGATGGCAGCGGCGGCATCTACAACATGGCCGGCTGGTGCATCTACACGCACCGCCGCATGATCGACCGCCATCACCATCACCTCGCGCCCGGCACGGAGGCCACCGTGCTGAACTGGCCGGCGCAGGACTATCCGCTGAGCACGCTGCCGAAGCATGTCGTGGATGCCTTGGAGCAAAACGAGGCCGGAGCCTCGCGGAAGAACATTGTGGCGATGACGCCCGCCCAGCGTCGCATCGTGTTCCAGGACGCCAAGGAGCATGCGCTGGCCTTTGTGCATTGGCTGCAAAACCGCGAGGCATCGGATGTGGGCAAGGACAGGCCGTCATTCCGCCGCATGCGGCTGGCGGAGGACTACGGCACGCCGGACCGGTTGCCGCCAAAGCCCTACATCCGCGAGGGCCTGCGCCTGGAGGCGCTCTACATCCTGCGGGAGCAGGATGTGCGCACGGAGGTGATGCGCCCGCTGTGGGCGAAGGCGATGCCTTACGACGGCATCTTTGGCTACCAGTTCAACATGGACTTCCATCCCACGAGGCGAAAATTCCGCGATGACGATCCGGCGAAGCCCTGGCAGGGGAAATTCTTCGGCACGCGTGATTGGAACTCGCACAGCGACCGCACGATGCTGCCTCTGCGCAGCCTGGTGCCGGTGAAAATGAACGGCCTGCTCGGCTGTTCGAAGAACATTGGCGTCACCAGCATGGTGCAGTCCTCGCTGCGGCTGCACGGGCAGATGATGCAGGTCGGCACAGCGGCCGCCACGCTCGCAGCGATGTGCTTGAGTGATGGCAAAGAGCCGCGAGAGATCGTGATGATGCCCTCACGAGTGCGCGAGATCCAGCGGCGGCTCGTCCGTGGCGGCGTGCTCGTGTGGCCGTGGCATGATGTGCGGGCGGATGAGGCCCACTTTGAGGCGGCGAACCTGCTCACGCTCAGCGGCGTGTGGCGGGCGGACGCGGACAATGTCTTCTTCCGCCCCGAGCAGGTGGTGACGCGTGGCGAACTGGCAGGAGCGCTGGTGCGTCTCGTGCGTGCCTTGCCACAGGCACCCGAGTGGCCGCTGTTGGAGCAAAAAGCGCGTTTCAGTGATGTGCCCGTCGAGGACGGGCGTCGTGTGAGCATCGAGACGATGATTGCATGGGGCCGCTTTGGTCCGCAGCAGCCCGATTTCAAACCGGATGCGCCGGTGAACTGGGGCACGCTGGACCGCTGGCTGGCCGCTTTGAGCCTGCCGGGTTTCAAGAGCCTCGCCCACGCCCAGGTGCGGGATCATCCGCTCACGCGGGCGGAGTGCGTGGACTACCTCTACCGCGTGCTTCAGGCTCGTGGCGAGTCTTTGCCGGAAACGATCAAGCTGTCGCCGGATGACGCGCTGCCTCTCGATGAAGACAATGACAACATTCTGGACCACCTGGAGCCGTGATGAACCGCCGTACCCTTCTTGCCTCCCTCGCTGCCGCTACCGTTTGCCGTGGAGCCGATTCGCAGCGCTTTTTCACACTCGGACAGCGCGGAGGGCGCTGGTGGTTCATCACGCCGGAAGGCACCCCGTTTTTCTCCATTGGGCTCAATCACATTGATCCCTCGCCGCTGCGCTACGCGTCGAATGGCGACCTCTGGGAGCGAAAATACGGCAACTCGATGGAAAAGTGGCTCAAGGAGGCTGTAGGACCCGATTTGAAGGCGTGGGGTTTCAACTCGGTGGGCTGGACGCAGGAGGTGGTGACGCGTGGCAACACCAATCACCGCCACTCCCGCTCCTTCACGTTTGAGGAGTATCAATGGCTTGGCATGCCCTACTGCCACCAGCTTCCGTTTGCTGATTTTCATCAGTGGGAGGCGGAGACTCGCTATCCGGACTTTGACGCGCCGGAGTTCGCCGAGTGGTGCGACTACGTCGCCCGCGAGCACTGCGCCCGGCTGAAGGATGATCCGAAGCTCATCGGCTACTTTTATCTCGACTGCCCGACGTGGATTCACACCACGCCCTTCATGCAGTGGAAGGGGCCGCTGTTTGATCCTGAAAAGCTCAAGACGGAAGCAGGACGCAAGGAACTGCACGCGCTGGCGACCAAGTGGTATCGCATCACGCACGATGCCGTGCGCCGTTACGACAAGCACCACCTCATCCTCGGGGATCGCTACGAGGCCGCGAAACCCATCGCCGACGAGGTCATCGAGGCCGCGCTGCCGTTTGTCGATGTCTTGAGCTTCCAGCACTTCAGCGGACCGGACAAGGTGACGGCCAATCTGAACCACTGGCATCAGAAGACCGGCAAGCCTGTGCTGCTCGCCGATCACGCCATCCAGACCAACGACGCCGACGGCATCCGCCGCCACGATGGCGAAGGCGATGCCCGGGTGCTCGCCGCGCTGCGCCAAACCACCGGCTGCATCGGCTACCACCTCTGCGGGGCCTACCTGCGCAATGACTCTCGTAAGCGCGGCCTGCGAGATGCATCCGAAAAGCCGGACGAAGCCGCGCTGAACGCCCTCACGCGTGCGAATCGTGAGACGGTGGAGTGGATGGGACGTGCCAAGTGAATCACACCGGCCGCAGCACGCTCTTCACGACTTCGCCCTTGTGCATCTTTTCGAAGGCCTCGTGCCATTCGGTGATGGGCCAGACGCCGCCGATGATGGGTTTCACGTCAAACTGACCGCTGCTGAGCAGGGCGATCACGCGTTCCCAGATCGGCCAGTTGTGGCTGAAGCTGCCTTGCAGCGTGATGTTCTTCTGCACGAGCGGATCGATGTTGAAGCCAAGCGGTTGCGGGCCCCAGCCGACTTTTGAAATCCATCCGGCAGGGCGCACGAGCTCGAGCGCGATCTTGAGCGTGATGCTCGCGCCAGCGGCGTCGATCACACCATCGCAGCCAAGGCCGTCGCGTTCCATCGCCCAGGCTTTTGCATCGCCGATGATGACGGTGCAGCCGTATTGCTTGGCGATTTCCAAACGATGCGCGTCCTGCGGCAGGCCGACGATAGCCACGTCCGCGCCGCAGAGCTTGGCCATGGCGGCACAGAGGATGCCGATAGTGCCGGGGCCGAGCACGATGACGCGATCACCCGGCTCGATGCGGGCGTTTTTGACGACGGCATTGTAAGCGACACAACAGGGCTCGGTGAGGCAGGCCTGCTCAAAGGGAAGCTGGTCCGGCACGTGGTGCAAAATGCGGCTGGGCACGCGCACATACTTCGTCATCGCGCCGTTCACGCCGTAGCCGAAGCCTTTGCGGGTGCTGTCGAGGTTGTAGAGGCCGCGACGCGTCATCGGATTGTTTTTGGAGATGATGGCGGCGGTCTCGGAGACGACGCGGTCGCCTTCCTTCCAGCCTTCCACGTCCTTGCCGACCTCCACGATTCGTCCACCGAACTCATGCCCGAGCACGACGGGGTAATTCACCGGCCATGAGTGATCGGAGGTCCACTGATGCAGATCGGAACCGCAAACACCGACATTGGCGACTTCGAGGAGCACATCCTCCGCGCCGATGGTGGGCGTTTCGATCTCACGGATTTCGACGGAGCCTTTTTCAGGGGCGTAATTGACGACTGCGGCGTTTTTCATGGGTGGGAAGAGAGTTGGGTTAAAGGCGTCAGACGGGTCGGACTAGTCCGACGAGTCCGACAAAAGGGAACTTATGCAAACGCCGGCACATCCTGCGCATGCACGGCCTCGCAGATCATGCGCAGGGAGGCTTCGAGATTGCCGTCGGCCGTTTTAAAGGCATCGGCGTCGATGGTGAGCGGGGCGCCGAGGACGACGAGAGGTGCGCCATACTTCGGACACTGGATCGCCTGCTCCAAACTCAAACCACCAACGGCCTGCACGGGCACCTTCACGGCCTGGACGACCTCGCGCAGCTTGTCGAGCGGGCTGGGCATGCGGTGGCCGGCGGCGGCGATGCCGCGGCGTTCGTCGTAGCCGATGTGGTGAATGATGTAGTCGCAGCCGAGGTCTTCGAGCCATTTGGCACCGGCGACCATGTCTTCGCAGATCATGTTATCGCCCATGACTTTGCAGCCAAAGTCCTTCCCAGCCTTCACGACGCATTTCACCGTCTCCGCGTGCGCACGAGCCATCACGACGACATGCGTGGCACCGGCCTTGGCCATCATTTCAGCCTCCAGATAGCCGCCATCCATCGTTTTGAGGTCGGCGACGATCGGAGTGGTCGGAAAAGCCTTCCGCAGCGCACGGACGCCATGCAAGCCCTCGGCCAAAATGAGCGGCGTGCCGGCCTCCAGCCAGTCCACACCAGCTCGCATGGCGAGAGCGGCTGTTTCGAGGGCTTCGTCGATGTTCGTGAGGTCGAGGCTGATTTGGACGATGGGCTTCATGGTTGGCAAAGCTATGCCGAAGGCCGTGGTGGCGTCACGACAAAGATGGTGCGAAATGCGACGTGCCCTCATGTCCACCCTCACCACGGATCCGATCCCCGTCCTGACCCGCCGCATTGCCATCCCGGCAAGCGTGGGGTTTTTCTTCAACACGATGTTCAACTTCGTGGACACGTATTGCGCCGGTCTGATCAGCACGGATGCGCTGGCGGCGCTGTCGCTGTCCTTTCCGGTGTTCTTCATCATTCTCTCCGCGGGCAGCGGCCTCAGCCAGGGCACGACGGCACTCATGGCAAACGCCATCGGCGCGAAGGACACGCTGACGGCACGGCGGCTATTCGCGCAGGCGGTGGTGTTTGCATCGGTGGCAGGCGTGGTCCTGTCGTTTGCCGGATGGCTGATCGCGCCATCGCTTTTCCGGCTGCTCGGAGCGGAGGGTGGCTACCTCGAAGTCGCGCTGGCCTACATGAATGTCATTCTGTGCGGCGGCGTGTTTTTCATCCTCCAAATGGCCATCAATGCCGCGCTCAACGCCCAAGGTGATACGAAGCTGTATCGCAACTTTCTCATCGCCGGCTTCGTGGCCAACTGCGTGCTGAATCCGGTGCTGATGTGGGGCTGGTGCGGACTTCCCGCGATGGGCGTGGCGGGCATCGCGCTGGCCACGGTGATCGTGCAGATCGCCGGTTGTGTGATTCTTTGGACCGGCGTGCGCCGTCGCGAGCTATGCCAGGAGCTGCCTGGCAGCTTTTTCAAACCGGACGCGGCCCTGCTGCGGCAGATCCTCGGGCAGGCAGTGCCCGCTGGGCTGAACATGCTCACCGTGGCGCTCGGTATTTTTGTCATCACATGGTTCGTGAAGCACTTTGGCAAAGAAGCGGTGGCCGCTTACGGCATCGCCACCCGCATCGAGCAGGTCGTGCTGCTGCCCACCATCGGCCTGAACTTTGCCACGCTCAGCCTTGTGGGCCAAAACTTCGGCGCAGGCCTGCCGCATCGCGTGCGCGAGGCGTGGATGACGAATGTGAAATACGGCGTGCTGCTCATGCTCGCCGGTGGAGCCCTCCTTTATCCGCTTCGCGAGGTGGCGATGCGTTTCTTCACCGCGGATGCGACGGTCATCAGCCATGGGCGCGATTATTTGGGCATCGCCGCTATCACGCTCGCGGCCTACCCGATTCTTTTCATCACCGTCTTCATGCTGCAGGGCATGAAGCGCCCGGCCTACGGCCTATGGATGGGCCTTTACCGGCAGATCGCGGCGCCGATGCTCGTCTTCAATCTGTTGGCCTTCACCTTCGCTGGCGGCACGTGGGGCGTGTGGTGGGGTATTTCGCTGGTGAACTGGAGCGCCGCCCTGTTTGCGCTGTGGTGGGGCGCTCGCAGCTTGCGGCGGATGCTGGCCTCCGCATCGCTTTGATCCTTGCGGCATGTGAAGGCTCGCGCATTCATCCGGGCACCACCATGATGCGAAATGCGACACCGCTGAAGCCGCGCGAGCGCGCCCGCCGTCCCACGGCGGAGATCGACCGCTGGAAACGGCGTCGCGAGGCGTGGGTGGCGGCGCTGGAGCCTGCCTCGCTGTTTCACCGGCTCTTCGATCATCTGCCCGGCGTGCACTTTTTCGCGAAGGACAAGGATGGTCGGCTTATGTTCGCCAGCCGCGGGCTGCTGGACCGCTATCACATGCGGAACGACTCCGATTTCATCGGCCGCACCGACTTTGATCTGAATCCCGACACGATGGCGCAGGCCTATGTCGAGGATGACCAGCGCATCCTCGCAGGCAAAACGCGGCTAATCGAGCGCATCGAGCTGTGGTGGGACCAGCAAGGCATGCCGGACTGGTTTCTCGTGACGAAGCTGCCGGTGATCGACAAACGAGGCCGCATCCAAGGTGTGATGGGCACGCTGCGCCGGCCGGATGAGGAGGAGAGGCGGCTGCCGGTGTTTCAAACCGTGGCGCAGGCCGTCGAGCTCATCCGGCATGACTTCGCGCGGCCTTTGCGTGTCGAGGAAGTGGCCCGTTCGTGTGGTCAATCGCTTCGACAGCTTCAGCGTCGCTTTCAGAGCGCCTTCGGCATCACGCCGCAGGAGTTCCTCATCCGCACGCGAGTGCTCGCCGCTACTCGCATGCTCGAGCAGACGGCGCTGTCTGCTGGTGAGATCGCCACGCGATGTGGCTTCGTCGATCAAAGCAGCTTCGCGCAGCATTTTCGCAAACGCATCGGCCTCTCGCCCGCCGCGTATCGGCAGCGGGTGTAGGGCTTTGAGAGCGCTCGAGCCGCACAGAGGACTGTGCGGACCACTTTTCACTCAGCTCGCCTTCTTCGTTTTCTTCACCGCGGGGGCGGAGAGGTAGCTTTGGACGGTGTTGGCGGGCACGCCGAGGAGTTTGCTGGCTTTGGCTTCGTCCTCGTTGCAGTGGCGATAGGCGATGCGAGTGAGCTCGCGCTCCACCCACGGCAGCAGGTCGATGTCCGGCGTCTTGTCGGCCATGTTCACGAGCATCGTCAAGGCATCGCGCATGCGGGTGACGGTGCTGGCGGGGCCGTGGTGACGGGTGCCTTTGCTGCCGAGCGGGATATCGGAGGGCAGGAGCACGTCGGAATTGCAGAGGGCGCAGGCTCTTTGAATGGTGTTTTCGAGCTCGCGGACGTTTCCGGGCCAGTCGTAGGCCTCGAGGATGTCGAGCGCGTCATCCGTGAAACGCATCACGGGACCTCGACGGCGTGCGGATTGGCGTTGGAGGAAAAATTCGGCCAGCAGACGCACGTCCTCGCGGCGCTCGCGAAGCGGCGGAATGTGGATGCGCACCACATTGAGGCGGTAAAAGAGGTCCTCGCGGAAATTTCCCTTCGAGACTTCTTCTTCGAGATTCTTGTTCGTGGCGGCGAGCACGCGGACATCAGTCTTAAGCGTTTGATTGCTGCCGACGCGGCTGTACTGGCCTTCTTGGAGCACGCGGAGGAGCTTGCTTTGCACGGCGAGCGGCATGTCGCCGATTTCATCGAGGAAGAGGGTTCCGCCATCGCATTGCTCAAAGCGGCCGATGCGCTGGTTCACCGCGCCGGTGAAGCTGCCTTTTTCGTGACCGAAGAGCTCGCTCTCGATGAGGTTGTCCGGAATGGCGGTGATGTTGATGGCCGCGAATTCCTTCTGTGCCCGCGGACTGAACTTGTGGATGGCGCCGGCGACGAGCTCTTTGCCGCAGCCGCTTTCGCCAGTGATCATGACGGGCGCATCGGAGCGGGAGACGCGGCCGATGAGCTTGAAAACCTCCTGCATGGCCGGCGAGCGGCCGATGATGGTCTCCTGAATGCTTTCGGGCGGCACCTCGGCGGTCTGCTCGCGCTTTTGACGGCGGGCCTCGATGCCGGTGAGGGCGCTTTCGACCACGCTGCGGAGTTCGTAGGGCAGGCGCTCCTTTGGCAGGACATCGTAAGCGCCGAGGCGCATGGCCTCGATGACGTGCGAGGTGGTGGCGGTGCCGCTGAAAAGGATGGCCATGGCGTGCGGATCGCTCTGGCGGAGGCGTTTGAGCAGCTCGATGCCGCTGGCGGGACCGGTGCCCGCACGAATCTCGGCGAGGACGAGGTCCGCGCGTTTCTTCTGGTAAGCGGCGAGCCCTTCCTCTGGCCGCTCAAAGGTGACGATGGTCACGCCGGGCGCTTTAAGATGTCCCGCTGCCCACGACAAAAAGTCGGGGTCGGAATCGATGATGATGAGGTGTGTGTCCGGAGTTTCGGCCATCGGCGCGTTAGAATTCGCGTGGGTTATCGCAGGGAAATCAGGCGCGGTCAAAGTTTTCTCTGCTCACATCGCGGTGACAATTTTCCCTCACACGCCGCCGAAACGGCGTTCGCGGCGGTTCATTTAGACTTCGCACGCTCTCTCATTACCTCAACGCGACCGGAAAATGTCGCTCATCAGGCACTCGATCATCAACGTCTTCAGCCCGAGGCCTTGTTTCTTCACTTTGTCGTGGAGTTGATCGAGGGGGATGTCGTCGTTGAGCTCCATGGTGCGGCCGGTGGTGTAGGTGAGGAGCTGGCGGATGAGGTGGCGGGTGAAGAGATCACTGCGGGTGTCGCGGATGACCTTCTTGAAGCCGGTGAAGTCGGCGTAGGTCTCGCCGGACGGGAATTCGCCGGTGGTGTCGATGTCGGCGGGTTTGGCCTTCTTGCTGGCGGCGTGACCCTTGAACGTCCGGGTCAGCGCAAATTCGCCGAGCTTGTGACCAACCATGTTTTCGGAAACGTACACCGGAATGTGCTGACGGCCGTTGTGCACAGCAATCGTCAAGCCGATGAAATCGGGCAACACCATGGAGCGGCGAGACCAAGTTTTCACGGGTTTTTTGTCTTTGGTGGTAACGGCTTTCTCAACCTTAGCCAACAAATGATGGTCAACGAATGGACCTTTTTTCAGGGAACGAGCCATGTTCTGTTATCCCTTCTTATTTCTTACGGCGAGACACAATCATGGATTGTGTGCGCTTATTGTTACGGGTGCGATAACCTTTGGTCAGGTTACCCCATGGATCCACTGGGTGACGGCCCTCGCCGGTTTTCCCTTCACCACCGCCGTGGGGGTGATCGACCGGGTTCATGACCACACCGCGGACGGTGGGGCGCTTGCCCTTCCACCGCA
>CALMTT010000151.1 GCA_937872615.1 uncultured Verrucomicrobiaceae bacterium | reverse complement strand
GTTTCCCCACGGCAGCGGCTCGGTCGAGGGTCGGGCGGTGCTGTTTTTCCACTTTGAAAGCGTGAACAAAGGCCTCGCGGCCATCATTCCGGGCTACAACGGCCCGGTGGATGTGGCGCGATTCGCTCTGCCAGCCACGCTACCGGTGGACACGTCGAAAAACTGACCCGCTCAGCCGCCGATCGCGATCATGCGACGGTTCGGCTGGTAGTTGTTGCGGAAGTCGTGCTCCTTCGGCTTGCGGGCCACGACGCCTTGAAACAGCCCCACAAGCTCTTCATCGGTGCAGCCGCCGCGGAGTGCCTCGCGCAGGTCGAACTCCAAATAGCTGCCGAGGCACGGACGCAGCTTCCCGTCGCTCGTCAGGCGCAGTTTGTTGCAGCTCTCGCAAAAGTGCAGGTTCGTCATCGCGCCGATGAAGCCCACGTGCTGGCCGGAGCCCGGCACTTCGTAGTAGGTGGCCGGTCCGTTCGTTTTGAAATCCGGCTTTGGGGTCAGCGGGCCGAGTTTTTCCTCGATCAACCGCCTCGCGGTGGCCACCGGCAGGAAATTGGCATCGCTGAGCACCTCCTGCGTGCTCACCGGCATGAGCTCGATGAAGCGCAGCAGCACCTTTTTGGCCGCGGCGAACTCGATCAGGGGCAGCAGCTCCGGCTCGCTCTGGTGTTTGATGAGCACGCAGTTGAGCTTGATGCTTTGAAAACCGGCCGCCAGCGCCGCGTCGATGCCTTCCAGCACCTTCGGCAGCAAATCACGCCCGGTCGTGCGCTGGTAGGCGGCGGGATCGAGCGAATCGAGGGAGATGTTCGCGCTGCGCACGCCTGCCCGGACGAGTTTCTCGGCCAAAGTCGTGCCGCCCTCGGTTTTCGAGAGCAGGGTGCCGTTCGTGGAAATGCCGATGTCCTCGATGCCCGGCACGGCGGCCACGGCGGCACAAAACTCCGCCACGCCCGGACGCGTCAGCGGCTCGCCACCCGTCACCCGCACCTTTCGGATGCCGAGCCGGCTGCCCACGCGGATCACGCGGAGCATTTCATCATAGGACAGCACCTCCTCCTTCGGAAACCAGGCCTGCTCCTCCTCCGGCATGCAGTAACGGCAACGCTCGTTGCAGCGATCCGTGACAGAAACGCGCAAATACGAGATGTGATGGCCGAAAAGGTCTTCCAAGGAGGTTTTGAGGGGGAATGGGGCTGCCAGACTAGGCCGCGTCGAGCAGGTCGGCAAGGTCGTCATCGCTCAGACCGGTCATCACAGCACCATCATCTTCGACGGTGGCTTCGATCAAACCGCGCTTTTTGGCCTGGAGGGCCAGGATGCGTTCCTCAACGGTGCCGCGTGTGACGAGTCGGAAAGCGTGGACGATGCGCTGCTGGCCGAGACGGTGCGCTCGGTCGATGGCCTGGGATTCGACGGCGGGATTCCACCATGGGTCCGCCAGGATGACGTGATCGGCGGCGGTGAGATTCAGGCCGTAGCCGCCGGCTTTGAGGCTAATGAGGAAGACGCGTTTGTCCGGCTGGGTTTGGAAGGCTTTGACCTGGCCCTCGCGGTCCTGGGTCTGGCCGTCGAGGTAGCAATACGGCGTTTCCATCACGTCCAGATGGTTACGCATGAGCTTCAGGAACTGGACGAACTGGCTGAAAATGAGGACTTTGCCGCCGGATTCGAGGATGGCATCGAGGCGCTCCTGAAGGGCGGGCCATTTGCCGGAGAAGTCGTCTGCGGATAACCCTTTGAGCGTTTCCGGTGGCAGGCCGGTGAGGCGGAGATCGCAGCAGACCTGGCGGAGTCGCAGGAGGACGGTGAACATGGTCATGCGTGCCCCGCCCTGGCCGCCGCTGCGGCGGGCGGCCTTGATCTCATCGCGTCCCTCCTCCAGGACGCGGCGGTAAACCTCCGCCTGGGCCGGGCTGGGATCGCACCAAAGAACCTGCTCGATCTTCTCCGGGAGGTCCCGCAAAACCTGCTTTTTCGTGCGGCGCAGGAACCACGGGCGGATGAGTTTTCGCAGCCTCGTAACGGCCTGCTGACCGGCGGCGGAATCGAAGCTGCCAGCGATGGGCTGCTCGAAGCGTTCCTTGAAATTGTCACGGCTGCCGAGATACCCCGGTAACGCAAAGTGCATGATGGACCACAAATCCCGGACGCCGTTTTCTAACGGGGTGCCAGTTAGGGCAAAACGGGCTTTGGAACGCAGTTTTTGTAATGCTTTAGACGCTTCGGTATCGGGATTCTTGATGGCGGAGGCTTCGTCCAGGAGGATGAGCTGAAATTCCTGCTGCTGATGCCAGGCTAAATCCCTGTGAATCAATGGATAAGAGGTAATTACCACGGATTCGGCGGTGATGGATTCCAGGGCCTTTTCACGGCCCGAACCGCTCACCACGACGACCTTCATGGTGGGGGCAAAGCGCTCGATTTCGGAGCGCCAGTTTCCGAGCAGTGATTTGGGGCAAACGATGAGGCTGGGGCCGGTTTTGAGGCTGGCGAGGAGGGCGATGGATTGGAGGGTTTTGCCGAGGCCCATATCGTCGGCCAGGATGCCTCCCCTGCCCGCCTGGGCACGAGCCATGAGCCAGCGGACGCCTTCGATTTGATACGAGCGAAGCGTTACATGAAGCGTTGAAAGAATCGCTTGAACGAAGGATTCCTCTGGAGACGCGATAGGCGTTACATTTTCACTTTGGAAATAGGCAGCGTGGGCGCTGTGGATGCGGGCGCCTTCCGGGGTGAGCTGGAGGGGCACATCCCGGAGGGTTTCCTCCAATTCCTCGACGGCTTCGGCATCCAGAATGTAACGCTTTCCATCCCTACCCTGCACGGATTTCTGCCCGCTGCGGATCATACGCAGGACGTCGTTTCGCGGCAGGCGGAAGCCATCGGCGGCCTGGTAGGCGAACTCCATGCTGAGCCAGTCCTGGCCGGTGCCGCCTGCCGGGCCGTGGATCTTGGTCTCTGGCCGGATGCGCTGCACACCGCGGGTGACGGTGCGCCAGCGGTCGCCCTCGAGGATGGTGGCGAGATCGCGGAGGCGGGGCAGATCGGAGGCGTAGAATTTGAGGACGGCATCCCCGCCCTGCATGAGCCAGTGGCCGCGATCTGAGGCGCGGAAGCCGAGCGATTCCAGTCGCCCGACCATGCGGCGCTCGGCGGATTCATCGCGGAGGTAGAAGCAGGCGGCGTTTTGGGGATCGACGAGTGGAAAGGAAACCGCCTTGGCGGTGCTGGCGACGCCTTGAGGGAGGATGGGCCAAGTGACATCGCCGAAACGGGCGGCGAGGGACGGCTGCGCAAAGAGGTGTTGCTCAACGGCGCCAAGAAGCGTCTGGCCGATCTGGCCGGGCGGATCACGGCTGTCATGTTCCTGCCGCAGGACATGGCCATCGTTGAAGGCTCACCCAGCGAACGACGACATTATCTCGACGTGGCCTTGTGTCAGGTCGACCCGATCTACCAGCACAACCTCAGCGAGTACGGCAAGGTGTTGTCGCAGCGCAACGCGCTCCTCAAACAGATTCAGGAGAGCGGCGTTTCACCGGATCTGCTCGACTTCTGGGACTCCAAGTTGTGCGAGCTGGCCGGCCAGCTTCAGGCGGCGCGCACGCACGCCGTCGCCGAGCTCGAGGCGCTGGCCTCTCCCATCCATCGCGAGTTGACCGCCGGCAAAGAAGGCCTGCGCCTCGCCTACCACCCGTCGTTCGATCCGAGCGCGGCCGCCGCGCCGGAGGGCCAGCTCGGCCTGCCCCTCAGCACGCCGGTCCACACGCTCGGCCTGAGCGCGGCCGATATCGAGACGATGTTGTGCGAGCGTCTCAAATCGTCTCGCAGCGACGAGATCGCGCGCGGGCAGACGCTCTACGGCCCGCATCGCGACGAGCTCCGCTTCGTGGCGAACGGCCTCGACGTCGGCGTGTACGGCTCGCGCGGGCAGGTGCGCACGGCCGTGCTTGCGCTCAAACTGGCCGAGACCGAGTGGATGCGCCAGCGCACCGGCGAGTGGCCGATCCTGCTGCTCGACGAAGTGCTTTCGGAGCTCGACGCGCAGCGCCGCAGCGATCTGCTGCGCCGCTTGAGCGCGGCCGATCAGTTCGTCATCACCACGACCGACCTGGCGCCCTTCCCGCCGGAGTTCCTGGCGCGCGCCACGGTCTGGCGCGTTCGATCGGGCAGCGTCTCGCCCGAGTGAGGTGTTCGATGCCGGCCTATCTCATCGCTGAAGTCGACGTGCATGACCCTGCGGCTTACGAGGCCTATAAAGCCCGGGCAGCGGCGGCCGTGGCCCAATACGGCGGCGTCTACATCGCCCGCGGCGGCGAGGCCGAGTTGTTGGAGGGCTGGCCCGCGCCGCGGCGGGTCGTCATCATCCGCTTCCCCGATCGCGCCACCGTCAAGGCCTGGCACGCCAGCCCCGAATACTCCGAAGCCCGCGCGATCCGCGAACGCGCGGCGACCAGTCGTTTCCAGGTCGTCGACGGACTCGAATAGACGAACGACGAAGGACGAATGACGAAGGTTGTGTGAGACAACCTTCGTCATTCGTC
>CALMTT010000150.1 GCA_937872615.1 uncultured Verrucomicrobiaceae bacterium | reverse complement strand
GCCAGAGGGGAATCAGGCAAGCTGCGAGGCAAAGTAGATCGCCGCGCCGCAGGCGAGCAGGCCGAGGATGCCGACGAAGATGAGACCACCGGAGCCGGAGCCTTTGGCGACGGTCTTCGGACCGAAACCGGTGCGCCGGCTGCGATCATAGGGGCGGGACGCGAAGGAGCCGCTGGAGACCGTGCGGGAGGAGGCAGCACGAGCCGGGGCAGCCGGGGCTTCTTCATCGCCGATGAACACGCACTCGACATCGCCGAGGGTGAACGAGCCGCCGTGATCGAGCTGGAGGGCCTCGACGCGCTCGCCATTGATCTTGGTGCCATTCGTGGAGCCGAGATCGCTGAAAATCCACGTGCTGCCGTCGAAGGACACTTCCCCGTGATGGCTGGAGACGGAATCGTCCGAGATGATGAGCTGATTGTCATCGGCGCGGCCGAGAGACATGCGCTCGGCGGTGATGTCGAGTTGGCCGGAGGAGCCGCTGGGGGTGGTGAACTGGATGCTAGGCATGGCGGGTGGAGTTTTTAGCAAGGAGGGGGCATCTAGGCAAGATGCAATATGCCCCCCCCTGCCCCGGTCAGGCCGACACCCCGGCCTCGGGCTGGCGCAGGCGGACGAGGGAGCCGGCACGGCGGAACGCACGGGTCAGGTCATCGAGCACCATGTAGCACATCGGCACGAGGAAGAGGGTGATGACGGTGGCAAACAGGCTGCCGTAGCCCATGGCCACGGACATCGGCGTGAGGAACTGGGCGCTGGTGGCCTGCGCGGTGCGATTATCGCCAAAAATCCATTCGAGGATCTGCTTCAGCACGGGCGGGGAGTGCTCCACCATCGGGCCGAGATTGAAAATGAGCGGCACGAGACCCACGAAGGTGGTGATCTGGGTGAGGAAGATGGCGCGGAAACGGGACGCACCGCCTTCCGTGACGGCATCGGCCATGGTGCTGCCGTCATCGCGGAGCTCGTTGATGCGATCGACGAGCACGAGGGTGTCATTCACGATCACGCCGGAGACCGCCAGGATGCCGCAGAGGCTCATGAGGCTCAGCGGCATCTCGTGGAAGAGATGCCCCAGCGTGGCCCCGACGACACCGAAGGGGATCAAGATGAGCACGATGAGCGGCTGCAGGTAGCTCTTTAGCGGAATCGCGATGAGGGCGTAGAGGCTGAAGAGCACCAGCAAAGAGGAAACGAGCAGCGCCTGGGAGCTTTCCTTCTCGCCACGGGCCTCGCCCTCAAAGCTCCAGCCGATGTGCGCATGCTGGGACATGAGTTCTTCGAGGAAAGGCACGAGCGATTCACGCACGACACCGGGGTTGGTGGTGGCCTTGTTGACATCGGCGGTGATGTTGAGGGCGCGGCGGCGGTCCACGCGTTTGATGGAGGTGAAGCCTTTGCCCACTTTCGCCTCGGCGACGCGGTTGAAGGGGATTTCGAGGCCGTTCGCGGCACGCACGCGCATCGAATCGAGCGTGGCGAGTGATTTGCGATCCTCTTTCGGATAACGAAGCATCACTTTGACCTCGTTGCGGCCGCGTTGGATGCGCTGGACTTCGTCGCCAAAGAAAACGGCACGCACCTGGCGGGCGAGGTCGTTCACGGTGAAGCCGAACTGCTGCGCCTCCGGCTTCAAGCGAAGCTGGATCTCGTTGCGCCCTGAATCAAGGCTGTCGGACACGTCAAAGACGCCGGCGATGGTGTTGAGACGCTCTTTGATCTGATCGGAGAGGGCGAGCAACTCATCGGGATTCGTGCCGGTGAGCTGGATGTCGATCGGATCGCCGCTGCGCATGATTTCGGCACGGAAGGTGAGTTCCTCGGCACCGGGGATGCTTTTCGAGCCGTAGGCGGCTTCGATGCGCTTTCGCCAGTCGGCGGCCATATCGACGGTGCTCACCTGCAGGCTGCGCTCCTCGGGGCCGTAGGTCTCGATGGTCACCTCACCGCGATGACTGCCGCTGCCGCCGGACGAACCGCGTGAGCTGCTGGTGGAGCCGGAATTGGAAATGATGCCGCGGATCACCGGACGGCCATCCGGGCCGACGTACTCCTTCCGCATCTGCTCGGCGAGTTGGTAGATTTTGCCGATGTGATCGTCGGTCGTCTCAAACGGCGTGCCATCCAGCATCGTGAGACGGCACTCGATGCGCTCGGAGGCCACACGCGGGAAAAACGTCGTCGGAATGCGGTCGCTGAAGTAAATCGCGAAAAGCACTCCAAGCCCTCCAAAGACCGCGGCGAGCACCGAGTAGCGAAAATGAATGCAAAAGCGCAGCGAGGGCCGGTACACCTTCGTCACAAATTTCGCCAGCAAGCCTTCCGAGAAGCGATGCACCGGATCGAGGGCATCCGCCGCGGTGCTGAGAATGGGAAAACGATGCGCGAGATGGCTTGGCAGGATCAATTTTGTCTCCAGCAAGGCCAGCAGCATCACGCTGATGAAAATGATGGCGATGGGCTGGAACATCACGCCGAAGTCGCCAAAGCCCGCGGCCATGGGTGAGAACGCGGCGATGGTAGTGAGCACGCCGAAGGTGATCGGGGCCGCGAGACGCTGCACGCCCTCGATGGCGGCATCCAGCGCCGATCTTCCCTCCTGCTTGAAGGTGTCCACCTGCTCCGCGGTGACGATGGAATCGTCCACCACGATGCCGAGCACGAGGATGAAGCCGAAGACGGAGCTCAAATTGATCGAGAGATCGAACAGCGGCATCAGCGCGAAAGCACCGAGGAAGCTCATGCACATGCCCACCGCCACCCAGAACACCGCGTCGAAGCGCAGGAAGAGTCCCACACAGATGAAGACGAGGATCAGCGAGCTGCGGGCATTTTGCAGCAGCAGCGTGATGCGGCCCTTCACAATCTTCGAGCGGTCGTTCCAGAACTCCAGACGCACACCATCCGGCAGCTTGCTGCCTTTCGTGAGGATGTAGTTCTTCACGTTCTCCGCGATCTCGATGGCGTTTTGCGACTTCTCACGCATGACGGTGATGGAGACGCAGCGTTTGCCATCGAGGCGGGAGATGAGGAGGTTCTCGTTGAAACCATCGGCAATCTTTGCCACCTCG
>CALMTT010000149.1 GCA_937872615.1 uncultured Verrucomicrobiaceae bacterium | reverse complement strand
CGCACCACCGAAGATGATGCCATTTTGATTGATCACATACACCTGCCCCTGCGCTTCGATGCGGCCGAGGATCTGGGAAGGGTTGCCGCTGGGATCGGTGATGCGGTTGAAGGCGATCCAGCTCGCCGCGTTCGCACCGCCGGCGCTTTGATCGAACTTCACCGTCGTCTCCCGGCCCACGTTGAACGTGTTCCACTCCAGCATGGCCTGCTGCTGCGTCTGCTGGATCTCGACAATCGTGCGGGCGTTCTGCAAGGATTGCGTGGGATTGTTCGCACCGATGGCGCTGCTGAAGTCGAGACCGCCGACGCCAAGGCCGTTCGGCACATCGGGAAGCGTGGTGCCGATGAAATTGGGATTCGCTCCGGCATTGTTCATCGAAGCGGCCGCTGCTCTCGCGGCATCTTGCATGGCCTGCACGGCATCGAGGGCCAGTGTGTTCCGCGTGAGCATGTCCTGCGCGGCGGCGCGGGCCTGGGCAGCGGCCGCGGCGGCATTCGCGGAATTGGCCGCGGCGGCACTGGTGTCCGCTGGTGTGCCTGCGGCGGCACCCCCAGCTCCACCAAGGGTGTTTTGCGTGAGCATGTCCGCCATCACGGCCTGCGGAGGCAGGGCGATCAGCAAGACCATGAGATGGGCAATGATGCGTTTCGCGATCATGAAAAGGGTCAGGGTTTGGTTTGTGAGCCCAGCTTTGACAGCGCCACCCCGTCGATGGCCACAGGGTGCTGCTGTAACAATTTCGCCATATAGGCCTGCATGTTGGCGCGGGTCTTTTGAGCACGGAGCTGGCGGGTGAGCGGCTCGCGCACCTGCTCAAAGAAGGGCGTGTGAGCCTCGCGCACATCGAGCACCTTCAAAATGTGCCAGCCATCGCCGAGCTTCAGCGGCTCGGAGATCACGCCGAGGGCCAGCTTCGGCAGCTTCGCGAGGATTTCGGGCTGGATTTGTGCCTCGGTGAGCCAGCCAAGCTCGCCATCACGCTTCGCGCTGGCCTGATGCTCGCTCATCTCACGGGCGATCTTTGCAAACGAGGCCGAATCAGCCTTCAAACGCGCCTTCACCGCCTCCAGCTTGTCTTCGCTGACAAAGATCTGAGCCAGTTGAAACGAGCGCGGCTGGACCAGCGAAGGCTTCGCAGCCTCGTAAGCGGCCTTGAGCTCGCTTTCGCTCGGAAAGTCCGCCGGAGGCTCGCTGAGCTTTTTGAGGTAAGAGTCCGCGATGGTGGCCTCGCGGGTGTTTTGGATCAGCTTTTGCGTTTCAGGCCGCTGATCCCATTTCTTGTCGAGAGCCTCTTGGAACACCAAACGCTGCACCAGCATGGCCTCGGTCACCTTGCGGAGCGATGCAGCGTCGAGGGAGGACGCGTTTTCGATTTCGGAAGCCTTAAGCTCGATGTCACCGATGCGGGCGATGACCTCGTCGGCGAATGACGCATGAGGAATGACGAATGCTGAAAAGAGCAGCACTCGAATCCCCTTCGTCATTCGGCATTCGTCATTCGTCATTGTTGAACGGGTTTTTGGACCGCAGCGGCCTGCTCTTTCGTCGCAGCCGGTTTCGGGGCATCAGCGGGCTGAATCTTGCCGTCCTCCAGCTTGTCGCCGAAGTCCTGGACGTAGTTCTCAAGCTTCACACGCATGCTCTTCGTGAAGGGCTCGCGGGCGGTGATGGCAGTGCCGAGGCCGAAGCCTTCATACTTCGAGAGGATCTCGTTGCCGATGTTGTAGAGGTCGAGGTTCTTGCGGCTGGCATCGGCCAGCTTGCGCTCGGCGAGAATGGCACGCGCCGCATGCTCGGCACGCTGCGCGTCGATCTTCTTTGCGGCATCGACGACCTCGGCGTGGCCTTTTTTCCACGCGGCGAGGGATTCCTGGAGGCGGACGATTTCCGCGGCCTGCTTCGCGGCCTTGTCTTGAAGGTCAGCGATGGCTTTGGAGTCCGTCTCCTTTTGAAGATTGCTCTCCTTGGCCAGCTTTTTGAGGTTGGCGTCGAGCGTGGAGACCTTTTCTTCGAGCGTGACCTTCTCCGCGGCGAGCGCCGCGCGTTCCGCCTCGGTCTTCTGCTGCTGGAGCATGATGGTGCGGAGTTGGTCACGCATGCGCTTGAGCGCGGCCATGGCGGGATCAGCCTCCTCGGCGGCAGGGGCGAGGGTGGCGGTGAGGATGAGAAGCAGGGTGAGAGACTTTTTCATGGATCAAAACTTGGCGGAGAAGTCGAAAAGGAAGACATCCGTGCGGAGCTGCGGCCCGGCGATCTGGTCGGCGCTCATGTAGGCCATGCGCACCCAGGTGCGCTTCGAGAGGGCCATGGCGGCATTGAGGCTGTAGCCCTCCATGTTTGTGCCTCCGAAGCCGAAGACGGAATCCGTGAAGCCGTCGATGACCGCATCGGACTCGACGTGACGATAGCCGAGGCCCAGCGCCCAATCTCCGCGCTTGTCGAAGGAGCTGATGGCCTTGCCGACATTGATGCCCATGTACCAAGCGGTGTCACCACCCTCCCACGCGCCGGTGCCGCCGTTGCGGTTGTTCACGACCGCATCGGCTCGGGCGAGGTTCTTCATATCCTCCTTGTTCAAGCCCACGTTTTTGACGAACTCGCCCAACAGCGAGATCTGCACCGGCTCGAAGTGATTGAAGTCCACGCGTCCGGCCCAGGCGAGCTGGCGGAACTTCGTGGCGAGACCGAAATATTGGAACTGGTTGATCGTGCCGTTCAAGTTGCCGCCGGGAGCCGCACCGGGCGTGGCCGTGATGTTGCGGATGGGGCGGTACGTGTTGCCCTTCTGCGCAAAGAGCGGGCGGCTGTCGTCGGTGTCTCCGGCGTCCTGTGCGGAGGCTGGCACAAACGGGCTGGAGAAGCGGCCTTCGAGCTTCTGCCAGTCATAGTAGGCGAGGCTCGACTTCACCTCGATGTCCTCGGTGACCTTGAACTGCACACCAAACTGCGCGGCGAGGAGGTACTTGTTGTAGCTCTCGGTCTTGGAGGTGTTGTGCTCACCCACATTGAAGGCGCTGTTGAAGACCGGGAAGGCGCCGGCGGTGAGGAAGGTGGAGAAGCCAGGCGTCCATCCCTGGTTCATTTTGAAGGCCACGCCATCGAGTCCCACGTCCTCGTCCCACATGATCTGGCTGGAGGTCATGAACGGGTTGTCGAAGCGGCCGAGCCAGACGAGCAGCTTGCCGTGCTCATGATAGGATGCCTCATACTGGATGAAGGCGCGATCGAGCCAGAGCTCGTATTTGGAGAAGTTACCACCCGCAGAATTGTTGTTCGCCGAGCCCAGCGTCTGATTGGTGGAGACGGGCGAATTGTTGGCACCGGTGGCCATGCGGATGCCGGCGGTGAAACCGTCTTCGAGGTCGATGTCGAAGCCCAGACGCATGCGCAGGCGGGTGCGCTGGCGGTCTTGGTCCGAATTGAGCTGCGGTGGCAGCGTTCCGGCGAGGTTTGTGAGATCAAACGGGAGGCCGCTGTTGATGGCGTGGAAGTTCGGGAAGGCGCCGATGAGCGAGTTTTCGGCCGGGAACATGAAGTTGTCATACCGCATGCGGATATCGCCAAAGAGACCGGTGCGGCGAGTCCACTCAGGGATGTCAGCCGCTCCAGCCCACTTCTGGGAACGTGAATCGGCCATGATCTCACTGCGGAGCTGGCTGCGAATCTCCTCTTTGACGGACTCGGGGATGTAAGTGACGCGCACTTCTTCCTTGTCCGGCTCGAGCGGAGGCAGGGCGGATTGTGCGGCGACAGCTGCCTGCGTATCGGCGAGAGCCTGCGCTTGCGCTTGAGCCATCTGAGCTTCTTGCTCAGCGCTTTTCACGAGGTCGGTGGCATCGGCTTTGGTGAGAGCGCCGCGCTCGACGAGCTTGTTGATGAGATTGATGACCACGCTCTCGGTGGCGGTCGCTTGCGGACGCGTTTTGATGGCATCCGGCTCAGGAAGCAAGGCGATCGGCGGAGGTGTATCCGCTGCGGTGGGAGCAGGAGCAGGCGGCGGCACGGCGGCAGTGCCTTCCTTCATTTGAGGGACGGCTGTTTTGGCCGGAGTAACCTCGGCGAAGAGAGGAAGCGGGAGATCGGGTTCCTTCAATTCAGGCACCTGGGCGGCCGCGGGCAGCGCGAGGAAGAACAGAAGGGGAGAGCGACGGAGGATGAGCATGAGAGAAAGGGATGCGGCGGGGTTTTAGCGGCCGTTGAAGCGCATGATGACGGGCATGGGCGTGCCGGGCGGTGCGGGCTCGAGCACCTGGCCGACGAGCGCGCGGTTTTTGAGCATGTCGTCATGCTCGGGATTGCCGGTGGAGCCGTTCAAGACTACGCGGGTGATGCGGCCGGAGTCATCCAGCCACACGCGGAAGGGCACGCTGCCCTTCGCGAACTTCAGTCCGGCATGACGTGAGAGGATTTCCTGCACACCACGGCCGAACTGCCCCTGCCAGCGGCCACGCTCGGAGTAGCCGCGGCCACTGCCCGTGCCACCAATGCCACCGCCACCCATGCCGCTACCGGCTCCGAGACCGCTGCTGCCATCGCCACCGGTCAAAGCGGTGCCGATAGGTTCATCAGCGGGTTTGTCCGCAGGCTTGTCCTGCGCATCCGGCGGAGGTTCTTCTTCCGCGGCGACTTCTTCTTCCTTTTCCTCCGGAGGTGGAGGCTCTTCCTGCTTCGGCGGAGGTGGAGGCGGTGGTGGCGGAGGAGGCATCACCGGCATGATCATGACCATATCCATCTTCTTCTTGGCCTTGGTATCCTTCGAAGGCTTCGCGGTGGCAAAGTAGTAGCCGCCTCCACCAAGCGCGACGAGGCCGATGATGATCATGACGAGATTCCGGCGGAAGAAGCCGGGCTCGTCATCGTCTGGAAGATCGCGTGGGTTCATGGCGGGTTATTTTTTGGCCTGGGTGGCGAGGCCGATTTGCGTGATGCCGAGGCGGCCGACGACATTGAGGACATCCATGATGCCCTGATATTGCGAGGCGCTGTCGCCACGAATGACGACGGGAAACTCCGGCGTGGAGGACTTCAGCGCCTCCAACTTCGAGGAGAGCTCATCGAGTGTGACAGGGATGGTGTTGAGGAAGATCTCGCCCTCGTTGTTGACCGTGATGGCCTGCATCTTCGGGCCTTCGAGCGGCTTTGAGGAGGCCGGGCCACCACGAGGGAGATTCACCTTCACGCCCTGCACGCCGGCCGTGGTCATGATGATGAAAATCAGCAGCAGCACGAGGTAGAGGTCCACCATCGGCGTGACGTTGATATCGTCGTAGCTCTTGTTGTCGGCTTGCATGGCAGTTTAGGATTCCTTGTGGTGTTCGGCCATCCGAGTGATGAACTCGTCGATGAAGGTCTCCATGTTCGAGACCACGTCCTTGATGCGTGAGCTGAGGTAGGAGTAGATGAACAGCGCCGGGATGGCGACGGCGAGGCCGGCGACGGTGGCGAGAAGAGCGCCCGCGATACCGGGAGCGATGCTGTTGACCTCCACCTCACCGCTTTTCGCGATGACGGCGAAGGTGATCATCACCCCGATGACGGTACCAAGCAGGCCGAGGTAAGGGCCACCCGCGATGCCGATGGTGAGGAAGACGAGCTTGCCATTCAGTTTCTGCACCTCGCGGACCATGCCACCATGCAGCGTGGCCTTGATGGCCTGGATGCTGCGGCCGCTGAGTCCACCCCCGATGGTTTTCTTCTGTGAATTGTCCAAGGTGAGCTGGCGGACGGGCTTGAGACGCTTGCTGATCTCTTCCGCGCCAAGGTGATAGATCTGATACAGCGGGGATTTGCGCATCAGCTTCTGCTGCTTGGTGCTCACCGTGCCGCCGAGTGTTTTCACGCTTTCCGCATCTTCGGCGTCGATGGCCGTGAGATCGGACGAGACCTTCTCCCAGCGCTTCAGGAACTCTTTTGAAGCCTTTTCGATGGTGTTCAGATACATGAACTTTCCGAGCGCGATGGCCCAACCCACGATGGCAAGCAGGGTGCAGAGGAAAATGACCACCCAGCCGTCGAAAGTGAGGTCTTTGGAGATGTCCTTGATGAGCGTGAGGTGCTTTGCGATCTCACTTTCTTCTTCGTGATCGCTCGACTCATCGGAACCGACGGCGAGGAGCTTCTGCGCATCGGCGGTGGTGCCTTGATTCATCGCGGCAAAGGCAATGAAACCGGCCGGACGCGCGGTTTTGGCGATCTGGAGCTCATCGAGCTCGCCAGTGTAGCCTGTGAGGCCGGTGCCAGTGCTGTCCTTGCTGATTTCGAGCAGTGTTTTTAGCGAAGGCATGGCCGCGGCGAGCTGGCCATAGGATTTGCCATTCACGAAGAGGGTCGTCGTGCCGGCATCGTGCACGGCGGCGAGGTGGGTCCAGGCATTCGCGGCGACCGGCGCACCAGGGCTGCTGCGCTGCTTGTTGATCTCGACAAAGGGCACGCCGTTGTTGAGGCCGAGGACGAGAGCATTCGCACCGTCGCGACGGCTGAGCAGCACGGCATCAGCGGCGAGAGCGGAGGGCTTCACCCACATGGAAATCGTGAGCGGAGCACCGGGAGCCCACTCGGGCAGCGTGTTCACTTTCACGGGTGTCTGACCGAAAACACGCAGACCGCTGCCAATGAGAGCACCTGCGGCAGGTGGAGGAGCGCCTTCGGCATTCGCACCGGTCGCGGAGGAGTCACTGCCGACCTTCGCAGCATCGGCGAAGTGATACACGAGCACGCTGTCAGCGGTGTAGGTCTCTTTGGAGGCTTCGGGGGCCGGAGCGGCAGGATTGCCGTAGTAGAGCCAGATCGTTGTCGGTGCTGCTGGCTTCAATTCAGGCACCTGCACCCACACGTAGGCTTCGTTGAGCAACGAGTCCCATTTCTCGACGTGATGCTTGAGCACGGTTTTGTGGTCATCGGCGGTGAAACGCAGATCACTGCCGTCCTCCT
>CALMTT010000148.1 GCA_937872615.1 uncultured Verrucomicrobiaceae bacterium | reverse complement strand
CCAGTCCTGCTGGTCGTCTTGTATGCCATCTCGCGTCCACTCATCGAAGGAATGGCTGCTCAACTCACCCGTCGTCATGCCGCCTCTTGATACTACGCTCATTCTCCTCGGCGCTGCTGTGATCCTGCTGGCGATGTTTCTCATCACTTGGCGGCTCAGCGTGCGGCTGGACAACTATTCCTTCGTCGATGTGACGTGGTCGCTGAGCTTTGCGCCGGTGGCGGTGTGGTATGCGTTGGCAGGTGAAGGCTGGAGCACGAGGCGAATCGCCATTGCCGTGCTCGTGGCGGCCTGGAGCCTGCGTTTGGGCATCTACCTGTGGCGACGCGTCGCTAGCCATCATCCGAAGGAAGATGTGCGCTATGCGGTGCTGCGCAAAAAGTGGGCGGCGAATCCGCCGAAGGCCTTTTTGTGGTTCTTTCTCGCTCAAGGCATGCTCGTGTGGCTGCTGCTGCTGCCGGTGCGTTTGATCGCCAACCGCCCTGAGACGGCTTTCAGCCTCCTCGAAGGCATCGGGCTGGCTGTGTGGGCCATCGCCTTGATCGGTGAAGGCATTGCTGATGCCCAACTCGCCCGCTTCAAGCACACGAACACCAATGCAAAGGCCATCTGCGAGGTCGGCCTTTGGCACTACAGTCGGCATCCGAACTACTTTTTCCAGTCGCTATTGTGGTGGGGGCTGTTTTTGATGGCTTTGCCCGCACCGTGGGGCTGGACAGCCATCGTGGCACCGCTGGCCATGCTGCACTTCCTTCTCAACGTGACGGGCATCCCGCTGACGGAGAAGCTCTCCGTCGAAAAACGTGGCGACGTGTATCGCGAGTATCAGCGCACGACCAGCGCCTTCGTGCCGTGGTTTCGCAAAAAGTGAATCTGTCAGCCACTCGCGGGCGCATGGCCTCGCATCATGCTCAACGTCAACGACCTCCTCGCCAAAGACCTCCTGCCGGATGCGGTGATTCGCTTTGGCATTCGCCAGCGTCTCGCCAACGTGCTGGCGAAGAACAAGGAGCCAAATATCGAGGCGCAGAAGGCCCGGTTGTTGCGATATGTGGCCGAGTTGAAGGCCATGCCGGTGGCCATCGCCACGCAGGAGGCCAATGAGCAGCACTACGAGGTGCCGACCCGCTTCTACCAGCTCTGCTTGGGCAAGCATTTGAAATACAGCAGCGGCTACTGGCCGGAGGAAACGACCACCTTTGATGAGTCGGAGGCCATCATGCTGCAGATGACCTGCGAGCGTGCGGAGCTTGCCGATGGCCAGCGCATTTTGGAGCTTGGCTGCGGCTGGGGCTCGCTCTCGCTTTGGATGGCAGAGCACTATCCAAATGCTCAAATCACAAGCGTTTCGAACTCACGCACGCAGAAGGAGTTCATCGATGCCGAGGCCGCAAAGCGAGGACTGAAGAACCTGACCATCGTCACCGCGAACATGGTGACCTTTGAAGGCGTGGGCGATGGCATCTTCGACCGCTGCGTATCGGTGGAGATGTTCGAGCACATGAAGAACTACCAGGAGTTGCTGCGCCGCGTGTCCACCTGGCTGAAGCCGGGCGGCAAGCTCTTCGTGCACATCTTCACCCACCGCGACTACGCCTACCATTTTGAGGCCACGAGCGACGCGGACTGGATGGCGAAGTATTTCTTCACCGGCGGCCAGATGCCGAGTGATGACCTGCTGCTCTATTTCCAGGATCACCTCAACATCGAGGACCACTGGTGCGTCAGCGGCATGCACTACAGCAAGACCTCCGAGGCTTGGTTGTCGAAAATGGACGCGAACAAGGCCGAGATCATGCCGCTCTTCCGCGAAACCTATGGCGAGGACCAGGCGGTGAAGTGGTGGAGCTACTGGCGCATCTTCTACATGGCCTGCGCCGAGCTGTGGGGATACCGCGAAGGTGAGGAGTGGATCGTCAGCCACTATCGTTTCGCGAAGCCGGTCTAGATATCGAAGCTCACGCTCTCCTTCTGTCGCTCGCGTTCGATCACATCGGCCACGGTAGTTTCGGTGAACCAGCGAACCACCTGCTCGCGCAACCCACTGAAAACCTGCCCAATGGCCTCGTTGTCGGCGCCGGGCAGTGGATCAAACGATCCATCGAAGATCGTGACGACCTCGCCCAGCGTGATGCGGGCGGGTTTAGCCACGAGTTGATAGCCACCGCCCACGCCACGCTTGCTGCGCAGCAGGCCGCCGTTTTTGAGGGCCAGGAGGATCTGCTCCAAAAACTTCAGCGGGATGCCTTCCGACCTCGCCAGGTCCTGGATCGAGAAATTCGTCCCCTCGCGGGCGCGCCCCATCGCCACGAGGGCGCGGAGGGCGTATTCGGCTTTTTTGGAGACTTTCATCGGGCGGCCAGTGTGGCGGGCAAAATCGAAGTGCAAAGCGTCATTTGCTCTGTCCAAGCACTCTATGGGCTGATCAACAGCCGGAAGAACTTCGCGGTCTGTCCTCCGCTCACGGGGATGGGCACAGTGCAAGCCTCCACCACGCCATCCGTGGCGATGACCGTGGGCTGAACCGTATTGTTCTCCCATGCGTTGAGGTCTGGGCTGAACTGCACGGTATAAGTGAGGCCGGAGCCGATTCTTCTGCCAAAGACAGCCTGGTATTCGACCCCAGGTGGATTGGCCACCCTGAGCAGAGTGGCGGTGCCACGCTGGGTGACCAGGCCGTTTCCATCATGGGTGATGACTCCGCTGCCGCCTGTCGGCGTGAGTCCGAAAGCGAAGTTGATCAGGTTTTGGCCGCCGTTGGCACCGGGAGCCACTGACAGGTTGTTGTTGAGTGCCCATTGCTGGAAAGGCGTGAGCGGAAGCTCGTCTGCCCCGATGAATGGAGTCGAAGTACTGCGGGTGATGCCGTCGAAATCATCCGTCACTCCAGACACGGGGCTGCCCTTGCCGAAAACCAGCTCATTGCCACCGGGGACGAGATGCAGATCGGCGGAGGAGGCAGCCACGAACATGGCATTGGAGAAATTGCCGCCGGGATTGCCCGCGCTGCTGTGAGTGTCGCCCGGAACATTGACCAGCCATTGTCCGTGACTGATGGGAGTGCCGGCGGAACTGCTGGCATCGCTGGCGTCGAAGAAATCAGTGGCGGCACTCAGCCCGGTGCCTGCATACACATTGTAGTCCATCGTCAGCGTGCCGGTGCTGGAGGGCAGCCGGTTCGCTGCGAAGTGATTGCTTCCACCCGTGCGCAGATTCATGAACACGTTGTTCTTAACAGTGGCGTTTGAGCTGCCGGTGTGAGTGAAGGCCCAGGTGTCACGAAAAGCGCCGCCGCTACCGGTGATGAGCACGCTGTTGTAGGCGGTTGTGGTCGTGCTGTCGGCCGCTCCATCGTCATAGATGCCGCGGAGAGTCTGAGCTGTGGTGCCGGAGGAGCTGAGTACAACCATGTTGTTCACCACCGTCACGCCGTGGCCCGCACCCGGCTGGAAATAGATGCCACGGGCGAAATTGGTGCTGGAAGCTCTGTTGCCGATGTTCCAGATCCGGTTAGCCGCCACGGTGGTGCTGCCTGTCTGGGTGGAAAGCTGGATGCCATGTGCGGTGCCGCTCGTCGTCACATCACGCACGATGTTGCCGCGAATCGTGTTCGTGCCGTTTCCGTTGAAATAGATGCCGGAAAGCGCGGTCGTGCGCGGGGCTGACTGGTAGATGGTGTTGCCGGTGATGCTCCATGAGGCGTTGCCGGTAAAAATCCCCAAGCCAGAACTCGCGAAGTTAAACATCTCGTTGTTAGAAATCGTGTTGCCGCTGTTCGCCACCCAGTCGGACGAGCCGGTGGAAGCGACAAGGTTTGACGGCACGCCAGCGGCATCGCTGCGGTCGCGAATTTGATTGCCCGTCACGGTGTTGTTGTCATTGCCCCAGGTCACGCCAGTGCTGAAAAACACCACCCGGACCGCTGCTCCTTCGAGCACGCAGTTGCGCACAGTGTTGTTCGAGGCGTCGTTGATGAGGAGAATGGTCGGTCCGCTGGTGTTCGTGTTGCGAAAGGTCAAATACCGCCCGCTTCCTCCAAAAGAACCATCCAGGATCACATTCCGCGCTCCATTCAGGCGGATCAAACCGCTCCCGCCGGAACCGGAAATCGTCCGCATGACCGCACTGCTGGGTTGAATAGTGATGGTGACGGCGTTGGGATATTCATTGGCACTGACCGCATTGAGTACCGTGCTGCCGTCTTCGGACAAGTTGCCTGTGATGTTCACGACGAGGCTGCTGGTGAGCGAGCTGGCGTTCAGCGCGGCGAAAAGCCCTCCCGCGCCGCTCAGGCTGGTGTAGCTGCCTCCGGGGCCGACCGTCACTGTGCTGCCGAGCGCGCTCTGGATGAGGTAGCTGTTCACTCCAGTGCCGGGTCTGGCGCTGATGTTCTGAACTGGCGGACTGGCGGAGGCTGCTGCTACAGCCGGGATGGAACTGAGGTTGTTTGACGCGTCCTGCGCGACAACGAAGTATTGAATGGTCTCACCCACTGTCACGCTGCCTCCGTTGATGATGGAGTAGTCAATCGTGAAGCTGTAGCTGTCGCCGCCGCTGTTTGTGCCTGTGACATATTTCCATCCATTGTCCACGGCGGTGTTACCGCCGAATGCATCGGCATCTGTGGCTTTTTTGAAGTAAAGTCTTGGAGCATTGGCACCACCGGAAACGGCACCATTTTCATCCACGATGGTGGCCCAGCCTGTGAGCACACGGTTCGCTGTCGTGCCGCCGGAGAGAAGCGGGTAGCTGATCGCCGGGGCAGGGTCGTAGATGAAATTTCCCGCGTCCGCACCGATGTCCACCGGGGTCATGCCTCCGCGTGTCTGGCCGTCAAAGTCGTCGGTGACGGAGGCTATGAGCACCCCTTTGCCCTCGGCGGGGTTGCCAGCCTGCAGGTGCATGTCCACGACCGTCGAGGTGCCAGTCGCGTTGACAAATCGAGGATCGGTTGAGGCGCTGGATGCATCCAGCCCCGTCGCGGCCTGCCACGCGGCGAGGGTGGCGCAATCAGTGCCGTTGAACCGGCCGAGGAAGCCTCCTGCTCCAGTGACATAGAAGATGTTATTGTCGGAGACCAGCCCTGGTGGCGGCGCGACGACGCTGCCGTTCGTCATCGCATAGTGCTTACCCGTTCCCCCATTGTTGCTGCGTGCATTGACGAAAATGTTGTTGCGAACATCGCGTGAGTTGTACTGGCTGGAACTGCTGTAGGCAAAAGTGTTGGTCGTGCCGGATGTCGCCATGCCTCCCACATAGACCGAGTTGTGGATGAAGTTCCGCGGGACAGACGCACCATTGTCATTGTCATAAAGCCCCCGAACAGCCGCCGCGCTGGCTGTGCTGGCCCCGCTGGCATCCAGGCCCACCCGCACCATGTTGTTTTGCACAGTGAAAGTGCACGCGGATGCTATATGCACGCCGCTGAGCTCCGCAGACGTGTTGTTCGAGTCCAGAGCTAGGCTGTGAACAAAATTTCCCGCGATGACATTGTCGCCGCTTATTCCGCCCTGGTAATAAATCCCGGCGACTTTCACCGCGGCATTTGGAGCGGGGATGATTGCCGCGTTTGAGGTGTTAGCCAGGCTGTGAATGACGTTTCGGGAGATTGTCTGGCCTTCCTGGGAGGATGTCAGGAAGATGCCGACCACTGACAGGCTCGTGCTCTGACTGGGAGTGGACAGATTGCGCACGGTATTGCCGGTGATGGAGTTGACACCGACGGTGGTCGATATTCCGTAAATTCGCGCACTGGACAGACTCTGGGTGCTTCGGTTGGTTAGATTTGCCACCGTGTTGTTCGTGATGGTGGACTGGTTTGAGCTGCCGCTGTTGAGGCTTTCGATGCCGCTGACTTGCTGCGCAACGCTTCCCGAGGACACCGTTGTCGAAGCGTTCAGGCTGTTGGATGTCGAAGTGCTGCCCACCGTGTTGCCAGAGATGATGTTGGTTCCCTTGGTGACTTGGATGCCAGTAAGCGACGCGCTCTGGCCCGTGGTGGTGCTGCTCACCGTCATGGATCCGATGGTGTTGTTGCTAATGGCCACGAGTTGGGTGCTGGTCGAGCCGATGCCGAAACTCCTGCCGCCATCGCCCGCGGTGGTGATGGAGACCGAGCCTGTGCCGGTGCCACTGCCGATGATGTTGCCCGTGACGGTGCCGATGTCCGCAGCGCCCGTTTCCACATGAATCCCGGTCCACACACCGGGCTGGAGCGTGGCATTGCTGGAACTCGACCAGGCGAAATTCCTGATCGTGTTGCCCTGCACACTGGTGGCCGTGTTGTTCCCGACCCTGAGCCAGATGCCCACGAAAACATAAGGCTGCGTCGTGCCTGTGGCCGTCCATGCCGTGCCTCCCGCGCCGGGCGCGGTGCCGCCGATGAAATTGCCGGTGACGAGATGCTGATTGTCGGACGTGTTGGTGAGATGGATAGCACGCACAGTGGCCGCCACTCCTGCGCGGCTGGCAGTCTGATAAAAGCTATTGCCGGAGATGGTCCAGTTATTGTTGCCGCTCTCGACCCGCACGCCTGCGGCGTCCACGGCGGTGCTTCGGTAAAAGTTGAAGATGTTGCACGCGGAGATGGTGTTTCCGCTGTTGTCCGCCGGCTCCGCGCTGCCGGAAGAAAAAATGCCGTTGGCAGGCGTGCTCGCTCCATCTCGGATGTCGCATGTGCTGATCGTGTTGTCGTCATTCCCATTCACACCCGTGGTGGTGCTGAAAACAACGGTGCCGCTGCTGGCGCTGGTATTCACTCCTTGCAGCGTCAGGTGGCGCAGCGTGTTCACGCTGGCCTCATTGATGAAGCGCACCGCCCTCCCACTGGTGCTGGAGTTAGCGATGGTGAGGCGTTTCGCTGTCCCCGCGCCTCCAGGACGACCATCGAGGATGACAAACTTCGCTCCATTCAAATCCACCGTCGCCGCCGTGGTGTCCGCGCTGGTGAGGACGATTGGCGAGGCCACTGCGCTGGCCGGGCGGATGGTCACGGTGTTCGCGGCGCTCGCCCCGGCAAGGCTGGGAATGACGAGCGGCAAAGTCTCGACCGTGTAATTGGCCTGCAATTCCAATACCAGCGCTCCGCCGAGAGTTTGCGCATTGATATCGGCGATGGCGGCCGCAAGCGTCAGGTAGTCGCCAGTGGCTCCGATGGTCTTCGTGCCGGAAAGCGGGGCGGCCATGCCAACCGCTGGCAGAAGGGCGAAGAAAAGAGCAAAGAGAGTCTTCATGGGATAAATAGCTTTTCAAGCTGGCTCGCTTTATCCCGTCCCAGCATTCATTTGGCAACAAGTATGGCTGGACTGGCCGCCGGGCATTCAAAGGCAAAATCGAAGTGCAAAGCGCCATTTGCTCGGCATCTCGTCCGCCGCCCCATGACCGACGACTTTTTTGCCCAACCACCCACCGCGGAACCGAACCGCGGCGCGGTGACGATGCATGGCAAGGTCGCCCCGCTGGCCTCGCGCATGCGACCGAGGTCGCTGGCCGAGTACACCGGCCAGCAGCACATCCTCGCGGAGGGCAAGCTGCTGCGTCGAGCCGTGCAGGCGGACCGTTTTTCGTCGATCATCCTCTACGGACCGCCCGGCGTGGGCAAAACCACGCTGGCGCACATCATCAGCCAGGAGACGAAATCGCGCTTCATCACGCTCAGCGGCGTGGAGAGCAGCGTGGCGGACATCCGGCGTGAGGCGGAGCACGCGCAGCAGCACCTGCGGCTGTATGAAAAGACCACGATTCTCTTCGTGGATGAGATTCACCGCTTCAACAAGGCGCAGCAGGACGTGCTGCTGCCGCATCTCGAGCGCGGCACCGTGCGCTTCATCGGCGCCACGACGCACAATCCCTTCTTTTACGTCAACAGCCCGCTGGTGAGCCGTTCGCAGGTCTTCCAGCTTGAGCCGCTCGGCATCGCCGACCTCGAAGGCCTCATCGACCGCGCTTTGACAGACTCGGAGCGAGGCCTCGCTGCGCAAAACGTGCGCATCGATGCCGATGCACGCCTTCACCTGGCCACCGTGGCGGATGGCGATGCGCGGCGCTGCCTGAATGCGCTGGAGCTGGCCGTGCTCACCACGTCGCCGGATGCGAAGGGCGAGATCGTCATCACGTTGGCCGCGGCGGAAGAGAGCATGCAGCAGAAGACCGTCGTCTATGACGGCGATGGCGACGCGCATTACGACACGATCAGCGCCTTC
>CALMTT010000147.1 GCA_937872615.1 uncultured Verrucomicrobiaceae bacterium | reverse complement strand
GCACGGGTTTCTGCAAACGATAGATCACTTGAAGCACGCGTGTGTCCACACGCTCGGTGGCATCACCGGTGAGAGATTTTTTCGGAATGACGAGCGGTTCAAAACGCACGAACTTGAGCTGCGCGGCCAAAGAAGGGTTGCCACGCACCTGGGCGGAGGCTTGCGAGGTCGGCCGGACTTTCCAGGCCTCGTATTCGTCCACATCCGCGCGGACGTGCAGCACGCTCATGTCGCCCAGCACGAGCCAAGGACTTTCTGATGGCGTGGCGGCGATGTATTCACCCTCGCGCACCTTCACCTGGAGCACGGTGGCATCGCGTGGCGCGGTGATGACGCTGCGGGCGAGTTCGGTCTCGATGACCTCGATCTGCGTCCGTGCTCGCAGAATGGCGGCTTGATTGGATTTCACCTTCGCTTGAGCGGTGCCGAGCGTGAGCTCGCGCTGCGTGCGTTCCTCATCGGACATGGCACGAGCATCGGTGAGGCTGCGGGCGAATTCCACATTCCGCCGCGCCTGCGCTTCCTCGGCGCGAGAAACCGCGAGCGCGGCCTCCGCTTCGTTCACCTGCGCTTTGGCGACGGCGAGCTCGGCACGAAGCAGGCGTGTGTCGAGCGTGATGAGCGTGTCACCCTTCTTCACCTGCTGATCGGTTTGCACGTGCACCTTCTCCACCACTCCGCTGCGATGGCTGCCGGGCATGATGAATTCGCTGGCCGGCTCGATCAAACCGACCGCGGCCACGGTGTCGGCATAATTCGACCGCGGTGGCGCTGAGGGCGGATCGGTGACGGTTTCCTGCGGCAGCTTGCTGATGACCGAGGTCACCGCCCAGCCGAGGGAGAAGAGCGCGATGAGAGGTAGAATGGGGATTTTCATGAGGGTGAGGTGATTTGTGTGATGATGCCGTCATTCATGTGGGCAATGCGATGGGCGTGGTGAAAGACGCGGTTGTCATGCGTGACGACGAGCACAGCCCGCTGCGGTGCCACGGCGGCGCTGGAGAGCAGTTGCATGACCGACTCGCCAGTCTCGTGGTCGAGCGCTGCGGTGGGTTCATCGCAGATGACGAGTCGCGGCTCATGCACGAGCGCACGAGCCAGTGCCACACGCTGCTGCTGGCCACCGGAGAGGAAGCGTGGATAGGATGAAGCCTTCCCGCCGATGCCGAGGCGGTCGAGCAAGGCGCTGGCCCGCTTCACCGCGTCACTTCGTTTCACGCCATCAGCGATCAACGGCACTGCGGCATTCTCCGCGGCAGTGAGCGAGGGCAGCAGGTTGTATTGTTGAAACACAAAGCCCAGCTCGCGACGTCGGAACTCGACGCGGTCTTTGCCTCGGAGCGAACCATGCGCCCGACCGAGCACATCGACCTCGCCTTCACTCGGCTCCAGCAAGCCGGCGATCACCGAGATGAGCGTGGTTTTGCCACAGCCACTCGGGCCCACGAGGAAGGTCATCTCGCCGAGGCGGGCATGGAAATCGACTCCGCGTAGAACTTCAGTGCGGTTTTCTCCATCGCCGAAGTGCTTGCGCACGGTGCGGCAGGTGACGGCATGGGGTTCGTTGGCGTTCATGATCATCGGAAGACACTCGCGGGTTCCAGCACCAGCACCTTGCGCACGCTCAGCAGGCTCACCGCCGCGGCGACGAGGGCCATCAGCACGGCCACGCCGGCCACGGCTTCCCACATCAGCACGATGCCACGGGTGGCGAGCTGGTTGAGCGTGGCATTGAAAAACACCGCCGCCATGCCGGTGCCGAGCGCATAGCCGATGGCACCGCCGACGAGCGCTTGCAGCAATACCATGCCGACCAAGCGCAGGTTCGTGACTCCAATCGCTTTCAAGGCGCCGAACTGCCGCAGGTTCTCGACGGTGAACATGTAAAACGTCTGCCCGCTCACCGCGAGGCCCACGATCAAGGCCACCGCGATGGTAATGCCGAAGTTCACCGGGATGCCGGTATTCTTTAAATAGTAAACCACACAGTCCCACGCGAATTCCGCCGTCGTGCGGGCTTTGAGGCCTGTTTCTCTCTCGATGCGCCGGGCCAGCGCCACGGCATCAATACCGGCCCGTGGCCTCACCAGCACATAACTGAGCATCTTTCGCTCGCGACCCTGAAACAGCACCGCCTCGCTGTATCGCGCATGAATGACCGGAAAACTCACAAACGGCGCAGCGGCATCCGAGATACCCACGATGCGGGCTTTGTGATCGTTGAGCTCCAGCACACGACCGAGCTCCAGCGGCTCGCCGGGATAAAGCAGGTCATAGCCAGCGCGGTCGATGACGATGCTGTTCGCCTCGCGCAGGCTTTCCCAGGTCCCGAGCAGCATCTTTCGCGGTGCGCCGACGAGCGTGGCATCATCGAGGCCGAGCGTGAAGGTGGACGCGAACTTCCCAGCGGCCGTCTTCGCGGTGGGATTGCCTTTGAAGAGTCGCACCGCGTAGTCCACGCCTTCCACGCCGCGCACGCGGAAGAGGTCGGTGTCCTTCAGCGCCTTCGTCTGCTCGAAATACTCGGTGTGCGGATCCATCACCCAGATCTCCGCATCAGTCACATCACGCACCTGGCTGCCGGTGCGCTTCATGATGCCGCAGAAGATGCTGACCTGGTTTTGCAGCAGAAAGGTCGAAAACGCGAAGGCGAACACGAGGCCGAAGTACTTCGCCTTGTCGGCCATGAGCATGCGGAGGGCGATGAAGTTCATGAATGAAGGTCGTTGTTTGACCGATGGTCAATTAAGGGGCAAAAAATGAGGCAGAGGGTCAGGCGGCCTTGAGCCACTTGGCGGCGGAGGGGAAGATTTCCTTCAGGATGCGCAGGTCGGCGGCGCGGTAGTCGTGCTCGTGCAGCAGCGGCTTCCAGCCCAGGCCGTCGCAGATCAGGTCCTGGTTTAGCCGCACGGCCTGCATCTGGTCCTTGATGCCGGCGAAGACCTTCAAATTCGGCTCCTGGCCCATGATGTGACTACCTACGGTCACGGAAACGAGCGCGAAGGTGGCCTGCTCGGCCGTCACGCGGTCCTTGGGCAGGTCGCCGAGGGCCATGGCCTCGATGATGATGGTATTGACCGCCCGCCAGCAGCGCATGCCCTCGAAAGCGTGCGCTTCCCGCCTCTCCTGGCTGGCCTTTTCGATGAAGGACGACGACTTCAGCATCATGTCTGTGTGGAAATAATCCGGATGCGCCATGGCGAACTCGCAGCAGGCAAAGCCGATTGCCCGGCAGCGCTCCCGCGTGCGCCCTTGAAACGTGGCCGCCTGCTCGAAAAGGTCCGCCCGCTGCCGCAGCGACTGCGTGGCCACGCCGAGCACCAGATCCTCCTTCGAACTGAAATGCTGATACAGCGTGCCTTTCGAATACTCCACGGCCTCCGCGAGCTGGTCCATGTTCCAGGCCTGAAAACCCTTCTCTAGCAGCAACCGCCGTGCATGCTTCAAAATGAGCTCCTCCCGCGCGATGAACTCGCGCTCCTTGCGGCTGAGAGCAGGATTTGGGGAAGGCATGGCCGATGAGTGCCATAATTTGACCATTGGTCAAATTATTTCCCGTGCCCGACGCTACACCTTGCTCACGCTAGGATCTGCTTGATCACCTTGCACGGCTCCACGCCTGTCAGTTTGAAATCGAGGCCCGCAGCGCGGAAGGACAGACGCTCGTGGTCCATGCCGAGCTGATGCAGGATCGTCGCGTGGATGTCGGCCACGTGGACTTCGTCTTCGATAATGTTGAAGCCCATCTCGTCGGTCGCGCCCATGGTGACGCCGCCTTTGATGCCGCCGCCGGCCATCCACATGGTGAAGGCCTGCGGATGATGATCGCGACCCATGCTGCGGCCGAGCGACACACTGGCCTCGACCATCGGCGTGCGGCCGAATTCGCCACCCCAGACGACGAGCGTGCTGTCGAGCAGACCGCGTTGTTTGAGGTCTTTGATCAGCGCGGCGCTGGCCTGGTCGGTGTTCTTGCAGTTATTGCGCACGTTGCCCTCGACGTTGCTGTGCGCGTCCCAGCCTTCGTTGTAGATGTTGATGAAGCGCACACCGCGTTCGACCATTCGCCGGGCGAGCAGGCAGGCGCGGGCAAAGGATGGCACCTTCGGATCACAGCCATACATTTTCAGCGTGGCCTCGTCTTCCTTCGTGAGGTCCATCAGCTCCGGCGCGGAGGTTTGCAGGCGGTAGGCCATCTCATAGTTCGCGATGCGCGTGGCGGTCTCGCCATCGCCATCGAGCTTGAGGCGGCGATGATTGAGCGAGTTGATGAGGTCGATGGTGTCCTTTTGCGTGCCGGGCGTGATGCCTTCTGGCGTGCTCACATTCAAAATGGGGTCACCCGTGTTGCGGAAGCGCGTGCCGGAATACACGCTCGGCAAAAAGCCGCTGCTCCAGCACGCCGCGCCGCCGCTGATGCCGCTGCCGGTGCTCATCACGACAAAGCTCGGCAAGTCACGCGTCTCCGCGCCGAGGCCGTAGGTCACCCACGAGCCCATGCTTGGCCGCCCGGGCTGCGAGAAGCCCGTGTTCATGTAAATCTGCGCTGGGGCATGGTTGAACTGCGTCGTGCGGCAGGATTTCACGATGGCGATGTCGTCCACGATCGTCGCCAGATGCGGCAGCACCTCCGAAAGCTCCGCACCACACTGCCCATGCTTCGCGAACTTGAAACGCGGCCCCAAAACCGCCGCGTCCGGCCGGATGAAGGCATAACGCTGCCCACCGATCACCGACGGCGGCAACGGTTTGCCTTCATACTTCGTCAGCATCGGCTTGTGATCGAACATCTCGAGCTGCGACGGAGCACCCGCCATGAACATGTGAATGACCGCCTTCGCCTTCGGCTGAAAATGCGAGGCCGCGGCCACATTCGGGCTCTTTGATGCTCCATAAGCCGATTCCGCCAGCAACGAAGCCAGCGCGATCTTGCCGGTGCCGACGGCGCAATCGTGGAAGAAATGTCTGCGGGTGATGTTGGGGGTGTGCATGGGCGGCTCGGATGAAGTTTAGATGCAAAAGATATAAATATAGACCTCAGTTTGGTCTTTGTTGGCGAGTAGGTAGTAGGACCACGAACCAGAACCTCCTCTGTATTGAGTTCCTCCAATCCAAGTCTTTGGGTTTGGGCGATCGGAGAAGCCACTAATGATCGTGTAAGATTCAGGAGACGTGTAACTTTGATCGATGTCCAGGTGCATTTCATGCACGAGGCGTTTCACTTCTTCAGGGCTGCATTTGAAGTAATACTGATCTCCATAGTCAGCCAGACCACCACCGCTGAATGAGTAACGAATCTCGGAAGCCGTTTCAGGCAGCTCTACCTTTGTGAAAGAACGGAAGCGGTTTTGGGGTGTTGGCGGCTCGAAAACGAGTCCAGCAAGTATCACCACGAGCATGAAAACTGATGGCGCGAAAATCCAGAACGTCCTGAAGCGGTTCCATCTTCGCCAGCGGTATAACGCATAGATTATGACGCTCCATGGCAGGACGTAGATGCACCATCCGATTCCGAAGTAGATGGTTTCAAATAGACCGTTTAGGAAGCCGTGAAAGCGGCTCGTCCAACGAATTGTCTGATCAACCACCAAGCCGAAACTGAATAGGCAGAAGGATAGGAACAAGGCCTTGCCAAGGTGCATTTGATGCACCTCTCCGCCGAAGTCGGCATCTTTTCCTGGAGCTTCTTCCGTCACGGATGAGTAATGGCTTCGTCGAGGTTCAACACCGCGCGGCACACGGCCGTCCACAGCGCTTCGCCGTCGAGTTTGTTGGCACGTTGTTTGGCGAGGAAGGTTTTGAGCATGGTGAGCTCGTCGGCGGCGGGTGGGCGGGTGAGGCAGCGGCGGAAGGTGTTGGTGAGGCGGGAGTCGTCGTCGGGGGATTCGGCGAGGACGGCTTTGGCCATGGCTTGGGCGGCTTCCATGAACATCTGGTCGTTGAGGAGCGTGAGGGCTTGCAGCGGACTGTTGGAGACATCGCGACGCGCGAGGCAGGCCTCGCCGGTGGGTGCGTCGAAGGTGGTGGCCATGGCGAAGGGGGCCGTTCGCTTCGTGAAGGTGTAAAGGCTGCGGCGATAGCGGTCTTCGCCCTCGCTCGTTTTCCACTCGACCTTGCCGTAGGTGCCTTCGGTGGTGACGCTTGCAGGTTGCGGCGGATAGACGCCGGGACCGCCCATTTTCAGCGAAAGCACACCTGCGGCTTTCAGTGCGGAGTCGCGGATGATTTCGGCATCGAGGCGGAAGCGTGGGGCGATGACGTAGAGCGAGTTTTCCAACTCGCTGGACTCTGAACGAGTTGGAAAACTCGTTCTACGGCTGCTCTGCCGGTAGGTCTGCGACATCACGATGAGCTTGTGCAGCTTCTTTATGCTCCAGCCGTCTTTAACGAACTGCACGGCGAGCCAGTCGAGCAACTCGGGATGGCTGGGGGCTTCGCTTTGATAGCCGAAGTCCTCCAAACTCTTCACGAGGCCGCGGCCAAAGAACGCCTGCCACTGGCGGTTCACGGTGACGCGGGCGGTGAGCGGGTTTTCGGGAGCGAAAAGCCACTTCGCGAAGGTGAGTCGGTTCGCGGGAGCATTCTTCGGTAGCGAGGGCAGGAAGGCGGGCACGGCGGGTGGCACGGTTTCCTTCGGCTGGAGGTATTCGCCGCGATGGTAGCGGTTCGTGGGGCGCGGATTGGAGGCGGGGCGTTCCTTCATCGCGAGTGTGGCCTGACCACGAGGCATCTGGCGGCGTGCAGCGAGCAAGGGCGCGGCGGCTTGCTTCATCTCCGGCGCGGTGACGAGGAACTCGCCCATCAAGGCCTCACGCTTCGTTTGATCGCCGGTAGCGAGCGAATTCTCCACTTCAAACGGATGGCCGGTGGCTTCGGCGTGATCGCTGGTGGTCACGGAGAGGCGGAAATGGCCGAGGGGACATGCGAAGTGCTTTTCGAAGAGCATCTTCAAGTCGAAGCCGTTCGTCAGATCGATGGGTTTTTCGAAATGAAACACCGCCGCATGGCTTTGGCCGTATCCGCCGAGCACCTGCCAGCCGCTGGACATCTCGGCGTCGAGCGTGGCCATGGCGTTGTTGGTCTTTTTGGCTGCAGCTTTGCGTGCGGCTTTTTTCGTCGGTTTGGCGGCAGCGGCAGCATCGTTGATCTTGTCCTCTTCTTCTTCGTTGGTGGCCTCGGCGCGGGCGATGGTCACTCGCTGGCCGTTTTGGAAAGCCTGCATTTCGCTGAGGAAGAAGCCGCCGATGGGGCCCTCGTAGTAAGTGAGGCCGGGGCCGTCATTCGGCAGGCTGGGATGGCTGGCGACCTCAAGTTTGATCGCGGTGACGCCTTTGATGGGCGCTTTGAAGCTCAAATCATAAACATCGCTCTTCGAGATGTCGCCGCTGCCGAGGATGAAGCCGTCGGGCTGCTGCTCGAGATGCGGCATGGTGGTCTTCATGGCCGTGGGGCGGATGATTTGCCAGTTCGAGGCGCGTTTCGACTCACCTTCGATCCAACCGGCGAAACGGCTTTGCAGTGCCGCGTCGCCTCCGGGGAACTTTTTCGGCAAATCGGCCTCCAGCTTCGCGATGCGCTCGGCGTGGGCTTTTTGCTGCTTTTCGATGTCCGGCGTGGGGATGTTGTAGGTCGGTTCGTCGGCGTTGTTGAGCAGCGCCATGACGCTGTAGTAATCGGTGTGCAGGATGGGATCGTATTTGTGGGTATGGCACTGCACGCAGTTGAGTGTGAGGCCGAACCAAGCCGTGCCGGTGACGCTGACGCGGTCCACCATCGCGTAAAAGCGGTATTCGTTCGGGTCGATGCCGCCTTCTTCGTTCAGCATCGTGTTTCGATGAAAACCGGTGGCGATGATGTCCTCCGGCGTCGCATTCGGCAGCATGTCTCCGGCGAGCTGCTTGATGCTGAACTGGTCAAAAGGCATGTCCGCGTTGAGCGCCTTCACGACCCAATCGCGGTAAGGCCAGATCTGACGCGGACGGTCCTTTTCAAAGCCGTTCGTGTCCGCGTAACGGGCGAGATCGAGCCAGCGGCGTGCCCAGCGTTCGCCGTATTGCGGGGAGTTCAGGAGGGAATCGACGAGCTTCTCATAAGCATCGGGGGCCTTGTTCTTCACAAAGGCATCCGCTTCAGCGGGATTCGGCGGCAATCCGGTCAGATCGAGATACACACGGCGCACGAGCGTGTAGGGATCGGCTTCGGGGGAAGGTTTGAGGCCTTCCTTTTCGAGGCGCTCACGAATGAAATGATCAATGCCGGCCTTCGGATCCTTGGAAGGCTGAGGCGCTGAGTAGGCCCAGTGCGCTTCGTATTTGGCACCTTCGGCGATCCACTGCTTGAGGATGCTCTTCTCCTTGTCGGAGAGCACTTTTTTCGTGTGTGGCGGCGGCATGACCTCGTCTTCATCGGTGGAGAGGATGCGTTTCACGACCTCGCTGGCGTCGGGCTTGCCGGGGACAATGGCGACCTCGCCGGACTTGCCTTTGCCGTAGGCGGATTCACTCAAATCGAGGCGCAGCTTGCCTTTGCGGCCGTGGTCATCCATGCCGTGGCAGGTAAAACACTGCTGCGCGAGCACCGGGCGCACATCGCGATTGAAATCGAGGGCGCTGGCGCTGGACAAGCCGGCAGCAAAAAGAAGAACAGAGCGAGTCATGAGAGTGTGATCAGAACGATGGAAACCACCGTCTTCTGATCACAACACATCGCGCGAGCAGAATCAGCCAAGAAAAAGGCAATTCGCTCAATACCCGCCGGAGCCAATCTGACCGGCGGAGCTGCTTTCGCCCGCGGCCTCGCGTCGGCGGTAGTCGTCCAGCATCGCGGCGGTGGCGGTCGCGCCGCAGCGGGTGCCGCCGAGGTCGCGCACCTTGATGAGGCCGTCGAGATCTCGCACACCGCCCGCGGCTTTCACCTGGACTTTGGGCGAGCAACTGGCCCGCATGAGCGCGAGGTCGTGCTCCGTGGCACCTTTGTAATTGTAGCTGCCGTCCGGCTGCTTCACAAAACCGTAGCCGGTGCTTGTCTTCACCCAATCGGCTCCGGCGCGTTCGCAGATCTGGCAGAGCTTGCGTTTGAAGTCATCGCTGCCGAGGCCTGCGCCGCCGTTCGTGAGGTAATCGTTCTCAAAGATCACTTTCACCTTCGCGGCGTGCTTGTGTGCTTCATCGCAAACGGCTTTCACATCCGCCTCGACGTAGTCCCAATCGCCGGAGAGGGCCTTGCCGATGTTGATGACCATGTCGATCTCGTTGGCGCCGTCTTTGCAGGCCAGTTCGGTTTCGTAGCGCTTTGATTCGGTGGTGCTGTTGCCATGCGGAAAGCCGATGACGCAACCGACAAGCACGCCGGAGCCTCGCAGCCACTCGACGGCCTGCTTCACGGCATACGGTTTGATGCAGACGGAGGCCACTTGATACTTCGCGGCGAGCTCGCAGCCCGCCTTGAGGTCCGCATCCGTCATCGTGGGATGCAGGAGGCTGTGGTCGATCATCTTGGCGAGCTCGGAGCGGCTGTATTTCATGGCGTCAGGGCTCCGATGATGGGCTCAAAGCGTCGCGAAGACAACGCGAGTGTTCTCCTGGCTCTGCTGATGCGCCTTCACGGCATCCATCGTGTGCGGCGAGCCCTTCTCGACGGCTTGCTCGAGCACGAGATGCGGCTTCAGCGAATGTTTTTGCAGCCAGGTGACGAGGCGCGGGTAGTCAATGTCTCCCTGACCGGTGAAGACCTCCGTCCACACGCCGCCGGCAGACTGGCGCAGGTGCAGCTCGACGATGCGCGAGCCATGCAGCTCCAGCGCATCGAAAAGAGCCACCTGCGAGTCACCGCAGCCGCGGAAGACCCAATGCGCATCGAGGCAGAACTTCACGTTTTCAGCGTTGGTGGCCGTGAGCATGTGATGAAACTCGCGGGCACCATTTCGCAGCTCCATGTCGTGGTTGTGATAGGCGAGCGAGATGCCCAGCTTCAGCAAAGCCGCGCCGAGGGTGTCGAGCGCACGGGCTTGGGTTTCGAGTTGAGCATCTGTTTTGCTTTCAGTGCCGCCCCATTTGAGTGGCGAAGGATTGGTGACGATGATTTTGCAACCCAGCTCCGCGGCTCGTTGAGCGATGGCGGTCACGCTGCCGATGCTTTCAGCCGCTTGTGCGTCTTCATGCAGCGTGCTGTTCACATACAGCGAGCGCATTTCGAGTCCGTGGGCCTTCAAACGGCCGCCAAGCCCCTCAAACTCCGCCACGGACGTGATCGCAGGCTCATAGCCTTGAATGCCACACGATGCGATGGCCGCGAGAGCTTCATCGGAATGCAGTTTGAAGCTCTGCCCGTCCCGCTTGGCAAATGTGCCCCATGGATAGGTGTTCGTGGCGATGTGCAGCGTGGAGCCGGAAGTGGACGCGGCGAGGGCGCTGACGCTGGCGGCTGAGCTGAGGGCGAGGAAGTGGCGGCGGTTCATCGAGACTGAAACGAAGTGGTGGGCTGCAAAGTTGCCTTGTTGCTGTGCAACAAGGCTATCCCTGTTCCGCAGGAACAGGGCAACTTTTACTTCAAGAGCTTCCGCACCTGTTCGGCGAGCTTGTCAGCCCCATCGGGCGAGTAGCCGGTTTTGACGAAGGCGACTTTGCCTTCGGCGTCGATGATGACGGTGTGGGGGATGCCTTCGACTTTGAACTGCTGACCGACGCGTTGGAAGCCATCGAGGGCCACTTCCATCTTCCAGCCGCGAGTTTCGAGGAAGGTCTTCACCTGATCGGAAGGCTCCGCTTGGTTCACGGCGATGAAGCGGACCTTCGCGGGATCAAACTCGGTCATCTTCGCGATCATGTCGGGCAGCGATTTCACACAGGGGCCGCACCACGTGGCCCAGAAGTCGAGGACGATGACTTTGCCCTTCTCCTTGGCGAGATCGAAATCCCCACCCGCGAGCAGCGGCAGCGTGAAGGTGGGCGCTTCTTTGGTGAGCAGCGGTGAGCTCTCGCCGCCGGCCTCGGGCAGCACGGGCTCGGGGGTGTAGGCCAGCTTCCACTCGCGGAAGCTGCGCAGCAGGGCGCTCTCCTCCGGCGGCGTGGTGCGCACGGTGACGATTTGATTCATCGGCACCTTCACCTCGCCGAGTCGCGGCGCGTTGCCGGTCACGGCATCGAGTTCAAAGCGGCTGACGTTGAGGGCGAGACGGCCGCCATTGCTCAGCAGCAGTGTGTGCGTGCTCGTGGCAGGTGATGCGGCGGGCGGCGTGGGCTTTGCATCGGGCTTTTCGAGCCAGATGACGGCGCTGACGCGATCCGCGGGCACTTGGACGTTTTCGATGCCGCTGCGCACGGCAAAGTGCTTGCTCGTGGCGGCCTCGATCACGCCGCGGAGGAGGTCGCCATTGCCGGCGACGAGGACATGGCTCGGCGGCGTCTCGCGACGGAAGCGCGGGATGAGCAGCGCATGCTCGCGGGTCTTTGGATCGACATTTGGCAGGGCGATCTGGCCGGGGCCGCTCTTCGCCTCGAAGTGGGTGATCTTCACCGTGCGCTCGCCATTACCCCACAGGCTGAAGGGTTCGAGGATGAGGCCGCCGCCGCTTTTCATCTGCGGTGTGACCGCTACCTGACGGACCGGCACGCCATTAATGGAGACTTCCACGAAACGTTCCTTGATCGCGATGCGCACGGGCACGCTGCGAGGCGCGGCCACGCGGTTTTGATTGTCCATCTGATCGGCGCGAGTCTCGACGCCGAAGATGGCCTCGTTGCCCATGTGGCCAAAGAGCAGGTTCAGGCTTTTGCCCGCGGGATCGCTGCCGTTGGTGAAAAGGCGCACGCGGAGCGCGGAGAAGCCATTGCTTTCGATGCGGAAGCTCATCTCGCTCACCTGGGAGAAGGTGGGATGCGCCAGCGAGCCGCCGGGCTCGAGCTCGGCATGCTGATCGGCAAAGGAAACAGCCTCCTTCGTGCCGCGGATGATGCGCCAGCCCTTGTCTTTGAAGCCGAAGGCATTGAGCGGCTCGCCGGAGAAATGCACCGCCTGGATCTCGTCGGGCTTGAAGGACACATCGGCGAACAAGGGCGATTCGATGTCGAGACGCTGCGCATCCATCGAGCGGAGCTTGCCCGGCAGGATGTCGCCGTTTTTCAGGTAAAAGAGGGCCTCAGCACGTGAGGTGGCCGCGTTGAAACCGGTGCGATTGATCTCCAGATCTTTCGCTGGCAGCACGGAGACCGACTTGGTGGAGCCAATCGGCTTCCAGCGCGGCATCGGGCCGCCATCGGCCTGCATCGTGCCATGCAGCGTCTTGCCGCCGACGGTGAGTTTGCCGAACTGATCGAGCGGCGGCATCTTTGGCGCGTCCTCAGCGGGTGGCACACGCAGCTCGATGCGCATCGCGCCCTTCAATTGGAAGGTCACGGGCTTCGCGGCATAGCTCGTGCGCATCTCCACGCGACCGTCCGTCATCGAAACGAGGTCGCCACGCACCCACATGCCATCCGTGTAGCTCAGGGCGAGTCGTGGTGAGGTAAACCACGTGCCGCCGATGTTGTCCTTCACCGGATGCGCGGAGGCTAGCTGGCTCCAGGGCAGCGTGGTTTCGTTTTTCGCGGCTTTGACCGTGAAGGTCTTGTCATTCGCCTTCACGATGGAGCCCTTCAGCACGCGGCCGTCCATCAATTCGACACGCGGAAGCACATCGCTGATCTCCTCGGGCAGTTTTCCATTCCACTCACGCAGCAGCAGCTCGTCGAGCGTGAGGTCCTGGCCTTTGTTTCGGAGCGTGAGGCCCGGCACGATGTTGATTTCCTTCTTCGCGACGGCTGGACGTGCGTTTGCCATCTTCATCTGCACGAGCCCGGCGATGGCGCCGATGAGGCCACCGACCTGCGGGGGCGGATTTTCGACCTTTTCGGGCTTTTCGGCCTCGGCGGACTCCACCGGCGGCATTTTCGTCTGCGCGAGCTTTTTGCCCGAACCATCAAAAAGCGAGCACAGGCCCGTTTTTCGATCCCAGAAGATGCCGAGCGTCACATGACGCTGATCGTCGGCGAGCGTGGTGAGCACGTTGAACTCGCGACCTTGCAGCACGATCTCGTTGTCCCAGGTCTCGATCACGCAGCGTTGCTTGTCTTCGGAGGCCAGCTGGAGCTTGAAGTCCGGCCGCTCCTGCGAGCGGAGTCGCACACGCAGCTCCACACGCTCTGGCAGCTTCAGTTCGACTCGCGCGGCATGGTTCCAGCCGATCTGGCTGATGTAACCGCCCGGCACATGACGCCAGAGTTGTGTCTTCGTTTCGTTTTCCGGCTTCCATCCGCCGCGTCCACCCGGCCCGGCCATCAGCAAACCTTCCCCCGACATGCGCTGCATGCTCGTCACCGCCGAGCGGGCCACCTGCACGGTGCCAAAGCGCGATGACTTCACCGTCACGTTCTTCGCATCGATGCCGCTGATGCTGCCGAAAAGTCGCGAGCCATCATCGAGGCGGATGCTGAGCGGTTCCTTCGTGCTTTCGTCCTTGCTCCAATCCTTGTTCGCATCCGGTTTGAGATCGATCGAGCGCAGCACATCGAGCCGCAGCTCCAACGGCTCGCCAAAACGCGGCGGATCCACCCGCCACACGAGCTGCTCCGCATTCCCGCTGACGATGCCGCCACCCACCGTCTCGCCATTTTTCCATTCGAGCACGGAAGCTGGCGACGACGTCGCGATGCAGCCGCCCAGGAAGAGAAGCGAATTCAAAGTAGAAGCCAGGACCCGACGCGGCATGCCGGATGAAAACGCCCTGGGCTGGAAAACGCACGTCAAATTTTCGGGTTGTTGAGCCGATGGCCGAACAATCACTCTTGGGCAGACATCCTAAAGCGAAAGTATTCCTCTGCTGGTGTTCAGGACTGCTGGTCGAGTTGCTTGCGCTTCTGAATCCAGCGATAGATCGCTGCAAATCTCGCCATCATGAGGCCGCCGCAGCCAGCTAAGACCATCGTGCTAAAAAGTCTGACCTGAGTGTATGCGTCGAGCGACGTGTCTCGCCCCGGACTCTTCGCCGGAAAGAGTTGAGAAGCATCTTCGCCGAGCCTCACCATCCCCCAGCCCATCATCAAGACGCCAACGAGAAAGATCATTGTCTCATTCATGGACACTTCAATTGAGGGAGATTTGGTAGTGGCGGTTCTGGAGCGAACAGCCAGACGACACATTGCGGGAGCACCAAACCACGTGAGCAAAACCAAGCTTAAGTTGGTGACGAGAGCCGGGAGATAAATCGTCCACACGCTAGGCATCTGAGCAGCAAGGTCGGGAACAGCGTTGATCTGCATCTGGTAGGTGATGAGGATGCTGGCTGACGTATCGAGCGCTCGAATTACGAAGTAGATGGCAATCAGCCTTGCTGCACCAACAAGAAAGCGGAGAGGAACGTCGGTCGTCATGGTTTGAAGGCGAAAGTTGTCTAGTTACGATAAACGGTGGGCGAATCCAATTCGCCCACGGTTTCTTCAAGGCCCATCCAGCCAAGCGAAGGTTGGACGAGCGGGCGGAGTGTCCGAGGCGGGCAAGGGGAGTCAAGGCGGGTGGGAAGGCCCTGGTCCGGAATACGCGCGACAAATTTTGAGGTTGTTGCGGCGGCGGCAGCACCATCACCGGTAGGGAGAATGGTAAACGAGGATGCGATGGCGCGAATCAAACGAGATGTAGCGTTTCGCGGTGGCGGCATCCTCAGGCGTGGCCATCACGGCGAAGCGCACGCATTTAAAAGGGCCGACGCCGTTCACCCCGGACATGATGCGCCTCAGCGCATGATCGACCGTCCCGACATGTTCGAGCTCTCTGGAGCCGGCAGCCATCGCGGAGTTGTAGGTGGAGACAAACGCTTGCGCCATGCGTGCATGATGCGCTTTGATGGCCGCTGCTTGCAGTTCAGCGAGTTGCTTCGAGGAAAGGTGCCCCATTCTGATCTCACGGCCGACATCCATCATGCTGGCTCGTGTTTGGTTGACGGCAGGAGACCGGCTGCGGATACCCGAGGTTGAGTAGCTGAGGGTTTTGGAGAAGGGGTCATACCGGAGGTATGGCTTGGCAGCCTCGGCCTCACCTGGTGTGATTTTGGTGTAGAAGCGTCTGCCTTCGAAGGGGCCAGGGCCGCCGGTCAGGCCGGTGGTCGTGAGTCGGTCGATCACCGCGTTGAGAGACTGTAGCCGATAGACGTCCTTCGAGCCTGTCGCCACCGCGGCGTTGTAGATCGAGGCCAGAGCCTGCGCGGTGCGCTGGGCTTGGGCGTCAGAGATTTCGGAGGCAAGGGAGGGCGTTTGGGCTTCCGGGCTCTTCGGGTAGTGGAAGTTGGCATCCATGCTGCCTGGCTGGTAGGACAGAAGTTTCTTGTCCCCATCGAACTTGAGAAAAGCCTTGGCGGCGGCGGCCTGGCTGGGGGTGGTCCGGACGTAGAAGCGTCTCTTGGCAAAGTCACCGTCGCCGTGCACCCCGACATTCAGGCGCTGGATGATGTCATCGATAGTCTTCACGTCGTCGAGCTCCTTTGAGCCGGTGGCCGTCGCGGAACCGAAGGCAGTGGCGAGAGCGCAGGCCTTGCGTTCTGCCTCGGCGGGTGAACCCGGGTAGTTGAGGCTCGGGCTGGCCTGGCGCTCCATGGGACCGCTCACGACCGAATTGATGCCCGCTGGACTCAGCAGAAGGAGCTTCTTTTTGAGGTCGAGCTGGACATAAAGTCTGGCCGCCTGGGCCTGCTCCAACGTTGACCTTAGAAAGTGCGTTTGTGAGCCGCTTTGCACGCCTTGTTTGAAGCGGAGGATGATTTCATCGACGGTCTTCACGTCATCGAGTTCGGTCATGCCGGTGGCCATGGCGGCGTTGAATACATTGCACAAGGCCAGCGCGGCCTGTTGCACCTTCGCTTCAGGCGTCTGGGAGGTGTCGTCTGCGACAGGCGAGGCCGGCGAGTTTCCAGGCATTTGCTTCATGAGCAGGGCCAGCTCTTCGATGCCTTCGAGGGGCACGGCGGAGCCTTCGAGCTTCACGGACTTCGGGTTGTAGCGGAGCGTTTTGTCGGCCGCGTCGAATTTGAGGTGGAGCGCAGCCTCCGCGGCCAGCTCGGGCGTGCTTTTGGAGACGAAAAGCTGGTTCTTGTATGTCCCGGTGCCCTTCACGCCTTCATTCAAAAGGTGTGTGATGTCTTCGAGCGTCTCTACTTTGTCGAAGTCTCGCGTGCCGGCAGACTTCGCTGCTTTGAAGGTGGTCGCGAGATGCTTGGCGGTGAGCTGTGCATCCTCGATGGCGGTCTCCGCATCGATCACCTGGACGAGTTTCTGCAAAGCGGGAGAGCCTTGGAGTTTGCCGGTGGTGAGGAAGACGAGCGCCCACTCCATCGTGTCCCGCAGGTCGTCGTTCAGGGCCAGCTCGGGATACCTGTCCGCGTGAGTGCGCAGCAGGCGAAATGCCCCGCTGACGTTTTGCACATGGGCTTCCTGCCGCAGCTTTTCCGGCATGGAGTTGTAGGCCTGCACGACGCGGCCGAGCATTTCGATTCGCTGAGTCGCGAGGGCTCGCAGCTCAGCCTTGTTCACGGAGGGACCGGTGTGAGGGGCGCTTGCTTGCGTTTCTTCCACGTCCTCCTCAGGGACAGGCTCGGCGGGAGCCACAACGACGATGTCTTCGCCATTTTGCTTCATCACCGCCTCGGCAGCCCCCTCCGCCCACACGCTGAGCGAACCCATCGCCATGTAAACGAGCATCCCAATCCGCCCGGGAAGGGTCGGCTTCATTAGGGAAGAAGGGGCCAAGAGATGCACATAAGACTATAATTATTAGAATTTAAGTCCGCAAGGCCTTCGACGTCGTGGGCCGGATGTGTTTGGCGGGAAGCGGCTTGCCATCATCCCGGCTCCCATCGCCAAACTATCCGGCTTCTGTGAGCACCGTGAACTTAGCCTGCATTTCTCACAGTCTCTCCAGGCAGCGTGTCAGCCTGTGGCCTGTAGGCCAGGTCTGTGACCTGGCTTTCCGCCTCAAAGAGGCGGACTACAGCACCGCATGTGTGAGAAATGCGGGTTAGCGCCCCCTGAATCAGCCGGATAGTTCGGCGAAGGGGAGCATGTCATCCTGGTGATGCTTTTTTGCGCCGAACACATCCGGCCTACAACAGCTCGATCACCAGACGCATGAAGTAACGGGGCTGCGTGGTCTGTGAATCGGGCACGCCGACCTCGGTGGGCACTTTGCCGCTGCTGACGGGGCCGGTCGTGATCTGCGTCGTGCCGCCGCCGGTCCAGCTCCAGGCTCCGGTGCCGGTTTTACGGGCGATTTCACTCCAAGTGCCGCCGGTGAGGCTGGTGTTGCCTTGAATGATGTAGCGCACATCGGCCAGAGCGGGTTCCGGGAGGTCGAGATGCAGCCAGGTGCGGCCCGTTTGCTGCACGGCGCGGCCCATGGAGCCATTCGGCGTGCCTGGGGCGAGGCCCAGCGCATACTCCGCGAAGTTGTTGAGGCCATCGCCGTCCGGATCGCGGTCCGCGAGGGCTGGAATGCCGCCGCTCGGGTAGTTCGATGACTGCCACGCGGCGAAGCCGCTGGCTCCGGTGAGTGTGGCGCTCTGCCAGATGCTGCCGGCATCGCCGACGGTGATGAAGGTGTCGTTGAAGAAGACCGCGCCGTTGCGGTCCGTCGTTGTTGGGGCGGTGTAGGAGAACCAGTCGGTGCCGTTGAGTGAGAGGAGGTCGATGTCGGCATCGGAGGCGCTGTGATTCACTCCGGCGGCGAAGTAAACGCCACCGCCGTAGGCCAGGCCGGGTGTCTCCTCGCTGTCCGTGCGGGTGGTGGTGAAGGAGGCGCCGCTGGTGGTGGACACACGCAGCTTCGAATACCAGCCACTGCTGACGAAGCGATCGTTCAGCCACGCCGATTTGCGCAAATCCTGCCAGCTCGCCACACCAGCGCCGGCGGATTGATCGACCCACGTTGAGCCATCGGAGGAGGTGAAGACCTTCGTGGTGCCGTTGGTGCCAGTGTAGCCGGTGAGGAGGAAGATGCCGCCATTCCAGGAGAGGCCGTCAAAGGTCACGCTCGTGCTCACTCCGGGAATGGTGACGACGGTCCAGCTCGTGCCATTTGTCGAGCGAAGCACGGTGCCTTCCTCGCCTGCAGCCACATACACGCCGCCGCCAAACGAGATCGCATTCATTCGCTGGGTGCCTGCCCAGTAGCGCTCGGTCCAGGACGTGCCGTCCGCGGAGGTGGCCACCCAGCTTCGCCAGTCGGAGATGCCAAAGTCATAACGCATGCCGCCCGCCACGAACTGCGTGCCATCGTGTGCGATGGCATAGAGCTGGCGGTTGGAGCCCGCGTTGGCCGTGTTCCAGGTCGTGCCATCGGTGGACCACACACTAGGACCGCTGAAGGAGCCGCTGAAAAGCGTGCCCACCGCCACCACACGCCCACCCCCTGCCGCGACTGCATTCAAATCTCCCACCGCCGACGAAACGGAGCGGTTCGTGAATGTCCTCGCGGGATCGGTGATGGTGATCGTGTGGTTCAGCGTCGCCACGCCGCCGCGTCCGTCGCTGACGCGCAGCGTGACATTGTAAGGTCCGCCGAAGCTGAAAGTCGGTGCGATCTCGAAACCATCCTGCACATCGGCCTGCGAGCCAAAATCCCACGCGTAGGTCAAAGCGCCGCCATCGGCATCCGTGGCATTCGCGGCGAGGTAGACAGGCTGGCGGGCATTCGCGGTGGCCGGTGCGGTGGTAAAGCTGGCATTCGGCGCGGCATTCGTGGGATGGAAGGAATCGCTGCGACGTGTCACGCCGCCATCCTCGACAGTGAAGAAGCGTCCGTCACCCCAGGCGAGCGCATCGGCATTCACCACGCTCGTGTTGCCGCTGGCACGCACCCAGCGTTGACCGTCCATGGAGACGAGCAGTGCATACGAGGTGCCGGGCTCGTCCATCGCCCGAGCGGTGCAGAGCAGCGTGCCATCCTCCGCCGCGGCCATCAGATACGTCGTCCATCGCGTGCCAGAGGGCAGCGTGGCCTCCGTCCACGTCACGCCGTGATCGGTGGAAAAATCGACGCCGCCATACCAGCCGATGGCGAAGACTTTGCTGCCGCTGGTGACAAGCTGGTAAATATCAAAGCCACGCATCGTGCGCTCCGTCCACGTCACGGCATCGGGAGAGGTCCAGATGACCTCGGCATTGCTGCCAGTGGGATTCACCGCCGCCGCCACCCACGCACTGCCGCTCCAGACGATGCGGCGGAGGTCCGGCATGGCACCGATGGTCGTCACGCTCCACGTCATGCCATCGGCGGAGGTCAAAACGGTGCCGTCATCGCCCACGGCGGTGAATTTGCCGCCACCAAAGGCCACCGCACGCACATACGGCACGCCGTTGGGAAAGGTCGCTTGGTTCCAGCGGCGACCATCAGGAGACCAGGTGATCTGCGCGGTGGTCGGAGCACTTTCTTTGATGCCAGCAGCCACAAAAACGCCCGCGCCGTAGGCCAGCTTGGGCCGGTCGATGTCCGGCGGATCACCGGCGCTGCTCCACGTCACGCCATCCCAGCTCAGGAAGACGCTGCCAAAGTATTCCGCGCTCAGATAGCGACCCTCGGCATACACGATTTGCTCCAGATACTCGCTGCTGCCCACGCTGCCGGTCGTCCAGGTATCGAGCGGATCGGTCACGGTCACCGATTTGGAAAG
>CALMTT010000146.1 GCA_937872615.1 uncultured Verrucomicrobiaceae bacterium | reverse complement strand
GGCGTCGTCACCATCGCCTACACCGCGCTCGGCAATCGCGCCGAAAAAGTCCCCGTCATCATCCATCACGCCGATGGCGAGAAAACGGTGATCGTGAATCAGAAGGACAAGCCCACCGAGAAGCACAACCTGTTCCCCCTCGGGACCTTCCGCTTCGAGTCCGGCAAAACCGGCTGGCTCGAAATCCGCAACGAAGGCACCACCGGCCACGTCATCATCGACGCGGCGCAGTGGCTGCCCGCGAAGTGAGATTACAGCCGTTGAATCATTTCGATGACCTTGTCCCGCAAGTCGTGGGCGGCAGCGGAGTCGCTGAAATGATTGATCATCAAAGTGAAGCTGATTTCCCGACCGGATGTCGTCGTTGAAAAGCCTGTGATGGTGCGGATGGCGGACATGGCACCGCCTTTCCAGTGGAGAGGGCCTTCGGAGAGCAGGGAAGCACGGTAGGCGGTGCCGTGTGGACCGGTTTTCGCGAGGTGCTGCAGCTTGGCGAGATCGTGGGGCGTGATGAAATCCGCCCGCGAGAGTCCGCTGCCGTCTTCCATGCGCAGGCGGGTGAAGCCGAGACCGCGGCTTTTCCAGTGGTCGCGGATCACGGCGATGGGATCGCGCTGTTTTTGATGACCGAGGATTCGCAGGACGCACTCGGTCTCGTGATTGTCGGAAGTCGCGTGGATGCTGGTGATGATGTCGATGAGCGGTGGCGAGGGATGCTGGAGCAGGACGATGTTTGCTGGCGCGGCGCTTGGAGTGCTTTGGCCGTCGATTTGGATGCCTTGGGCAGCGAGGAGTCGCTGAAAGTGATGCACGGCAAAGGTCGAGGGATTGGGGACGGCGCCGGTAACGGTGAACGCCTTTTCTTCGAGAGGCACGGTGCCGCGAAGATGGATCACAGGTGTGTTTTCCCCGCCATGGATGGTGACGCCATCGCCAGAGTTGGCGGCGCCGGTGGTGACCTCGTTGCGGAAAGTCACTCCGGGCACTTCGGGCTCGGTGCCGAGGAAGGTGACTGGCTGTCCGATGGTTTTGCCAGGGCGGAATCGGGCTGTGTAGCGGTTATGATTCAAATTGAGGGCGGAGACGCCGCTGCCGTAACCATTGCCAATGTCTCCCCAGTTCCAAAAATCGGGGTAAAGGCTGCCCGTGAACCGGTTGGCATCCACACGGATGCTGCCAGTGATGCGGCGGAGGCCGCTGGCATGCAGTTGCGTGGCGATTTGCTCCAGCGCGGCGAGGTCGAGCATCGGATCGCCGCCGCCGGCTAGCACGAGATCGCCTTCGAGCAGGCCGTTTTGGATCGGGGTGGTTGCTCGCAGCTCGGTGACGAAGTGAAAATCAGGGCCGAGCAGTTCGAGCGCGGTGGCGGTGGTGACGGTTTTGAGGGCGGAGGCCGGGATGAAGGCCGTGTGGGCTTGTTCATCAAAAAGGAGTTCACCCTTTTCATCGAGAACGCAGAGGCCGATGGCGGCTCCACGGAGTCCTGGAGATGCGTGAGCGTCCGCGAGTGTCTTGTGGAGTTCCTTCCGCCATTCGTCCGCAGAAGGCTTCTCCGGACCACAGGATGCCAGAAGGAGCAGGGGCAGCAGACGGAGCAGTTTTCGCATCGGGCGAGTGTGGGCGTGCCTTGCGGTTTTGCCAAGCGCGGCCCATGCTGGTGCGATGAAACCCGAAAAAGTGAAGTTCATGCTGATGGCGGCGGACATGAGGCGTGCCGTGCGTTTTTACCGCGATGTGATCGGACTGGAGGAAGTGTTTGTGAGCGATTTCTGGACCGAATTGCGTCATGGCGATGCCATTATCGCGCTGCACGGCGGGCATGGTGGCTCCCGGAATCCCACGGGGCTCTCGTTTCAATTCGAGGACGTGCTCGCCAAGGCCGAGGACGTCCGCGCGGCGGGCGCGACGATACTGCAAGCTCCCGAACAACGGGAAGGGGAGCCGATTCTGCTCGGCATCTACCGCGACGCGGAGGGGAATGAGGTTTTTATCACGCAGTATGTCGGTTGAGCGAAGGGCAGGGGATATGTCATGCCCGGCGGCTTTTTTCGCGCATTTCAGGTCGAGGGATTGACACTCGGAGGCCATCCCGCTTAATCTCAAATTTCTCGATAATCTCCCTCAGGCCCCATTTTCGTCTTTCCCCTCCCATTTCATGTACTCGAATGAAAAATACCTCCTGGAACTGCTCCAAGAATCCGGGCTGCTGACCGACCGCGACATCCAGGGCGTGGCCTCCAGCAAAAAGCACGGCGAAAGTGCGCTGGAAACGCTGATCAAGACTGGTGTGGTATCCGACGAGCAGGTGGCGCAGACCGTGGCGGTGAATTCCGGCATGGAGTATGTCGATCTGCACGGGTTTGAGCCGCACCCAAGCCTGAAAAGCCTGGTGCCGGTGGAGGTGGCGATGCGTTACAAGGTGGCCCCGCTGGGAACGAATGGCACGGCGCTCCAAGTGGTGGTGGCTGATCCTTATGACTTTGAGACGCTCGACGCGCTGCCACACGTGTTGCAGCCTGAAATCGAGTTTTTCTGCTCAACGCCGGCGCTCATCAAACTGCTGCAATCGAACATTTACGGCAATGAGGCCGTGGGAGGCAGCACGATCAAAGGCGCCGGGCTGGAGGCGGCGGGTGATGATGCTCCGGTGATCAAGCTGGTGACCAACCTGCTGACGGAAGCCTTCAAGAACAAGGCGTCTGACATTCACATCGAGCCGATGGAGAAGGACATCCGTGTGCGCTACCGCATGGATGGCGTCATGGTGGACATCGAACATCATCCGAAGCGCCTGCTGGCGGCCATCATCGGTCGTATCAAGATCATGACGGGCACCATGCAGCTCGATGAGAAGCGAATCCCGCAGGACGGCCGTATCCAGATGAACTACAACGACAAGGAGATCGACATGCGTGTGTCGATCATCCCGACGAGCAATGGCGAGTCCGTCGTCATGCGTGTGCTCGACAAGAGCAGCCTGCGCCTCGGCCTGGTGGACCTCGGCTTCCTCTCAGATGATCAGGCCAGCTTTGAGGAGCTCATCTCCCTGCCAGACGGCATCATTCTGGTCACCGGCCCCACGGGCTCGGGCAAGACGACGACGCTTTACGCCTGTCTGAACTTCATCAACCGTCCGGACCGCAAGATCATCACGGTGGAAGACCCGGTCGAGTATGAGCTGGCAGGCATCAACCAGGTCATGGTCAAAGAAGATGTGGGCATGACCTTCGCCGCCGCGCTCCGCGCCATGCTCCGACAGGCGCCGAACATCATCATGCTGGGTGAAATTCGTGACATGGAGACGGCGTCCATCGCCATCCAGGCCTCGCTCACCGGACACTTGGTCTTTTCTACCCTTCACACGAACGATGCTCCGAGTGCCGTGGCACGTCTTGCGGACATTGGCATCAAACCCTTCCTCATTGCCTCCGCTGTGCGTGCCATCGAGGCTCAGCGTCTGGTGCGCAAGCTCTGCGGCGATTGCAAAACGCCCTCCGTCCTCAGTGACCGCGAGTTGCGTGCCCTTGGCTTGGACGCGGCGCAGGCCATGGACGCTACGATCATGGGGCCGACCGGCTGTGGCAAATGCCGACAACTTGGTTTCCGCGGCCGTATGAGCCTCGTTGAGATCTTCAAGATTGACGACGAGGTGCGCAGCATGATCAACCAGCAGCTCACCACGCCGCAGCTCCGCAAACGTGCGCGCGAACTGGGCATGCGCACCCTGCGTGAGGACGGCATTCGCAAGGTGTTGGCCGGTCTCACTGCCGCTGATGAGGTCATCGAGGCCACGATGGCCGACTCGCATTGATCTTCCCGCCTTTTCACCTCCCTCGTAACTTTATATCTTCAAATCACCATGACAGTTTCCAACGTCATCGACATGCTCATCAACCGTGGCGTCATCGACTCGGGTCAGGCCGACGATCTGACACGCGACTGCGTCACCGACGGCAAGGACATCCTCCAGACGCTCCTCGACTACGGGATCTACTCGAATGAAGACGAGTTCTGGGGCCATGTGGCCGAGGATCTCGGCGCGGAGCACTTTGACCTCGCCACTTACGAGCCAGCCCCCTCCGTGGTGAATCTCATCACGCCCGGGATGGCCCGCCTCTATGGCTGCTTTCCCATCACGCTCGATGGCCAGGGCCTGCATGTGGCCTTCACCGATCCGCTGAACCCTCAGCTCGCCGAGGACCTGCGATTTGGTCTTGGAAAGAGCATCGTGCCCGTCGTGGCACGCCGCAGCCAGGTGCAGGCACTCATCGACAAGCATTACGGCAGCAGCGCCCCGAGCATCGAGGAGATCTTTGGCCAGATGGGCAAGGCTGGCAGCGCGGCCCAAAGTGCCGAGCAGGAGGCCAATTCGGCTCCCATCGTGAAATTCGTCGATCTCGTGCTCACGCAGGCCATCAAGGAGCGTGCTTCGGACATCCATTTTGAGCCCTTCGAGCGTGAATTCAAAATTCGCTACCGTGTGGACGGCGCCCTGTATGAAATGGCCCCGCCTCCCGTGCATCTCGCCACCTCCGTCATTTCTCGCGTGAAGGTCATGGCGAACATGAACATCGCCGAACGTCGTATCCCGCAGGACGGCCGCATCATGACCACCGTCGCTGGAAAGGCCATCGACATGCGCGTCAATTCGCTCCCGACGCAGCATGGCGAGTCGGTGGTGCTGCGCGTGCTTGATCGCTCGTCTGTGAACCTGGATCTCGAGACGCTTGGCATGCAGCCGTTTCTGTTCGACTACATCGTCGAGACAATTAACAAGCCGAACGGCATCTTCATCGTCACCGGGCCCACGGGTGCCGGCAAGACGACTACCCTTTACGCCGCCCTCCGTCGCATCAACACCATCGATGCCAAGCTCCTCACCGCTGAGGACCCCGTCGAGTATGAGATCGACGGCATCATGCAGGTGCCCATCAATGACGCCGTGGGCCTCACTTTCGCCAAGGCGCTGCGTGCTTTCCTCCGTCAGGACCCGGACCGCATCATGGTGGGAGAGATGCGCGACCTCGAAACGGCGCAAATCGCCATCCAAGCGTCGCTCACGGGCCACTTGGTGCTCAGCACGCTTCACACCAACGACTCCGCCGGTGCCGTGACCCGTCTTGTGGACATGGGCGTCGAGCCCTTCCTCGTCTCCGCCACGCTGGAGGGGGTGCTCGCGCAGCGTCTCCTGCGCACCATTTGCAAAGGGTGCCGTGCCCCATACGAGCCGAACAACCACATTTTGACCCAGCTCGGCCTCAGCCGCGATGACATCGCGGGGAAGCCCTTCTACACTGGTTCTGGTTGCTCCACTTGTGGCAACAGCGGTTACAAGGGCCGCAAAGGCATCTATGAGCTGCTCGACATCAGCGACCCTCTCCGTGATCTGATCACTTCCCGTGCACCGTCCCTGGTGCTTCGCCAAAAAGCCATCGAGCTCGGCATGGTCACCCTCCGAGAGGACGGCTTGCGCAGCATCTACGACGGAGACACCACCGTCGAAGAAGTGCTGAAATACACCTGATCCTGCCATTCGCCGTCAGAAATCTACCGCAGAGGGATTTCCGGCGCGAATTTGAGATGGACAGAACGCTTGCTCCCTCGGTATAAGCACACACACCCGCGAATTTCGCCCCCTTTCCCGACAACAATTCTATGCCCCGATTCCACTACATCGCTCTCGACCAGAACGGCCAGGAGACTGCCGGCGATCTGGAAGCCGCCTCCGAGGCCGACGCCTACAACCAGCTTCGCGCCAGCGGTTACTACCCGACCCAGGTGGCCGCTGAAGGAGCCGGCCAGGCTGCCGCGATAAAAAAACGCGCCAAAACATCTTCGAAGGGCAAAGACAAGGTCGTGCGCGTTGGGGCGAATGCCCGTGTGAAGAGCAAGGTGCTCATGATTTTCACACGCCAGCTTGCCACCCTGATCGACTCTGGTCTGCCGCTGCTCCGTGGTCTCACGGTGCTCGGACGTCAGGAGCCAGTGCCGGTGATGAAAGCCACGATCAACACGCTGGCGGAAAACGTGCAAACAGGTTCCACCTTCTCGGAAAGCCTCCAGCAGTATCCACGCATCTTCAACAAACTGTATGTGAATATGGTGAAGGCCGGTGAGCTCGGCGGTGTGCTTGAGCTCGTTTTGAACCGTCTGGCCGAATACCAGGAAAAGGCCCAGAAGCTCAAAAACAAGATCGTCGCCGCGATGGTTTACCCCATCATCGTGATGTGCATCGCCGCGGGCATCATGGTCTTCCTCATGCTCGTGATCGTTCCGCGCTTCGAAACCATTTTCGAGGACATGCTCGGTTCAAAAGAAAAGCTGCCTGAACTCACGAAGTGGGTCATTGGCTTCTCCCGCTGGATGTGGGAATACATCTGGTACATTATCGCCGTGGTCGTGACCGTCTTCGTCTCTTGGCGTGCCATGGCCGCCACCAAGGGGGGGCGCCTCTGGATTGATGGGATGAAGCTTAAATTACCGCTCTTCGGTGATGTGCAGCGCAAGACCGCCATTTCTCGGTTCACCCGCACCCTCGGCACCCTCGTCACCTCGGGTGTGCCAATCCTTCAAGCCCTCAACATCACTCGTGACACCGCCGGTAACGTCGTCGTCTCCAACGCCATCATGAAGGTGCACGATGCCGTCAAGGAAGGTGAATCCATGGTTGGCCCGCTTGAGGCAAGCAACGTCTTCCCGCCCATGGTGATCTCCATGGTGGACGTGGGTGAGGAAACAGGCCAGCTCCCGGAGATGCTCTTGAAGATCGCGGACGTTTATGAAGATGAGGTGGACAATTCCGTTTCGGCCCTCACTTCCATGCTAGAGCCGCTGATGATTGTCATCTTGGCTCTCGTTGTCGGTGTGATCGTTATGGCGCTCTTCCTTCCGCTCATCGACGTCATTAAAAATCTCAGCGGTGGTGGCGGGGGCTAGGTCTAAACGCCTCGCCGCCTCTCTCTCCAACCTCCCAACCCCGCTTTGTCATGAAATTCCCCGTCTCGTCCCGCCGGGCCTCCGGCTTCACCCTTGTTGAAATGATGATTGTCATCTCGATCATCGTGGTTTTGGCCGCCATGACCATTGGTGGTTACAATTACGCCATGCGTGGCTCCAAACGCCGCACCACTGAGGCTACCATGACGGCGATTACCTCTTCCTTGGAACGCTATTTCGAAAAAAATGGTGAGTACCCGGAGCCTGCGACGAAGGACGAATTCGCCCCGACCATGCCTGGCAAAGTGTACAACGTGGGTGGTGCTCGGTGCCTCTATCAAGCTCTGCGGGGCGATGGATATGATGCTATCAAGGGCGCGGGTAATACAGCAAGCGGAGGCAATTCCGCATCCGATGGCAACTTTGATGAAACGGAAGTTCTCAATGTGATGTTCAAAGACATGCCGCCAACCATGTGGCGTAAGCTCAATGGCTTGTTCTTCATGGTCGATGGATTTTCGAACCCTTTCCAATACGTCAAAGCTCCTTCTAGCACTACTGCGGCGGCTGGAGCGGGCGGAGCGGCAGGTGGAGGAGCTTCCGTGACCACGATTAATGCTACTTATGACCTTTGGTCATATGGAGAGGATGTGCTCAACACTTCGGCAAAGTCGTCAGACACCATCGGAAAACCTGAGATTGCCGCCAAGTGGATCAAGAACTGGTGAGTGTGAAAGGGAGTGTCATCGCTAGCACCATTATTGGACCAACGTCATGCCCATCGGACTAGCCATCGCCGCCATTCTGACGCTCTTCGCCAGCTTTTGGGCGTTGAATGTGGCGCGTGATCCACGCGTGTGGCGGCTCTGGTGGATGGATCTTCTCGGTGTGTTGGATGTGGACACGGACCGCGAGGTGCGACGGGTGCAGGAACAGCACATGTCATTCATGTGCTATTTGCTCTTCATTCTCCTTTTGGTTACCAGCTTGAGCGGGGCATTCTGGACTGTGGACCTCGTTCGTGAATACCGGCGCGAAAAGACACGCTTCGAACGTGAGGTGAACTTGAATCGCGACGAGATCGACAAGGTTCAAAACAAGCCTCAGGGACTCAGGCGCTGACGTTAAGGAACGTCAGGGTCGGAGTTGTTCGCCCGCCACGTCTTGAGTTTCCCGCGCAGTGCTTCATTCAGTTCCTTGTGTTCCGGGCTCTCGGCTAGGTTTTGCTGTTCCAGCGGATCACTGTCGAGGTTGAAGAGCTGCTCGCGTCCTATCTTGGGATACACAATGAGTTTCCAACGCCCGTCGCAGATCATTCGCTGCGTGTCCGTAAACATGCCGGTCACAAATTCATGCACACGTGCCTTTTCATGCCGCAGCAGCGGCGCGAGGCTTTTGCCAGTCACCGTCACAGGAATCGACAGACCCGAGAGTTCGCATAAGGTCGGAAACAAATCGTGGAGCGTTACCAGCGCCGTGCAGCGCTCGTTTTGCGGCAATTCGGGCCCGCACAAGATCATGGGGCTGCGGATGCTATGCTCGTAGCAGTTCTGTTTGCCCAATAGCCCGTGGCTGCCGATTGCGAGTCCCTGGTCGCTTGTGAATACGACGATCGTCTCATCGTTCGCTGGAAGCGCATCCATGATGCGTCCGAGTTGTGCGTCCATTTCAGTGATCATTGCATAATAAAGCGCCAGTTCCTCCTTCACCGCCGCCTCCGTGCGTGGAACAGGCAAAAGTTGTTCATCGCGGCCATCGATGTTCCCATGATCAAAGGGATGCCTCGCGGCAAAATTAGCCGGTAGAGGCATATTCGCGGCCTCGTAGCGGTTTTCCAACCCCGCGGGCCACTGGCGCGGATCATGCGGAAAAGCAAAATTCACATGCAGCAGCCACGGTTTGTCCTTGGGGGCCGTTTGAATGGCAAGGATGGCTCCGTCTGCGATGTGCCGGCTGTTGTCGGGCTGCAAACCGACACCTTTTTCGAGCTCAGGCCGGTTCTGATGATCTTTGAAGGTCCAGCCGCAATAACCCGTGAGCGGCCGGCCGCGCGCATCGACCTCCGGTTGAGTGACGCCCTTTGCGCCGCCGCTGGAGTAAAGGGCGCTCGTGGTCGTGTAGCCGCGCTGCAACGGGTGCCCGTCATTGTGCCATTTGCCCGAGTAGCAGGTGTGCCAGCCCTCTTTTTGAAAAGTGCCCGCCAAAGTCGCCAGTCGCGGATCGATCGCACCCGCCGGATACTTTGGCAGTGCTCGGAACGCGTGTGTGCCCGTCAGCATCTGCGCCCGGCTCACATGACAGATCGGATAACCCGCATAGGCCCGCGAAAAAGCCGTCCCCCGCGCCACCAAGCGGTCCAGATTCGGCGTCTCGATCACCGCATTCCCCAGCGCATGAATCGTGTCCGGTCGCTGGTCATCACTGACGACGAAAAGGATATTCGGAGCCGCTCGAAGGGCGGCGACGGCCAGCCACAGAATCAAAAGTACACGCATGCTGCTCTAAACGTGTCAGCGGTATGCCACCTCACATTCAGTGTCACTCCGCGCCCGAGTTGCTGAGAGGCCGAAAGGTCTCGATGTAGCCGATCATCATCTCATCGACGGTCTGCGGGCCCCAGTGGACGGTTTTTGTCGGGTCGGGGTTGGCTTTGTTTTCAGCGCTGTTGTCGAAGAGGGCGGTGATTTTGAGCTGCGAGCCGCGCGGGAGCACTTTGGGCTGCGCGAGGTCGTAGCGGAGCTGCCAGTTGAAGTCGTAGCGTGGGATGTCGAGCAGCGTCTCGGTGCCATCGGCGGTGATGAGCTCGTATTTGAAGGCTTTGCCGCGCACATGCATGTGGGCCATGTAGGCCATGACGTTCATGTCGTAAGGAACCGCCTTGGTGAAGGTCTCCTCATGCGCGGAGGCTCCGGGCGGGATGTTCAACTTCCGCTTCGGCACACCGATGGTCTCCACAGCGTAGCGAGGTGCGCTTTTGGCAAACACGAGGCCCATGCGGAGTTGGTCCTGCGTGGCCTTGCCGCTCGGTGTGTAGTGAATCTGAAAGCCGACGGTTGCTCCAGCGGGTAGTTTGCGTGCAAAGCCCTCGGGATAGAGCTGTGAGGCATTGCCGGGCACATACGCGGCCCAGTAGCCGCCGGTGCCTTCATCGCGATCCCGCGCTTTGCTGCCTTTTTCAAACACACTGACGATGACGTGATGCACGACGCTGCGATCGGTCGGCACGATCTCATAACCCTGCACCCAGGTGTCCTCGGTGAGTGTGGTTTCGGCGGTGAGGAACTGGTAGGGCATGAAACCCTCCGCCTTGATCGAAACTGGGCGTGGAAGCTGCACGATGAGGTCTGGCTTGCCGATGGTCCATTCCTCCTCAAACACGAGCGGTGCAGGCGCGTCGGCTGGATCGCCGAGCGGACGATCGGCGCTGTTTAGCCAGGCGAGCAGATCCGTTTTATCGCGGGTGCTGAGGCTGCAATCATTCGCCCAAGGGCTGTCTTTGCCCTCAGGCACCGGCGCGGCGAACCACGGCGGCATGGTGCCTTCGCTGATGACGCGTTTCATGACCTTCGCGCGGTCGGTGACCTCGGCGATGTCGTCCAAGGCGAAGGGTGCGATGCCGTTGTCGCGATGGCAGGTGACGCAGTTTTGCTGGAGGATGCGCGCGACATCGCGGTGGTAGGTGATCGTGGTCTTTGCGGAGTTTTTGGCGGGGAAGTCGAGTTCGCATCCCGGCGCGGCCGTGGCAGCAATCGGCGGCAGTGATCGGGCTAGCATGGCGGTGACGGCGTTTCGCAGGTAATTTGTGCGCGGCGCATCGTGGCTGTAGTCGATGCCATACTGGTCATCCAGCGCACCGCGGTAGATGAGGGTGCGTTTGGTATCGATGAGGAAGACCTCGGTGGTCGTCTGCGCGTCCAAAGCGGCTGCGAAGCTTTTTTCTTTGTCGTGGCAGTAGGTGGCGGTGATTTTGGCCTCGCCGAGCTGCGCTTTGACTTCTTCCGTCGACTCACTGGCGAAGGGATTCACGAGGATGAGCGCGATGTTTTGCTCGCGAAGGTCCTTCTCGAGCCGGGCGAGGCTATGAATGTATTTTTTGCTCACTGGGCATGTCGCGCTCGTCATGGCGATGACGCTCGATTTGAACTCGCTGAGCTTGTGTGGTGCTCCGTTGAGGTCGGTGAAGCTCAAATCAGCAATCTGGCGGCCGATACCGAGTTCGGTGCCTTTGAGCACGCGCGGGCCGGAGGTGACGACTGGCACGGCGGTTTCAGTGCGGGCAGGAGTGCCCGCATCACTTTTGGGCTTTAGGGCGTTTTCGACGACTTTGCGGCCTTCGTCCTGTGTGATCGTGCCATCGTTGTTGAGATCAAAGCGGACAAAGACGGCTGCTTGCGGCACTTCATCGCGCGTGAGCTTTCCGTCCTTGTTTTTGTCGAGCCGCTGCCAGAGGCGCTTGCCTTGATTGAGGTCGGTGGGGATACCGGCGGTCGATTCGGAAGTGCCTCCCATCACGCTGCGCGTTTCCTCGAGAGTGATGCTGCCATCGCTGTTGAGGTCGAAGCGCTTGAAGACCGACTCCTGAGGCAGTTCGGCGGGCGTGACCTTGCCATCCTGATCGGCATCGTATTTCTGAAAGGCGAGGTCCGCGGCGTTTTGGGCGACCGCGGCGGTGGCGATGAGCAAGAAAAGGGCAGGTTTCATGAAGCTGGCGTTGAGTGCCTCGTGAAACGCCGCTGTATGACAGCAGTCGCGTAAAAATCAGCCGATGTGCGGTTCGGGGCGGCAGGCCTGCACGACGAGCTCGCTCAACCAGGGATCAGGATGATCAACCGCCTCGGCCGGGATGCGAAACTCGGTGACACCGGTGCTGCGCGAGACCAGCTTGAGGCCAAACGGGTAGTCTTTGAAGAGCAGCGAGCACATCGCCGGGATTGAACGTCCCTCACGCTGCGCTCGGCTGGCGATGGCGGCGATGGCAGCGGGTTCGAAAGCGAGGCGGAAGCCATGCTGGCGAAGAAAATCATCGCTGAAGGCAGCAACTTCACCGGCGTGAGCCGCTCCAAGTTGGTTCACAAAGGTCAGCGCCTCCTGTCGGCAACGTTCGAGGGCGGTTTGAGGCGATTTGACCAGTGCGGCATCGATCTGCAATTCGGGCAGACCGAGGCTTGGCATTTCGAATTTGAACTCGCGCAGCACTTTCTCCCAGGCGGTGACAAGGCCGCGAGCGCCTGTTTTCTCCTCGGCGGCGCGGGCGGCGATCTCACGCAGGGCGTCATCGTGGAAAACGGCCTTGATGCCGTAGGCGGCGAACTCCCGCTCATACTGGCGGATGAGGCTGCCTTCACTGGTTTTCATGATGTCGAAGAGGTCGTCCGCGCTGAGCGGATCACACACAACACGCACCGGCAGGCGGCCGATGAATTCAGCCTCGAAACCGTAGTCGATGAAGTCCTTCGTGATCGCATCGCGGAGCAGATGCTCGGCGGGCGTGCGTTCGGCATCGGTGGCGGAGACGAAGCCGATGGCCTTTCGGTTCGTGCGCTTCTCGATGAGCTTCTCCAGGCCGGAAAAGGCGCCGCTGACGATGAAGAGAATGTTTCGCGTGTTGATCACCTCGCGGCCGGTGCGGCCTTTGCGTGTATCAAACATCATCTGCATCTGGCTGCGGATGTCGTTTTGAGCGTAGAGCGGCACTTCCGTCTCCTCCATGAGCTTTAGCAGAGCGGTTTGCACACCACGACCGCTCACATCACGTCCAAGGCGCTCGGGGCCGCTGCTGAGCTTATCGATCTCATCGAGGTAGATGATGCCATGCTCGGCGAGTTCGATGTCGCCGTCTGCCTTGCTGACGAGATCGCGCACCATGTCATCGACATCGGCGCCCACGTAGCCGGTCTCGCTAAACTTCGTGGCATCCGCTTTCACGAACGGCACGCCGATGAGATCGGCGATGTGTTTGACGAGGTAGGTCTTTCCGACGCCGGTGGGGCCTGCGATGATCACATTCTGCTTCGAGAACTCCAACGGAGCAGCATCCGGGTGCTGCCGGCGATGATCGTGCAGCATGCGGGCGTGGTGGTAATGATCGCAGACCGCGGTGGCCAGCACTTTCTTGGCCTCATCCTGGCGGATGACATAGCGGTCGAGGTGAGTCTTGATCTCAGCCGGCTTGAAACGGAACTCAAAGGCGGCGCTGTTGTCCGGGGCAGGGGACTCTGGTGAGGATGAGCCTTCATCGGCCTCTTTGCGCGGCATGGGGCCGTCGATGCGGGTGAAGAGCACCTGGCCACCGAGGGTGTTCTTGATGAAGTCTTCGAGCTTGCGGCTGACCTCCTCGGCCGTGGCAGGCTTCTTCGGCTTGTCCTCCTCCGGCAGATCTGAAGGAGAGGCGGGCGTTTCAGAGGTGGTGTCGCTCATGGGGTGAGTACGCGTAAACCAGTGCCGCAGCTGTGCAAGACGCGGTTTTCCAAAGCGGGACCTGATTGGCGTCTCAAGCCTACTTGGTTGCACGAGGGCTTTGCCAGCTTGGGGTTGAGGGGCTAGATTTCCAGGCATGAAACCAACCACCTGCCTCGGGATGCTGTTTTTGATGCTCGGCGCCGCCCGCGCCGAGATGGCCACGGAACTGCCTGCGATCGAAGTGAAGCCGAAACCGGCGGACGAGGTCGTGAAGACAACCTTCAAATTCCGCAACAAGGGCACGAAGGCGGTGAAGATCTTCGACTTGGAGAGTTCCTGCTCCTGCCTGAGTGCGGAACTGGACAAGGCGGTGTATCAACCGGGCGAGGAAGGCACGGGCACGGCAGAGTTCAAGGTGTCCACCTTTGTCGGCCGGCATGAGAAGCTGATCACGGCGCTCACGGATGATCCGCAACAGAAGGAATGGGTGATCACCTTCATCCTCGACATCCCGGCGGTCGTGGACATCGAGCCGAAGACGATCCAGTGGTGGGTGGGCGAGGAGCCGGTGGAGAAGACGACCACGGTGAAGATGAACGCGGACACGCCGATGACGATCAAGAACATCACCGCGACCCGCGACAACGTGGAATTCTCCTGGAAGGAGGTCACGCCGGGCCGTGAGTATCTGGTGACGGTGAAGCCGAAGAGCACGAAGGAGGTGACGCTAGGCGCTTTGAAGATCGAGACGGACAGCACGATCCCGAAATACCAACGCCAACTGGCCTTCTTTAGCATCTACAACAAGCCCGCGGAGGCCGCGAAGGCTCCATGAAGGCCCTCGGGCAGGCTTTGATCCTCGTCGCGCTGGCGGCGGTGGCGGCGTTTGGCACGCAGGCATGGCATCCACGTGCCCCGGCGCTGTATTTGACGCAGGAACCGCTGCGCGATGACGAGGTGAGCCTGCCGGTGATCCGCGAGAAGTTTCACGATGACGTGCTGTGGATCGATGCGAGGCCTGCGGACCAGTTTGCGGCGAAGCACATGCCGGGGGCGCTAAATGTGAGCGAACAGCAGTTTGACGAGCAACTCGTGCAGCATCTCGATGCGTTGCAGACGAACACGAAGCCGGTGGTGGTGTATTGCAGCGGCCAGAAATGCGAGGCGAGCCGGAAGGTGATGGAGCGGCTGAAGGAGATGGGCTTTGTGAAGGACGCTTACGTCTTCAAAGGGGGATGGAGTGTGCTGGAAAAGGCGAGGTGAGGGGAGCGGGGTTACAAGTTTCAAGTTTCAGGTTTCAAGTCCCTGGGCTGAGGTCTGTTTCTTGAAACTTGGAACCTGAAACTTGAAACTCACCCTTCAGGCCTGTTTAGGGGCTGCGTGACCTTAGACTCTGTTTTGGACCAACTGCGCGGACGCCGCCTCTGGCTGTGGCTGGGTGTGATCGTGCTCGTGCGGCTGGTGATGATGCTGGTGGTGGTGAATGGCGCGGATCTCGCGGGCGATGAGGCCTACTACTGGGACTGGGGCCGCCGGCCGGACTGGGGCTACTACTCGAAGCCGCCGATGATCGGCTGGATGATGGGTGTGATCGGCTGGCTCACGGGCAATGCGGAATGGGGCATCCGCTTCACGGCGCTGCTGCTGGGCTTGGTGACCTTGCTGCTTACCTGGAGGCTCGCTCACGATCTGCTGGGTGAACGCGTGGCTGGTCTCGCGGCGTTGCTGATGGTGCTGACGCCTGGAAACGCGGGCCTGTGCCTGCTGCTCACGATTGATGCGCCGCTGCTGCTGGCGTGGACCTGCGGCCTGTGGCTCTTCTGGCGGGCGGCGCAGGCTCCGGAGAAGTGGCTCCGCTGGCTGTTGCTGGGCCTGGTGATTGGCTTTGGCTGCTTGAGCAAGCAGATGATGCTGGTCTTCCCGGTGCTCATGATCGTCTTCGCGGCGCTGTCGACGGAGGACCGCGGCTTGCTGCGTCGTCCGGGCTTTTGGATGGCCGCGGTGCTGGGCCTGCTGTTCATCGGTCCGGTGCTTTGGTGGAATCAACAGCATGGCTGGATCACGCTGGAGCACACGAAGCATCATTTTGATTCTTCCTCGACTCCCACCTTCAGCAAGTGGCTGGGCCGCACGGGTGAAAACATCGGCCTGCAGGCGCTGGTGTATACGCCGGTGCTTTTCATCGCGATGATCGCGGCGCTGTGGCGTGCGTTTCGAGGCTTTCGCGGGCTCTCACGGCCGATGCGTTACCTCTGGCTGTGCGCGGGACCTGCGCTGGCCTGCTTTGCCCTGCTGGCACTGCGCCAGCGCATCAATCCGAACTGGCCCGCGGCCTTCTTTGTGCCTGCGATCATCCTCGCGGCGGCCTGGATGCTGGAAAGCGGCCGCGAGAGCTGGCGTCGCTGGTCGCTGCGCATCGCGTTTGGCATCGCGTTGATCATTCATGTGGCCTTGATCGTGGTGATGAGCACCGAGTTGAAGACGATCAACAAGGTGGCGAGCCTGCGCGGCTGGCGTGAGGCGGGCATCGAAGCAGATGCGTGGCTGCAAAAGATGCCGGAGCTCGATAACACCTTTGTGATGACGCTGGGCCATCGCTACCACGCGGCGTGGATGGCTTTCTACATGCCGAGCCATCCGCGGATGTATCGCTGGGAGGCCAGCGGCTTCCCGCAGTCGCAGTATGAGATCTGGCCGGGGCCGGAGGAATGCATCGGCAAGCACGCGATGATCCTCGTGCCGGAAGGGCTGACCGAGGAATATATCCCGCCGCAGGTGCGTGAGTCGTTTGAGAAGCTGGAGCGCGTGGGAGCCATCTCCATCCCGCTGGGCTCCGAGAAGCGCGAGTTCGGCGTGTTCCGCGGTGTGAAGCTGAAAACCTGGAAGGCCATCCGCCCCTCATGAGCACCTGGGATCTCGATTTGCTGCGCCTCATCAATCAGACGTGGTCCACCGGCTGGCTCGACTACGTCATGCCCGCGATCTCCGCCATCGAGGCCTGGATGCCGCCGCTGGTCCTCGTGTCCCTCGCCCTCGTCCTGCGAGGCGGAAGAAAGGCTCGCGTGATGTTTCTCTGCGCTGCGCTGGCCATCGGCATCGGCGATGCGCTTGTTTCCAATACGCTGAAGAAGCTCGTCGGCCGGGTGCGGCCTCGCGATGCGATGGAAGGCGTCATCATCCGCGATCTGGGCCATGCCACACCACCGGTGATGCGGTTGTTTGTGAAGCCGGTGCGGGAAATGAGCTCGCCGCGGGGCGAGCTGCGCGGCAAGTCCTTTCCCTCCAGCCACACGGTGAACATGTTTGCCGTGGCCACCGTGGTGGCGTGTTTTTACCGGCGCATCGGGCTGGGTGTTTACCTGCTCGCGGCCGCTGTGGCCTGGTCACGCATTTACTGCGGGGCTCACTGGCCCTCCGACATCCCGCCGAGCATGGCTCTCGGAGTCCTGACGGGCCTTGGCGTGGTGTTTTTTGTCCGCCGACTGGCCGGGAAGAAGGCCACGGAGGAGGCCAAAGCCTGAAAAATGTCCTTCAAAGGGCCTGACATTCCATTTGACGGATGCGGTCCTGCCCCTACTTTCGCCGCCCTTTCCTACCCCCCTACGATCTACCATGACTGAAGTTCAAATCCGCAAAGGCGAACCTGTTGACCGCGCTCTCAAGCGTCTGAAGACCCGACTTGAGATGGACGGTATCCTCGAAGAAGTCCGTCGCCTTCGCGCCTTCGAAACCCCCAAGGAGCGCTATCGCCGCAAGGCCCGCGCCTCCGCCAAGCGTGGCAAGATCCGCTATCGCTTCAGCATGCCGAAGGCTCCTGAAGCTGCCGAAGCTCCTGCTGCCCAGGCTTAGTTCATCACGAATCCTTTTCGACGCCGCCGTCAGCTCACGCAGCCTGACGGCGGCGTTGTTTTTCCGCCCGGAGCTGCCCACAACCCGCGGCCACATCGATGCCGCGACGCTGGCGGATGGTGCAGGGATAGCCAGCCTCCTGCAAAAGCTGGTGGAACTCGTTCGCGGCCTCCTCGGCACTTTCGATGCCTTCGTAGCCCGCCGTGCGATTCAGCGGGATAAGGTTCACATGGGCATCCAGACCTCGCAGAAGCTCCGCCACGCGTTTCGCATGCTCCGGCGTGTCGTTCACGCCATGAATGAGCGTCCAGGCAAAGAAGATGCGTCTCCCGGTCTGCTCGTTGTAACGGTGACAGGCCGCCAGCAAGTCCGGCAGAGGCCAGCGCTGGTTCGCAGGAACGATGGCGCTGCGTTCCTCATCCGTGGCGGCATGCAGCGAGACGGCGAGATTGTAGGGGCGGTTCTCCTCGGCGAGCCGCAGGATGCCAGGCACGACGCCAACGGTGGAAATGCTCACTTTGGACGGCCCGATGTTGATGCCGCTGGTGTGCGTGATGATGTCCAGCGCCGTCATGACGGCGTCGTAGTTGTGCAAAGGCTCGCCCATGCCCATGAAGACGAGATTGCGCAGTCGTTTGCCCTGCTCCGCGAGCACGCGGCGGGCATGGTGCACCTGCGAGACGATCTCGCCGGGGCGCAAATGACGCACGAAGCCCATCTGGCCGGTGGCGCAAAACACGCAGCCCATGGCACAACCGGCCTGCGTGCTGATGCAGGCCGTGTGTCGGCCGTCGTAGCCCATGATGACCGTTTCGATCTCCTGGTTGTCAGCGAGCTTCAGCAGTGATTTCCGCGTCAAACCATCGCCGCTGGGCACATCGAGATTCAGCGGCGGCACATCGAGCTTCCACGTGCCAGAGCCCAGCGCAGCCTCCAGCCATCGCCGCAGCGGCGGGGCCAAGTCCTCACGCGAGAGCGGATCGGTGAGGGAGCGGTATTGCAGCGTGTTCCAAAGTGTCTTCGCATGCAGCGGACGAAGCCCCTCGCTGGTGAGCAGGGCTTCCATCTGGTCAAAGGTGAGGTCGTGAAGGCTGCGCGAGTCCATGGTCACCTCATTCAATCGTGATGCCCTCCCGCATCGTGTGTTCCGCGGCCTCCGCAGCCGATTCGCTGCGAGCGTGAATGCGGGCCAGCACCTGCCCCACCTGCACTTCCGTGCCCGTTTTGGCGATCTGATCGCAGCCCACGGCAAAGTCGACCGGGTCACTGGCCTTCGAGCGACCTGCACCGAGGTTCAGCACGGCGAGACCGGTTTGATACGCATCCATGCGGCGCAGCACGCCCGAGCTTTCGGACCGCACTTCGCGGATCACCGGGGCTCGATGCACCTGTGCGAGTTTTTCGAGCTTCGACACATCACCGCCCTGCGCCTCGACGATCTGCTGAAACTTCCGCCAAGCGGAGCCATCATGCAGAAACTGCCGCAAGTGAGCCCGCGAGGAGATCGACACGGCTCCGGCGAGGTTGAGACAGATCTCCTCCAAATCAGCCGGTCCCCGGCCATGCAGGCATTCGACGGCCTCGATGACCTCCAGCGCATTGCCCGCGGCATGGCCAGTGGGTTCGTTCATCGCGTTGATGTGCACGCTGGCCTTCAGTCCGAGCACTTTGGCCGTGCTCACCATGCTTTGCGCCAGCGCATTGGCATCATCGTAGCTGCGCATGAAGGCACCGGCGCCGTGCTTCACATCGAGGATGAGTCGGTCGAGTCCTTCGGCGAGTTTTTTGCTCAGGATGCTCGCCGTGATGAGCGGGATGCTTGGCACCGTGCCGGTTACATCGCGCAGCGAGTAGAGCTTTTTGTCCGCGGGGCAAATGCTGTCCGTCTGGCCGATGAGCACGCAGCCGGTCTTTTCGATCACGCGATGGATCTCCGCCTCGTCGAGCCGGGTGCGAAAGCCGGGAATCGACTCAAGCTTGTCCAACGTGCCGCCCGTGATGCCAAGCCCACGACCCGAAATCATCGGCACGCGAAACCCCAGACACGCCAGCAACGGCGCGAGCGGCTGGAGAACGACCGGCGCCTTCTGGGCGTCAGGCGTCGCCGTCGACTCCACGTATCGGGAAGCGTCGTAAGCGTCCTGCTTCAGCGAGGGTACGTCTTCGGATGATTGCTGGGATTGCTGGGCGTATGCGGATGCGGAACCGAGGGATGAAATGAGTATGAGGGCAGTAAGCGAGCCATGGGTGATGCAACGGAATCCCATTATTACCTCCTTCGTCGATCTGCTCTTGTACGCAAACCGGTGCGTCACAAGGAGTGGGTGAGCTCGAGAGTGCTCTGGACTGCTTCGTAGGGGTTATGATTGTCGAAACGAACCGTACACACACCGCTATCTTGCGGTTTATCTTCTCGTTATCTTGTTTCTCGCAGAGCCCGCATAATACCTATCGAGGGTGGGGGTGTCAACGCCGAATTTCCAAAATTTTGGAAAACCGTCAACGCCGGTATGGCTTTACT